>NZ_WHIW01000002.1 GCF_009295635.1 Alkalilimnicola sp. S0819 | reverse complement strand
TCCCGAACACCGCTATGGGCCGCACGCTCCAGGCCATGGAGCGGGTGAAGGCTGGTATCCGGGCGGTAGTGGAGCATCCGTTTCATGTGGTCAAGAATCTGTTTGGCCACCGCAAGGTGCGCTACCGGGGCTTGGCCAAGAACGAAGCGCAGCTCTACACCTTGTTCGCCTTGGCGAACCTGGTGCGCGTGAAGCGCCAGTTGATGCCCGGCTGAGGGGTTGGTGCGCCCGAAATCCGCCCAAACGAGGCGGATACGGGGCAGAAAGACGCTGAAACGCCGTTTTGACGGCCGAAATAGGTCGAGGCGGTCATTTTTCGAACAATTGATGCTGTGGCGCTGGTTTGTTCAGCGTTTCCCTAAAGGGGAAATGGATACGAGAAGGCCCCGCCAGTTGGCGGGGCCTGGGGCTCGCATTTCCTTTCGGAAATAAAGGAAAGGACTAGTTCCGTTAGCGTCTATCCCGCCGAACCCACAGCACGCCTCCGATCAACGCAGACGCTGCTAACGAAGCCAGCGACAAGTAGAAGAAGATAGTCGCCCGGGTTTCGTAGTGCTCCGGCCGCTGCACAGGTGTGGCAGATAGCCACGCCGCGTGCATAGCAACCAACAGAAGGATTACGGCCAGCCCAAAAAGGGTAGCCGGCACGATCCACCTGTTCCCCCTGAGGAACTGGAGCCGCCTAAAGCCCATTGCACCTGTCTCCGTTATAACCGCAGATCCCGGTCGAATCCGCCGCAGGCTGGGGGCCGATAAAGCAAGAGTCCAACACTTGCTGAGCAAAACTCTGGCATTGATTTATTGGCGACCAGAGACCGGTTGGCTGGCCAGGCTCTATAAGATCGTTGACACACTGCTCATCAACGTTGGGGGCCGGTTCGCAGGTCGCGCCATCCTTCTCAGACTGCCCGCTATGGTCCTTCGTCTGCGTTGGCGCATACGGCCAGTCGGAATTGCCTTCATCTCCAGGCACTCCTTCCCCCATACCGCCCATCCCGGACTCGTACGTGTCCGTTTTCAGCCACCAATGCTCGGATTGATTTAGCGGCCAAGGAAGATCGGGTGTCCGGCGGCACAGGAGAACCTGGAGACCGGTATGGTCTGTCCACCGCAACGGGTTACCAAAAACGTACGTGAACGTATTCAGCCCACCCTCAAGCCCAATCGGGTCGGAAGTGATATACCGCCCGGTGCTGGGGTCATAGTACCGATGCCAGTTGTAGTGCAGCCCGGTCTCTGGATCGACGTACTGCCCCGGAAACCGCAGCGGATTCTCCACCGCCGTCGTCGTAGGTGCCGCCTGCCCAAACGCCGCATAGTCCGCCGCCGAGGCGCGACGCCCACTCGCGGTCACCAACTGCTGCGGCGTGCCCAGATGGTCATTGATGTAATAGTAGGTCTGCCCGCCCGCCTTCATCCACAGCGGCGCGGTGCCCCAGGTGCTGTCCGGTTTGTAGCCGTACTCCCGAATGGGAGTGCCGCTCGCGTCAAACTCCGCCACCAGCCCCTCCTCGGCATAGAGGAAGTACGTCCGCTCGCCGTCCACCTCTTTCCATAGCCGCCGGCCGAAGGGATCGTAGTAGTAGCTCGCCTGCCGCCCGTCCGGGAGGGTGACGGCACGCAGGCGGCTGTCGGTGCCGTAGCGGTATTTGGTGGTCGCACCATTGACGGTCTTCTCGATCAGGCCACCGTTGGCATCGTACTGAAAGCTCGCCTTGTCGTGGCCCAGCAACTGGTCACTGGCATCGTACTGCCACGCTTGGGTGGTATCCAGGCTGCTCAGTCGATTGCCTACCGGGTCGTAGGTATAGGCTTCGTCGGGTAGCCGGGAATTGTCGGCCTGGATCAGCCGGTCCAGCCGATCATAGCCGTAGCGGTGGGTGCCCTGGGCGGTGGCCTTTTGGGTGATGTTGCCGGCTGGATCGTACTCGTACTGATAGTCCATCAGCGGATTGTTCGCCGGGTCGGTGGCACTGATGCGCTGTGGGCGCATCAGCGCATCATAGGCGTAGGTTTGGTCTCCGCCACCGGGCAGCGTGACTTGGGTGGGGGCAAACCACTGATGCCCGTTGTAGCTGAGGCTGCCCTGCCCCAGTAGTTCGATACGGGCAAGGCGGTTGGCGGCATCAAAGCCGTATTGGATGGTGGCGCCGTCGGCGCCGGTGAAGCCCGCCTTCAGGCCGTTGGGGTGATAGCTGTAACCAATGCGCTTGCTGAAGGCGCCGTAATCCACGGTGGCGCCGGTCAGCCGGCTCTGTGGGCCGTAGCTGTAGCTGCCGCGGGTGGTGCCGTCGTCGTAGCCGGTCAGGCGGCCAAGCGCATCAAAGCTGAAGCTGCTGCTGCGCGCCAGCGCCCCGTCGGCCTGGTAATCCTGAAAGCTCAGCAGCCGCCGGGCAGCATCGAAGGTAAAGACCCGGCGCTGGCCCTTGGCGTCAATACGGCTGGCCGGGTTGCCTGCGGGGTCAAAGGTATACCGCCAGGCGCGCTCATCGGGCCAGATCTCGGCGGTGCGTCGGTCGTTGCCATCGTAGGCATAGCGGCGCAGGCGGATGCCGCGGGCGTTCTGGACTTCGAGCAGGTTGTCACGATTATCGTAGGTAAAGGCGGTCACGCCTTCGGCCGGGTCCGTGACGCTCGCCAGGCGGCCCAAGGCGTCGTGGGTGTAGGCGGTGGCGCGGCCCTTGGGGTCGACCTGCGCGGTGCGCCAGCCGGCGGCGTTGTAACGGTATTGGGTCTCCAGGGCGGCGTTCTCGGAGAGCATCCGGCGCGCGAGGGTGCGGCGGCCGCGGCTGTCGTACTGGTAGGTCTCCGCATAGGTCGGATACTGGATGGCGCTGAGCTCATGCCAGCCCGCCCCACTGCCCTGGCTTCCGTAAGTGTGGGCGACGGTGTTGCCCGCCCCGTCCGTTGTGCTCGCGAGCAGACCGCGCGCATCGTAGCCGTACGCGCCCAGACGTTTCCCTGCCTGGTCGGTGAGCGTCGCCAGCTGACCGCGCTCGTTGTAGCTGAGGCGGATTTCGCCGCCCTGCGCGTCGATCGCCTTTACGCGGCGGTGGTTGGTGTCATAGGCGTAGCGGATGGTGTGCTGCGCGGCATCCGTGAGGCTCACCAGCTTCCCACTGCGATCATAGCCATAGCGGGTGGTCTGGCCCAGGGGGTTGACCTGGGCGGTGAGCTTGCCGCTCGCATCAAAGGTCCGCCGCCAGCGCTGGCCGCGCTCGTCGTCCATCGCAAGCGCATTGCCCATCGCATCGTAGGCCACAAAGCTCACCGTGTGGCCCTCGGGCCCGGTGCGGCTGGCGAGGTTTCCCCACGCATCGTAGCTATAGCTGGTCCGTGCCGTGGCGGTGCGCGCATCCCCGGCCCGGGTTTGGGTGAGGCGCTGGCCGTGCTGGTCGTACGTAAAAATGGTGGTGCGCTCGGCGGGCTTTCCTACGGCCTCGACGAGCTTGGTGAGGTTGCCCTGGGCGTCATAGCTGTACTGGGTGACGATGCCCAGCTCATTGGTCTCTTTCAGCACCTGGGAGTAGACCGGGTCATAGCGCCAGCGCTTGCTCGCGCCGTCCGGGTAGGTGATTTTGGTGCGGTTGCGGTGCTCGTCGTACTCCTCGATGGTCTTTTGCCCCAGCTCGTTGGTGGTGACCGTGCGCCGCCGATCGGAGCTGTGGAGGATGCTGGCCACCGTCAGGCCGTTGATGTCCTCGCGGATTCTGTAGCCGGTGCGGTCGTACCACTGCTCGGTCACCTTGCCCGAGCTCTGGGTGGTCTTCACATAGAACTGCTTCTTGGTGCTGTCGTAGTCGTAGACGTAGCGCGGGCCGGTGCCATCGGCCAGGGTCACGCTGGCCACTCTTCGGGCGTGCTCGATGGCGTCCCCGCTGTCGCTGGCGTAGAAGGCGGTGGCGCTGGTTGAGCCGCTGCCACCGGCGCCCGAGCCGCCGCTCGCCGAGCTGCCGCTCTCGCCGTGGTAGGCGATGTGGGTGGGGCGCCCCTCGGGGTCCGTGATCCGGCTGAGCTCGCCGCCCGAATAACTGTAGGCCCAGGTGTTGCCCAGCACGTCCTTGACGGCGGTGAGCCGGCCATCCACCCAGGTGTATTCCACCCGGCGCGGGGTGGGCTGGGTGGCGTCGTGCACCGCGCTGACCCGGCCGTTGCTGTACTCGTACCAGAGCACCTGGCGGCCGTGGTGGTCGAACACGGCGCTGCGCTGGCCGGCCGCGTCGTAGCCGAAGCTCACGGTGATGGCGTTGCGATCGCCATACCGGGTGATATGGCCGGCGTTGTCGTACTCGATCCAGTTGCCCTTGCGGTCGGCCCAGCGGAAGCCGGTGTCGAGCTTGCGTAGGGTGTAGCGCCCGTCGTAGACGAAGAGCTCCTTGCTCGAGCCGCTGGGCTCGTAGACGTCGAGGTTGCGGGTGATGGTGCTGATCTCGCCGCTCAGCGCGTCGTACTCGATCTTGAGGTTGTTCCAGGCACGGTTGAACTGCCAGCGGCCGCGGTACCAGGTGCGGCGGGCCTTGAGGTGGCCGCCGAGGACCTTGACCGTGAGGTCTTCCACGGTGGTGTGGTAGTAGCCGCTGGGGAGTTCTACCGCGGCGGTGGCCGGTTGTAGGAGGCCGAGCAGGAGAACCGCCAGCGCGGCGGCAAGGAGCCGTCGGCACAGTTTGGGGTTCTGTTGCTTTGCCGGGGTTGTCATTTTTTTGTTCTTCCTTGGCCGCCCCGGGGGGCGGCGCGTTTCGTTGGTCTTGTTGTTCGCTGGTGCCCGCTAGCAGCCGTTCGCCCGATGGCGGCCGCTATTGCCGTGACCGGGCTTGCGGTAGCGATCCAGGTAGTCGTCGAAGCGGTCACGCCACTTGCCCTGGAACAACTGGCGCAGCCTGTCATCCTGCGTCCGCCTGGCACCCCGCTCCAGCGCGTCATCCACCTGCTCCAGCACGGTGATGTGCCAGCTACAGGCTCGGCGCAGAACCGCCGGGTCGGCGTCTCGGGTGGTGACGGTCTGGGCGAAGGCCTCCCGGCCGAGCACCAGGACATTGACGGCCTCGGTGCCGTGGCCGGTTTCCGCATCCGCCGACTGCTCCTCCTGCAACCACAGCCCGGCGCCACCGATGACCGCCCCCGTGTCGCTCAGCTCGCCCCGGTACAGGCTGTAGTTTTTCTTGCGGAAACCGACCGGCAGCTTGCCGTTGTCCGCACTGTGATAGATCGCGACATACCCGATCACCTCGGCCGGATGCCCGCCGTCTTGCCGGGCCTGCTCGGTGTACAGCGCCGCCTGGAAGCCGCGGGTGGTGACGTCGCGCACCCGCACCAGCACCGGCTGGTCGCCGTTGGTTGTCTGCACGGTGAGATAGACCTGGGGCACGTCTTCGAAGGGCACGGCAAACTCATGCATCTGCCACTGGCCCAGGCCCTCGAGCTCGAAGCGCCCGGCCTCCCAGAGGCTACCGTCGGCCTGCGCGTGGCGACCCTGCTCGGCGACCAGGAAGCCGACCCGCTCGGGCACGTGACGGCCATCGTCATAGCTCCACTCGCGGTAGCGCATGTGGAAGCGGGCATGCATGCGCCGCGGCTCCACAGCCTCCAGCTGCACCACCCCCGGCTCGTGGCCGTAGTCGGTGCTGGGGCCGAGGATCACCACCGGCTGCTCGTAGCGGCCCCAGAGCATGTGCGGCGTCCAGCTGTGGTTCACCAGCCGCTCGCCGGTGGCCAGGTTCAGCGCCCGCGGGTGGCTGGCCGGATCCAGCGGATCACTGCCGGCCCGGTACTCGTCCAGGTTGCTGTAGCCGTCGCCGTCGGCGTCACCGTAGGCGTCGCCGGCGTCGTGGGGATCGAAGCCGTGGGCCAGCTCGTAGAGGTCGCGCATGCCATCACCGTCGGAGTCCTCCACGCCCTTGCGCCGCAGCACCGCCGGGTCCGTCTCGAAGGCGGTCTGGGCCTGGGCGAAGACGTCATGCCCGAAGGCCAGGCTGGCGACCATCTCGCGCTCGTGCGCCGTCTCGGCATCCGCGGCCTGGTCTTCTTCCAGCCGCAGCTCGGTGCCGGCCAGCGGGGTGTACTGGTCGCTCAGGGCGGCGAACGCGATCTGGTAATCGCGCGGCACGCCGTCGACCTCCACCGCGCCGACACTGGCGCCGTATACCGCCAGATACCCCAGCACCTCGACGCTGTCGGCCGGCAGCGCCAAGCCTTCCTCGGCGTCCAGCGCGACCACGAAGCCGGTCTCGCTCACGCTATGCACCCGCACCGCCAGCGGCACATCGCTGTCGCTGGTCTGCAGGGTGAGGAACAGCGCAGGCACGCCGTCGAAGCTGTGGATGAAGCTGCGGCCCTGCCACTGGCGATCCGCGCCCACTGAGAGTCGGCCGGCTTCCCACACACTGCCGTCGGGCAGGTAATGCCGGCCCGGCTGCACCACCAGATAACGCCCCTGCTCGGTGCCGTGCAGGCCGTCCTGGTAGCCCCACTCCCCAAAGCGCAGCTCGAAGCCACCCGCGCCGACCTTGCGCAGCTGGGCGGTGCCGCGGTTGGGGTCGTAGTCGGTGCTCGGGCCCAGGATCACCAGCGGATCCTCGTAGCCCGCGCCCAGCTCGATCGTCTGCCACTCGTGGGTGATCAGCGGCGCGCCCAGGCTGGCCTTCAGCGGCAACGGGTAGCTGGTGGGGTCCGAGGGGTCGGAGCCGGCCAGGTACTCGTCCATGTTGCTGTAGCCGTCGCCATCGGCGTCCTGGGTGGCATCGGCGGCATCCAACGGGTCCAGGCCGTGTTGCAGCTCGTAGGCGTCGGGCAGGCCGTCGTTATCATCGTCCGTGTCGGCGTTGTTGCCGATGCCATCGCCGTCGGTATCCACCCACTCGGAGGCGTCCAGCGGGAAGGCGTCGACGTTGTCGTTATGGCCGTCGCCGTCGGTGTCCGCCCGCTGCGGGTGCGTACCCAGGGCGTATTCCTCCAGGTTGGTCAGGGTGTCGCCGTCGCTGTCGATGGCGGCATCCGAACCGTCGAGGGGATCCAGGCCGTGGGCCAGCTCGTAGTCGTCCGGCAGGCCGTCGTTGTCATCGTCGGTATCGGCGTTGTTACCCACGCCGTCGCCGTCGTTGTCGGCCCACTCGGAGGGATCCAGCGGGAAGACGTCGATGCCATCGTGGTGCCCGTCGCCGTCGGTGTCCGCCCACTCGCCCTCGTCGAGCGGGAAGACATCGGCGCCGTCGACGTGGCCGTCGCCGTCGGTGTCGGCGACGTTGGGGTCGGTGCCCGCGGCCAGCTCCTCCAGGTTGTTCAGGCCGTCGCTGTCGCCATCGGCGGTGGCGTCGGCGGCATCCAGCGGGTCCAGCCCGTGGGCGGTCTCGTAGGTATCGGGCAGGCCGTCGTTGTCGTCGTCGGCGTCGGCGTTATCGCCGGTACCGTCGCCGTCGTTGTCGCCCCACTCCGCCTCGTCCAGCGGGAAGGCGTCGACGTTGTCGTTATGGCCGTCGCCGTCGGTGTCCGCCCGCTGCGGATCGGTGCCACGCTGGTACTCGGTGGTGTTGTCCAGGGTGTCGCCGTCCGGGTCGGCCGTGGCATCGGCCGCGTCCAACGGGTCGAGGCCGTTGGCGCTCTCGTAGGCATCCGGCAGGCCGTCACCGTCGTCGTCGGTATCGGCGTTGTTGCCGATGCCGTCGCCGTCGGTGTCCAGCCATTCGGTTTCATCCAGCGGGAAGACGTCCAGCCCGTCGTGGTGGCCGTCACCGTCGGTGTCGGCCTTGGTCGGGTGGGTGCCGCGCTGGAACTCCTCCAGGCTGGTGAGGCCATCGCCGTCCAGGTCCGCGCCGGCATCCCCCGCATCGTAGGGGTCCATGCCGTGGGCGGCCTCGTAGGCGTCGCTGAGCCCGTCGTTGTCGTCGTCGGTATCGGCATTGTTGCCGATGCCGTCCTGGTCGTTGTCCGCCCACTCGGAGGGGTTCAGCGGGAAGACGTCGATGCCGTCGGTGTAGCCGTCGCCGTCGGTGTCGGCGGTCAGCGGTTTGGTGCCCAGAGCCATCTCCTGGACACTGGTGAGCCCGTCGCCGTCCGGGTCGGCCTGGGCATCGCTGGGGTCCAGCGGATCCAGGCCCTCGGCCAGCTCGTAGGCATCCGGCAGGGTGTCGTTGTCGTCGTCCGCATCGGCGTTGTTGCCCACGCCATCGCCGTCGGTGTCCAGCCACTCGGCGGGGTTCAGCGGGAAGGCATCTGCACCGTCTACGGCCCCGTCGCCGTCGGTATCGGCCACCGTCGGGTCGGTGCCCAGTTCCGCCTCGGTGCGACTGGTGAGCCCATCGCCATCGAGATCGGCGTCGGCGTCGGTCGCGTCCAGCGGGTCCATGCCATTGGCCAGTTCGTACTCGTCGGTCAGGCCGTCGTTGTCATCGTCGGTGTCGGCATTATTGCCCGTGCCGTCACCGTCGGTGTCGGCCCACTCCTCGGCATTCAGCGGGAAGGCGTCGCTGCCGTCGTTGCTGCCGTCGCCGTCGGTGTCCGCCATGCTCGGGTCAGTGCCCGTTTGGTACTCGGCCAGGCTGGTGAGACCATCGCCGTCGGCGTCGCGCAGCGCGTCGCTGGCATCCTTCGGATCCAGGCCATGGGCGGTCTCGTAGCTGTCGGGCAGGCCGTCGCCGTCGTCGTCCTCGTCGGTGTTGTCGCCGATGCCGTCGCCGTCGGTGTCCAGCCACTCGGCGACGTCCAGCGGGAAGGCGTCACTCCCGTCGAAGTAGCCGTCACCGTCGGTGTCGGCCACCTGCGGATCGGTGCCGGCGTTGTACTCGGCGAGGTTGGTGAGCGAATCACCATCCGGGTCCAGGGCGGCGTCGGCCGCATCGTAGGGGTCCAGACCCTGGGTGTACTCGTAGACCTCCGGCAGGCCATCATTGTCGGAGTCGGCCGGGCCCTGGCGGCGCACCACCGCCGGGTCGTCCTCGGCCACGCTGTTGCTCTGGGCGAACACGCCGCGGGCGAGCTTCAGCACCGCCACGGTCTCGGCCAGGTGGGTCTGCTCGTCGTCGTCGGCCTGCTCTTCCTGCAGCCACAGGCTGGCGCCGGCCAGGTTCTGCACCGTGTGGTCCATGGCCACGCTGTGCAGCTGGTAGTCCTGCGCGGTCTCGCCGACGGTGGCCTGGCCGCTGCCGCTGGGGCTGTAGACGGCCAGATAACCCACCTGCTCGGCAACGCCCGGCTGGGCGCTGCCGGACTCCTGCACCAGGCCCAACTCGAAGCCCTCGGCGCTGACATTGCGCGCCCGCAGGGACACCGGCTGGCCGTTGGCCGTAGTCTGGGCGGTCAGGAACACGCTGGGCGCAGCGCCGAAGGATTCGGCGAAGCCGTGGCTGCGCCACTCACCCGGGGCGGCGCTGGAGACCAGCCCCACCTCCCAGGTGCTGCCGTCGGACAGGCGGTAGCGGCCCGGCTCCAGCGCCAGGTAGGCCACCGTCTCGGGGGCGTGCTCACCATCGAGATAGGCCCATTCGGCAAAACGCAGCTCATAGCCATCCGTGGTGTTGCCGCGCAATTGCACGACACCCGGTTCGGCGTCATAGGCCGAGGCCGCGCCCAGCAGGATCACCGGGGCGCTGGCCGCATTCTCCAGGCTCAGCGGCTGCCAGTCAGAGCCTGCCAGCAGCACGCCGGTCTCGCCGGGGAGGTTGTCCGCCGGGGCCGCGGTGGGATCTGTGCCGTTGCGGTATTCGTCGAGATCCGAGATGCCATCGCCGTCGAAGTCGCCGGTGCCGTCGCGATCCAGGGTGCCGAAGTGCTCCAGCTCCCAGGCGTCGTCCATGCCGTCGCCGTCGGTATCCCAGGCGGGATTGACGGTGAGGGTGGCGCTGCGCTCGGCGCTGAGCGCCCCGTCGCTGGCAGTGAAGCTGACCGGGTAGCTGCCGGCCTGGCCTTCGGCCGGGGTCCACTGGAACAGGCCGCTGCCGTCGCCCTGATCGGCGAAGCTCGCCCCCTCCGGCAAGCCGCTGGCGGTGAGCGTGGGGGTGGTGCCGTTGGGGTCGCTGGCCTCCACCAGAAAGCCCAGGGGCTTGCCCTCGTGGGTGGTGCGGTCGGCGACGAACTGCAGCACCGGGGCCTGGGGCGTTTCGGCCCGGTCGGAGAAGATCACCGTGTAGCTGCCGCCGGTGGCGGCATCGAACAGGTTGACGTAACGGTCCCAGCCCTGGTCGTCGCGGCGGGTTCTGGACAGCCAGGCGTTGGCCGTGGCCAGGCGCTTGCCGTCGGAGCGCAGCACGGCCTTGATGCGCTTGCTGCCGTTGAAGGGGTCGGGCAGCTTGGCGTAGAGGAAGCCGGCCTCGGGCGGGGTTGTCAGGGTGTAGTAGCTGTCGCCGTCGCTGCTGCGCATGAAGCTCAGGCTGGCGCTGCCCGAGTGATCAGCCACCACGGTGTCGACGTTGTCGGATTCGTACACCCGCAGGGCGTCGCCGTCGTCGGCCAGGAAGTCGCGCACGCCGTCGCGGCCGGGCAGGTCCACCAGCACGTCGTGGATGAGGAAATGGGTGTTGGTGGCGTCCAGCAGCGAGGTCAGCGCCCCGCCCAGCTCGTCGGCGTGGGTGAACTCGGCGCTGAAGTCGACGAACTCGCCGGAAAGCGTGGTGACCATGTTCCAACGGCCCACCGAGGCGTCGTTGGCGGGGATATCGCCGAAGTTCACCAGCAGGGTCGGGGCGTAGGGCTGGTCATTGACCTGGCTGTCGAGGATCTTGAAGCCGATCAGCAGACCCTGCTCGTTCTCGATGATCCTGGGCTGGGCGGAGTCGATCTTCAGCGCCTGGGCGGTGCCGGTGCCGTTGTTGGCCACGCGCACGCCCAGGGTGAAGGGCTCGGCGGGCTCGATCTCGGGGGTGAAGGCGTCGTCGGCGTAGACCTCCTGGGTAAGGAAGTAATCCAGCGTGAGCTGGGGCATGGGTTTGACATAGATGGTGTCGGGTACCACCTCGGTGCGCTGGGACTCGCCGCCGAAGGTGTATTCCAGGTTGGCGCCGGCGAAGTACAGCTTGCCGCTGGGGATGCCGTCGGAGGCGCCGGGGGCGGGGATGATCAGCCAGTGGATGTCGGCGGTGGCCCCGGCGGCGATGGTGCCGTCGGTGACGCTATCGACGCCTTCCATGGAATCGATGCGGATGAAGAACTTGGCGTCGGTGGCGTCGGGATCGGAGCTGGCCAGCACGGCATCGCCGTTCTCGTCGGTGAACGTGACGTTGATCGCCATATTCTCCAGCGGGATGGTGTCCAGCCCGTTGATGATGCGCATATGGGCGTCGAAGGCCTGGCGCTCGAGGGTCAGCTCCTGCTTGATCTCGATTTTTACCTGGGCGCAGACGGTTTCTTCTGCCGTCACTGCGGACACCTGTGACAGCGCCACGGCCAATACCAGCAGCACGCGCCCCCACAGGCCGCCCTTGCGCCCCAAACCCAAGCCATTCATAGCATCACCAGTTTCTTATTGTTCGGCTGCGTTCCTGCAGGCCGAGTGTCCCTTTTGTCGTTTCTATTCGTTCGCGGGTGGCGCCCCCGGCGAACTGCCCTCATCGAATCACGAAGCTTCGCGGAAAAAAACGGCCCCCTGCTTCCTCGCCCTTCCTAGACTCTGCTACCGACCGCGCGCAACCGCAGCGGTTTTACTTGGTTAGTTGTCGGGTCCCCGATGATTCCATCTCCCTCAGGAGTTACCCTCTATGGGTAGCGCGAGAGGTGCTCAGTGAGCTTAGGAGGAATCATCCATGAAGATCCGTCTGCATGCGAACGCTGCCACCACACCGAGGATCCGGCGGGAGATCCAGCAGTCCACTGACACTAACCGTGCGCTGGCAGCGCGCTACAACATCAGCATTGATACGGTGCGCCGCTGGCGTCAGCGCGATGACATCAACGACCGCTCGCATACGCGGCACCGTCTGCACACGACGATCACCCCGGCCCAGGAGGTGATTGCGGTGGAACTACGCAAACTCCTGTTGCTGCCCTTGGACGACCTGCTCGTGGTCGTGCGCGAGTTCCTCAACCCCAATGTCTCACGCTCGGGCCTGGACCGTTGCCTGCGCCGGCACGGCGTGAGCCGCCTGGCCGACCTGCGGGAGCAGCAGGAGCCCGCACCCGTGAAGCAGGCGAGCAAGGGCTTCAAGCCTTACGAGCCGGGCTATCTGCACATCGACTACAAATACCTGCCACAAATGCCGGACGAGGACGCGCGGCGATACTTGTTCGTCGCCATCGACCGCGCCACCCGCTGGGTCTACCTGGAATTGCGCGCCGACAAAAGCATGAGCGCAGCCAGCGCCTTTCTAAAGCGCGTGTTGGCCAAGGTGCCGTTCAAGGTCCACCGCATCCTCACAGACAACGACAAGGCTTTCACGGACCGGCTCAGCGGGCGGGGCCCCACCGGCAAGCACCCCTTCGACCAGATCTGCTCCAAGGCTGGCGCCGAGCACCGACTGATCCCTGTGCGCCGCCCCCAGACCAACGGCATGGTCGAACGCTTCAACGGCCGTATCAGCGAGGTGCTGCAGACTCACCGCTTCGACAGTCGGCTCGACTTGGAGCAGACCCTGAAGCGATACTGCCACCTCTACAATCACCACATCCCGCAGAAGGCGTTGAGCCACAAGCCGCCTATTCAGGCCCTGCAAGAGTGGCAAAGCCGGCGACCGGAATTATTCGTAAAAGAAGTCAGGAATCACCCGGGACCCGACAGTTAGTCAATCTGGCCGTAGGTCCACACTTTATGTTCCGAAAAGCGCCTCGCGCTCGCGCAGATTCTCGATGTAGAAGCGATAGTGCTCCGCCTCCCCAAACACCGCCTGCCGATCATGCCCCGCTGCACCACGTCGTGCGGATAATTCGGCAGCAGAACTCGGGCCATCCTTGGCATCGCCCCTCCCCCTTATCGCTACGTGCACCTCCCCAAGCCGGAGGCGCGGAATATCAATCTGTTCCTTCTGTCCAGTCCCATTTTTCCAAAACGCACGCGCTTTTTCACTTCAGAAAGCGCGCAACGACCGGGATGCCTACCATCGTTCCGACCTGGATAAACGATGTGACGTTGTCGGCGACGAAAACCAGCCCTTTCTCTCCAAAAAGCGCCGCGCTCACCGCCAAAGCCGCAAAGAATAATATACCCCCTACCGCATAACACGCAGCTAAGAACTTAATCGCCCGGAGGAAAAAGCGATGGTTTAATTTTTGCAGTTCCTCATAATCGGCCGCGTTCGATTGGGGTTTCTTCAAAAGCAAAAATCCACTCAATATAAGTACTGCGTACGCCAACCCGGATATCCCTTGTAGCCGAATGACGGGACTACCGGTAGCTATCGAAACGATCTCGTTCAGCGCTATTAAGCCGGCAACAGAAAACGCAATCACACAAGCCCATATCCGGGTTGAACGCACGCGCTACTCCTTCGTGCAAGAACAGTCTTCGACGCGGGCCTCTAGCACCGTCGACGAGCCGAAGAATAAACCAATGCTGACATCGACACCGAAGATGGAACCACACCCAGAACCACCTGCATCGCCGAGCCGCACTGCCGCGCACCCGACTCCATCAGCCTTACCCGATCCGCCTCCTAGCTTCTGACCAAGACGCTGACTTGCTGTCTGACCCATCGACCAAGCCGCCGTCGCAATAAAGCCTCCCTCCAGCGACCGGTCATTGAAAACAGACCGAGGTGCTGGAGATGACGTCGCGTCTGTCAGCGTAATAGAAGACTGCGATGCTGACGCATCGAGCAAACCCGCACCGATGCCCGGTCCAGTCATAAGCACCTTGGCGTAGCCCTTTTTCCCATTTACGCACTCGGTCTCCAAGTCGAATACAAAGAAACCAGCCGCAATAATCGCGCCCCCCGAAACCGTACCGCTCCAATCGACGAGACCAGTCGGGTCCGTAATAGTTAAGGAGTTCGACGAAGCATACTGATACGTATTCACCCCGGCAGCCAGACCGATGGGGTCGGAGGCGATATACCGCCCGGTCTGTGTGTCATAGTACCGATGCCAGTTGTAATGCAGCCCAGTCTCTTGATCGACGTACTGCCCCGGAAACCGCAGCGGGTTGTCCACAGCGGTCGTTAATGGTTTTGCCTCCCCAAAAGCTGCGTAGTCCGCCCCCCAGGCGCGACGTCCGCCCGCGGTGACAAGCTGCTGCGGCGTGCCCAGATGATCATTGAGATAGTAGTAGGTCTCCCCACCCGCCTTCATCCACAGCGGCGCGGTGCCCCAGGTGCTGTCCGGCTTGTAGCCGTATTCGCGGATGGGTTGGCCGCTTGCGTCAAACTCCGCCACCAGTCCCTCCTCGGCATAGAGGAAGTAGGTACGTTCGCCGTCCACCTCCTTCCATAGCCGCCGGCCAAAGGGATCGTAGTAATAGCTCGCCTGCCGCCCGTCCGGGAGTGCCACCGCGCGAAGGCGGCTGTCGGTGCCGTAGCGGTACTCGGTGGTTACACCCTTGACGGTCTTCTGGATCAGGCCGCCGTTGGCGTCGTACTGGAAAGTGGCCGTGTCGTGGCCCAGCAGTTGGTCACTGGCGTCGTATTCCCACGCTTCAGTGGTATCCAGGCTGCTCAGTCGGTTGCCCACCGGGTCATAGGTGTACGCCTCGTCGGCGAGGGTGGGGTTGTCGGCCTGGGTCAACCGGTCCAGCCGGTCATAGTCGTAGTGGTGGGTGCCCTGGGAGGTGGTCTTCTGGGTGATGTTGCCGGCGCGGTCGTAGTCGTAACGGTAGTCAAGCAGCGGCTGGTTCGCTGGGTCGGTGGCGGCGATGCGCTGCGGGCGCATCAGCGCATCGTAAGCGAAGCTTTGCCCGCCACCACCGGGCAGTACGGCCCGGGTGGGCGCAAACCACTGATGGGCTGTGTAGCTGAGGCTGCCCTGCCCCGGCACCTGAATGCTGACCAGGCGATTGGCGACGTCATAGCCGTACTGGGTGGTGGTGCCGTCGGCGCCCGTGAAGCTCGCCTTCAACCCGTTGCGGTGGTAGCTGTAGCCCAGGCTCTTGCTGAAGGCGCCGTAGTCCACGGTGGCGCCGGTCAGGCGGTGCTGCGGGTCGTAGGTGTAGCTGCCGCGGGTCGTGCCGTCGTCGTAGCCCGTCAGGCGCCCGAGCTGGTCGTAACTGAAACTGCTGCTGCGCGCCAGCGCACCGTCGGTCTGGTAGTCCTGCAAGCTCACCAGCCGTCGGGCGTCATCAAAGGTAAAGACCCGGCGCTGACCCTTGGCGTCAATACGGGTGGCCGGGTTCCCCACAGGGTCGAAAGTGTAGCGCCAGGCGCGCTCATCGGGCCAGATCTCGGCGGTGCGCCGGTCGTTGCCATCGTAGGTATAGCGGCGCAGCCGGATGCCGCGGGCGTTGTGGACTTCGAGCAGGTTATCCCGGTCGTCGTAGGTGTAAGCGGTCACACCTTCGGCCGGGTCGGCGACACTCGCCAGGCGGCCCAGGGCGTCGTGCGTGTAGGTCGTGGACCGGCCCTTGGGGTCGATCAGCGCGGTGCGCCAGCCGGCGGCGTTGTAACGGTACTGGGTCTCCAGGGCGGTGGTCTCGGAGAGCACCCGGCGCGCGAGGGTGCGGCGGCCGCGGCTGTCGTACTGGTAGGTCTCGCTGTAGGTCGGATACTGGATGGCACTGAGCTCATGCCAGCGCGCACCACTGCCCTGGCTTCCGTAAGTATGGGCGACGGTGTTGCCCGCCCCATCCGTCGTGCTCGCGAGCAAACCGCGCGCATCGTAGCTGTACGCGCCCAAGCGTTTCCCTGTCTGGTCGGTGACCGTTGCGAGCTGCCCCTGATCGTTATAGGCAATGCTGATTTCGCCGCCCAGGGCATCGGTCACGCTGACTCTACGGTGACTGGCGTCATAGGTGTAGCGGATCGTGTTCTGCGCAGCATCCGTGATGCTTACGAGCTTCCCGCTGCGATCATAGGCATAGCGGGTGCTCTGGCCCAGGGGGTTGATCTGGGCGGTAAGCTTGCCGCTCGCATCAAAGCTGCGCCGCCAGCGTTTGCCGCGCTCATCATCCATCGCCAGTGCATTACCCATCGCGTCGTGAGCCACCAGGCGCACCGTGTAGCCCTCAGGATCCGTGCGGCTGGTGAGGTTGCCCCAGGCATCGTACGTATAGCTCGTCCTCGCCGTCGCGGTGCGCGCATCCCCGGCTTTGGTCTGGGTGAGGCGCTGGCCGTGCTGGTCGTACGTAAAGGTGGTGGTGCGCTCGGCAGGCTTTCCTACTGCCTCGACCATCCGGGTGAGGTTTCCCTGGGCGTCGTAGGTGTACTGGGTGACGATGCCCAGCTCGTTGGTCTCTTGCAGCACCTGGGAGTAGACCGGGTCATAGCGCCAGCTCTTGCTCGCGCCGTCCGGGTAGGTGATTTTGGTCCGGTTGCGGTGCTCGTCGTACTCCTCGATGGTCTTTTGCCCGAGCTCGTTGGTGGTGACCGTGCGCCGCCGATCGGAGCTGTGGAGGATGTTGGCAACCGTCAGGCCGTTGATGTCCTCGCGGATCTTGTAGCCCTCGCGGTCGTACCACTGCTCGGTGACCTTGCCCGAGCTCTGGGTGGTCTTCACGTAGAACTGCTTCTTGGTGCTGTCGTAGTCGTAGACGTAGCGCGGGCCGGTGCCGTCGGCCAAGGTCACGCTGGCCACGCGTCGGGCGTGTTCGATGGAGTCGCCGCTGTCGCTGGCGTAGAAGGCGGCGGTGGTGCTTGAGCCGCTGCCGCCCGAGGTGGTGCCGCCGCTCGTCGAGCTGCCGCTCTCGGCGTGGTAGGCGATGTGGATGGGGCGCCCTTCTGGGTCCGTGATCCGGGTGAGCTCGCCACCCGAGTAGCTGTAGCGCCAGGTGTTGCCGAGCACGTCCTTGACGGCGGTGAGCTTGCCCTCCACCCAAGTGTACTCCACCCGGCGCGGGCTGGGCTGGGTGTAGTCGTGGACCGCGCTGACCCGGCCGTTGCTGTACTCGTACCAGAGCACCTGGCGGCCGTGGTGGTCGAACACGCCGGTGCGCTGGCCGGCGCTGTCGTAGCCGAAGCTGACCGTGATGTTGTTGCGGTCCCCGTACCGGTTGATATGGCCGGCGTTGTCGTACTCGATCCAGTTGCCCTTGCGGTCGGCCCAGCGGAAGCCGGTGTCGAGCTTGCGTAGGGTGTAGCGCCCGTCGTAGACGAAGAGCTCCTTGCTCGAGCCGCTGGGCTCGTAGACGTCGAGGTTGCGGGTGATGGTGCTGATCTCGCCGCTCAGCGCGTCGTACTCGATCTTGAGGTTGTTCCAGGCACGGTTGAACTGCCAGCGGCCGCGGTACCAGGTGCGGCGGGCCTTGATGTGGCCGCCGAGGATCTTGATCGTGAGGTCTTCCACGGTGGTGTGGTAGTAGCCGCTGGGGAGTTCTACCGCGGCGGTGGCCGGTTGTAGGAGGCCGAGCAGGAGAACCGTCAGGGCGGCGGCAAGGAGCCGGGCGCGCCGTGGGGGGTTCTGTTGCTTTGCCGGGGTCTTCATCTTGTTGTTCTTCCTTGGCCGCCCCGGGGGGCGGCGCTCAGTTGGTCGTTCTTGTTGGGTGGAACCGGGATCCTCGATTTCGCTTCGCTGCATCGCGGCTACTGGGCGGGGCCCTGGCCGGGGGCTTCGCAGCCGTCTTCGCACTCCTGCGGGCGGGGCACGCACTGGGTGCCGCTGAGGGAGCTGTAACCGGGGCCGCCGCCGTAGCCGCCGCCATAACCGCCGGTCCAGCCACCGGTCCAGCCACCGCTACCTCCACCACCACCTCCACTGCAGGTGCCGTAGCTGCGGTAGAAGCAGTAGCCCGCATTCCCGGTGGTGGTGGTGTCGTTGGCGCAGGTGTAGCCGTAATTGGCGCTACCGCAGCGTTCATAGGTGTAGCACCCGCCGCCGCTGGCATCGCCGTCGGGCTCGAAGGGCTGCAGCATTACCAGGCGGTAAGGCACCACGATGCTCGCCTTGGCGGGGAGTGAATCCGGCAGGCCGTCCATGAGCTCGAAGCGGTAGTACTGATCGTCCGAGGGCATGGCGACTTCCAGGTTGTCCGCGCGGATCAAACCGTGGTTGGTCAGGCGGATCTCGCCCTGGAACACATCGCCCGCGGCCATTTCCGGCAGGTTGATGCTGGCGGGCTCGGCGACGACCACCGCGGCCGGCACGTCGGTCTCGAAGGTGGCGTGCAGGGTGATCTCGTAGCGGTCTTCGATGGTGATTTCCTTCACCGACCACTGCACGGTCACCAGGCTGTAAGGCAGGAAGGCCTCTTCGGTGACGGTGATGCCCGGCTTCACCCGCAGCCGTCCGACCACTTCCTCGTGGTTGTCGGCGGTGACGCGGTAGCGGTAGCTGCCGGCCGGCAGGTCCTGGAACAGGGCCTCGCCCGCCGCATCCGACACCAGGGTCTGCTCGACGCTGATCACGTTCTCGTTCTGCACGCGGATGCGCGCGCCCTCCACGCCCTGGATGAGCTCGCCGTTGGAATCCAGGGTGGCGGTGTAGATATCCGAGAGCTTGAACAGGGCGTTGCCGATGCCGTCCTGCACCACCGAGACGTAGACGTTCACGTCCCGCGTCGGATGGTTGGCCGAGGCCACCCGCAACTTCAAGCGGTGAATGTCCTCCGCGGCTCTGCCCGCGGTGGGGGCGGCGGCGATCTGCACCTGGGTGGTGTCGCCCACCGCGAGATTGCCCGCGGCGGACGGGGTGATCAG
Source organism: Alkalilimnicola sp. S0819 (assembly GCF_009295635.1). Classification (NCBI taxonomy): domain Bacteria; kingdom Pseudomonadati; phylum Pseudomonadota; class Gammaproteobacteria; order Chromatiales; family Ectothiorhodospiraceae; genus Alkalilimnicola; species Alkalilimnicola sp. S0819. The sequence goes on along the minus strand of NZ_WHIW01000002.1, from coordinate 296,267 downwards.
GTACACCCAGTTCGGGGCCGGTGAGCCGTCGGCGTCGAGCAGGCTCAGCTGCACGTCCTGCAAATCGGCCAGGCCCTTGTTGGACAGCGTTACGGTCTCGATCACGCTGTCGCCGAAGGCCACGCCGGTTTCCACGTAGCTCGGGCTGTACTGCAGGGTCGGCACGGCCTGGGAGAGGCGGTAGTCGACCTCGAGTGTACCCAGCACCTTGGCGCCGCTTTCCTTGCTCAGCAGGTTGAGGCTGAAAGTGCCGGTCTCGGGGGCGGTCTCGGCACCCGTGACGGTGAGCGTGACCGTCTTGGTCTGGCCGGCGTTGATGCTGATCGGCTCCGGTACATCCAGGGTGATGCCCGCCGGGGTCGTGCCTTGCAGCGCCAGGCGCAGCTTGCTCGCCTGGGTGCCGCTGCCGGCGGTGAGCTTCACCGGGATGCTCAGGGGCTGGTCATAGGCCAGGTTCAGCCCGGCGCTGGTGGGGCTCATGAGTACGCGGCTGACCACGAACCGGCCGTGCTCGGGCCGGTCGACCACGTCCGGGTGCACCAGGGAGACGGTGTACACGCCGGCCTCGCCGGACAGCGGCGTGAAGGCGTACTCGAAATCCCCGGCGGCGTCGGCGAAGACCTCGAAGCTGCGCTCGAAGCCGCCCTTGTCCAGTACCACCTTGACCGGCACATTGGGCAGCTTGCCGCCACTGGCCCGGTCCACGGCGTGGCCCTGGATCAGCACGTCCTGATCGCCGAAGGAGCTGGCCGGGGTGATGGCATCCAGCCCGGCGTAGTAGCTGGTCTCGACGATGGGTACGCGCTGGCTGCCAGGTGCGTTTCTGGCGCCTTCGCCGCCAACCCTATCGCCCCGGCAAATACCGCAGCGGATCCACCGGCTTGCCATCCACCCGCAGCTCGAAATGCAACGTAGGCTGGCGATCCGACCCCGCCCCCATCTCGGCGATCCGCTGCCCACGCGACACCGATTCCCCCTCCTGCACCAGAATACGCCGGTTGTAGCCATAGGCCGTGAGATAGCGGCTGTCATGCTTGATGATCACCAGATTGCCGTAGCCGCGCAGGCCGTTGCCGCTATAGACCACCCGCCCGGGGGCGGCGGCCTCGATGGCCTGCCCCAGCCGCCCGCGGATCTCTATGCCCTGCTTGCCGTTGGCATTGCGGGAAAAGCCGCGCACCACCTTGCCCTCGGTGGGCCAGCGCCACTTCTGAGCGGTGGACGCGGGGCGCGACGGCGCGGGGGTTCGGCTCTTGGGGGCGGGTTTCGGGGAGCGCGCCACGGGGGGCTTCGACGCACGCTTGGTGCTGGCCGGGCGCAAGCGGATCTTCTGACCGGGATAGATGCGGTATGGCGCACCGATGCGGTTCCAGGCGGCGACCCGGCGGTAATCCAGGCCGTGTCGGAACGAGATGGAATACAGGGTGTCGCCCCGGCGCACCTGGTAGATGCCGCTGGCCGGTATGCTCTGCTCGCCGCGGGTGTAGACCGGTGCGCGGTGGTTGCTCGCGCAGCCACTGAGCAGCAGCGCCGCCCCCAGCAGGAGCAGCGCTAGCGCAGCAACAAGACGCCCGCGGCCAATAGCGCTACCGTCAACCATCCGATCCGTTCAATGTATGTCCTCAGCCAGGGCTCCAGCCGCGGCCCGCCCCAGGCGATCAAGCCCGCCACCAGGTAGAAGCGCGCCCCCCGCCCCAGCAGCGAACCCAGCACGAAGGGCAGTACCCCAAGGCCCAGCGTCCCCGCCGCGATGGTGAACAGCTTGTAGGGTATCGGCGAGAAACCCGCCACGAGTATGACCCAAAAGCCCCAGTGCAGAAACCAGCCGCGGACCTGCAGGTAGGCCTCCCACCAACCAAGGCTGTGCAGCCAGGGCTCGATGATGTCCAGGGCGAAATAGCCGATCAGATAACCCAGCAGGCCGCCCAGCACCGAGGTGGCGGTGGTCAGGGCGGCCAGGCGCCAGGCGTGACTGGGGCGCGCCATGACCATGGGGGCGAGCATCACGTCCGGCGGAATGGGGAAGAAGGAGGATTCGGCGAAACTCAGCCCGCCCAGATACCAGGGCGCGTGGCGATGCCCCGCCCAGCGCAGCACCATAAGATACAAGCGCCCGAACAGGCCTGGCGCGGCGGCGGCTTCGCTCATTGGGTACCTCCCAGCATGGGCACGAAGGTCACGTCTTCCAGGTGTTCGCGCTGCAGGCCGTCCGGCCCCTTGCGATAGACCACCAGCGCCTGGCGGGCATCGCCTTCCGGGGCGACCAGCCGACCGCCGGGGGCCAGTTGTTCGAGCAGCGCCGGGGGCACGCGGGAGGGGGCGGCGGTGAGCAGGATGGCGTCGAAGGGGGCGCCGGCCGGCCAGCCCTGGAAGCCGTCGCCGTGGCGCAGCCGCGCGTTGTAGAGCTTCAGTTCCTGCAGCAGCCGGCGGGCGCGGTCGTGGAGCAGCCGGATACGCTCGATGGAATACACCTGGGGCACCAGTTGGGCGAGGATCGCGGCCTGATAGCCGGAGCCCGTGCCCACCTCCAGCACCTTGTCCGGTACGCCTTCCGCCAGCAGGGTCTCGGTCATGCGCGCGACGATATAGGGCTGCGAGAGCGTCTGGCCGTGGCCGATGGGCAGGGAGCTGTCTTCGTAGGCGCGGCTCGCCAGCGCCTCGTCCAGGAAAAGGTGCCGGGGCGTGGCGCGAATCGCCTCCAGCACCCGTTCATCGCCCACGCCCCGCTCGCGCAGCCGGTCCACCAGTCGGCGCCGGGTGCGCTCCGAAGTCATGCCGATGCCCTGAAAACGTCGTGTATCCATCATAGCCCCGTCACCCAGCCGGCCACCTGCTCCAGCGCCTGGTAGCGGGTGAGATCCACCTGCAGCGGTGTCACCGACACGAAGCCGCGCTCCACCGCGTTGAAATCCGTGCCCGGCCCGGCGTCCTGGGCGTCGCCCGGCGGGCCGATCCAGTAAATGACCCGGCCTCGCGGGTCCTCGGCGCGAATCATGCCCTCGGCACGGTGGCGCTGCCCCAGTCGGGTGGCCTCGAAACCGGCGAGCCGCTCCCAGGGCAGGTCCGGCACATTGACGTTGAGGATGGTATCGGAGGGCAAGGGATCGGCTTCCAGGCGCTGGACCAGTGTGACGGCCACCTGGGCGGCGGTTTCATAGTGGCGCAGCTCCGGCCCCACCAGGGAAACCGCGATGGCGGGCAGGCCCAGGCTGCGCCCTTCCATAGCGGCGGCCACGGTGCCGCTGTAGAGCACGTCGTCGCCCATGTTGGCGCCGGCATTGATGCCCGAGACCACCATGTCCGGCTCCTGCTCCAGGAAGCCGGTGATGGCCAGATGCACGCAGTCCGTGGGGGTGCCCTGCACCCGGTAGCGACGCTCGCCCACGGCCTCGGCGCGCAGCGGGTATTCCAGGGTGAGGGAGTTGCTCGCACCGCTGCGGTCGCGCTCCGGCGCGACCAGGGTGACCTCGGCCACCGCGCCCAGCGCCGTGGCCAGCGCCCGTATGCCCGGCGCCCGATAGCCATCGTCGTTACTGACCAGGATTCGTCGCATTACCCGTTCCGGCCTGCCTTGCACGAAAGAATGAAAGTATACAGATGTTGTTCAGCCGCGCCTGTGGGCGGCTATACTCGGCCCCATGCGCGACCATGACGACCAGGATCTGGACATCGACCGGGTGCAATTCCGCAGCGCCATGGCCGATGTGCGCCCGCTGGGCCCGGTCGCCGAACCGGTGCGCCCGCCGCCGCCTCGCCCCGTCCCCCTGCAGCGCATCGCCGATGACAAGGCCGTGCTCGCCGAGCTGCTGGACGGCCCCGACCCCGAGGGGCTGGAGAGCGGCGAGGAGCTCGCCTACGCCCGGGACGGCCTGCAACGCCGGGTATGGCGCAAGCTGCGCCGGGGCCAGTACCGGCTCGATGCCGAGCTGGACCTCCACGGCCTGACCGTGCCGCTGGCCCGGGAAGCCCTGCGGGAGTTCTTCGGCGAGTGCCGGCAGCGCGATCTCGGCTGCGTGCGGGTCATCCACGGCAAGGGCCGGCGTTCGGACAACCGCGGCCCGGTGCTCAAGGGCAAGGTGGACCACTGGCTGCGCCAACTGGACTGCGTGCTGGCCTTCTGCTCCGCGCAACCCCGCGATGGCGGCAGCGGCGCGGTCTATGTGCTGCTGCGCCGGCCAAAAGCCTCTTCCGTGTAGGAGCGGCTCCTGGCCGCGAATCTTCCGTGAAAGGCATTCGCGGCCAGGAGCCGCTCCCACAATGCCGTGGTTTTCGTCGAGCCGTTGTTTCGTCGGGCGCAGAAGCCGGTGGTTTTACGCCGGCTCCGGTTTTTCCTCGTAAGCCGCGCACAGCTCCCGCACCACGGCGGTGGCGTAGGCGCCGGCGGGCAGGCTGAAATCCAGTTGCAGCTGATCCGGCGCGGGAAAATGCCAGCGCAGACCGCCAACGCGCAACCGCAGGGCACGCCGCGCGCCGTCCAGCCCGGCGCGCACCAGGCCGGCGATCAGTTCGGCCTCGTCGGCCAGCACTTGCTGCTCCAGCTCACCGGCCGCCCCCACGGGCTCCAGGCCGCCCTTGCCCGGCAGCGGACCGGTGGGGTGGATGTCCATCAGCGCCATGCGCCGCGCCAGCGCCGTATCCCCCGGCTCTCCGGAAAAGCAGGCGCTGCGCCCGTCGAGCATCATCACATCGCCCTCCAGGGGGCGATCCCAGCTCCGCTGCGCCAGCCGCGCGGCCAGCACCCGGTTGAAGAGCTCGGAGCGGGCGGCGGAATAGAGTATGCCGCGCAAGTTCCGGTTGCGGGTGCGGAATTCCCCGGCCAGGAGCGCGCGGGCCCGGCTGACGTTGTCGCCGGAGCGCCCGAAGCGCTGCTCCCCGAAATAGTTGGGCACCCCGAGCCGGGCGATCAAGCCCAGGCGCGCCGAGAGCGGCGCGGCCGCGGACTCCACCGCGCGCAGGCGCAGGCTGAAGCGATTGCCGCTCAGCGCACCGCGGCGCAGCTTGCGATCGTGCCGCGCGGCCTGGAGGATCTCCACGCCCTCGTCGAGCGCCGGCAGCGCGGCTTCGGTGCCGGGCAGATGCACCGAGAACCACTGCTCGGTGACCGCCCAGCGGTCCTTCAAGCCCGCGTAGCTCACCGCCTGACGCCCCACGCCGAAGCGCTGCGCCAGCAACCCGGCCACGGCGTCGGTGTTCCAGCCGCGCTTGCGGACCCGCAGCATCAGGTGCTCGCCCGCCCCCGTGGGACTGAAGGGCAGCTCTTCGAAGACGCGAAAATCCTCGGGGCTTGCCCGCAGCAAGGCCCGCCCCAGGGGCTCGCCGTGGGCGTAGGGCAGCGGCCGCAATGCGCTCATCGGGCCTCCAGCAGCACCACCGCCAACGCGGCGATGCCTTCGCCCCGGCCGGTGAAGCCCATGTGTTCGGTGGTGGTGGCCTTGAGGTTGACCGCGCCTTGCGCCAGGCGCAGGTCGGCGGCGATGTGCGCGCGCATGGCGGGCACATGAGGGGCCAGGCGCGGCTGCTGGGCGATGACCGTGGCGTCCACGTTCACCAGCCGCCAGCCCGCCGCCGCGGCCTTCTCCACCGCGTCACGCAATAACAGGCGGCTGTCTATGCCGGCGAAAGCCTGATCGGTATCCGGAAAATGCTTGCCCAGATCCCCCAGCCCCGCGGCGCCCAGCACCGCGTCGGTGATGGCGTGCAGCAGCACATCACCGTCGGAATGGGCTTCCAGGCCCTGGTCGTGGGGGATCTCCACGCCGCCCAGCACCAACCGGGTGCCCGGCGCGAAGCGATGAGCGTCAAAGCCCTGCCCGATCCGCATCGGCGGCCTCCCCGCGGTATTCGAGAATGGCGGCGGCCAGGTCCAGGTCCGCCGGGCGGGTGATCTTGAGATTCGTGGCGCGCCCCTCCACCAGCCGCGGCTGGTAGCCGGCCCGCTCCATGGCGGAGGCCTCGTCGGTGACCAGGGCTTCGGCGGTCATGGCCGCCTCCAGGGCCTGGAGCAGGCGGCACAGGGGAAAGAGCTGGGGGGTGAGCGCGTGCCACACGCCCTCGCGCTGCACGGTCTGGGCCACGTGGCCACCCCGGTCGGCGCGTTTGAGGGTGTCGCGCACCGGCACGGCGAGCAGCGCGCCGTGCTCGGAGCTCAGGCCCTGATCCAGCAGGGCGTCGAGTTCGGCCAGATCCAGGCAGGGACGCACGGCGTCATGCACCAGCACCCAGTCCTCGCCGGCGCCCCGCTGGGCTAGAAAGCGCAGGGCGTTGAGCACCGAATGGGCCCGTTCGGCGCCGCCCCGCACCCGGTGCACGGGCTTGTCGTGCCCGTACGCCAGGGCTTCCCAATGGGTGTCCTCGGCGGCCAGGGCCAGCACCGCGCCATGTACCCGGGGGTGCTCCAGCAGTGCATCCAGCGACCAGTGGATCACCGGCCGGTCACGCAGGTTCAGATACTGCTTGGGGATGGCGGCACCCATGCGCCGACCGATGCCGGCGGCGGGCAGCACGGCCCAGATGCGTGTGCTCATTCCTCCACCACCTGGTAGAACACCTCACCGTCGCGAATCATGCCCAGCTCCCCGCGCGCGCGCTCTTCCACGGCTTCCAGTCCGCTCTTCAGATCCTTCACCTCGGCCTCCAGGGTGACGTTGCGCTGGCGCAGTTCGGTGTTCTCGGCGCGCTGCGTCGCCACGGCCTCTTCCAGCCGCCACAGCTCGATCAGCCCGCCCTCGCCGAACCACAGGGCGTACTGCAGGAGCAGCAGGATCACCGCCAGCCCCGCAGTCACCCAGCGCATGCCCGCGCCGCCCCGCTCAGAAGCTCTTCAGGTTGGGGAAGGCGTCGCGTCCGGCATAGCCCGCCTGCTCGCCCAGCTCCTGCTCGATGCGCAGCAACTGGTTGTACTTGGCGATGCGGTCGGAGCGCGAGGCGGAGCCGGTCTTGATCTGGGTGGCGGTGGTGGCCACGGCCAGATCGGCGATGGTGTAATCCTCGGTCTCGCCGGAGCGGTGGGAGACCACGGCGGAGTAGCCCGCCTCGTCGGCCAGGCGGATGGCGTTCAGGGTCTCGGTGAGGGTGCCGATCTGGTTGACCTTGATGAGGATGGAGTTGGCGGTGCCCGTATCGATGCCCTGCTGGAGGATGGCGGTGTTGGTGACGAACAGATCGTCGCCCACCAGCTGCACCTTCTCGCCCAGGCGCTCGGTGAGCAGCTTCCAGCCTTCCCAGTCGTCCTCGGCCATGCCGTCCTCGATGGAGACGATGGGGTAACGATCCACCAGCCCGGCCAGGAAGTCGACGAAGCCGGCGGCGTCGAAGGACTTGCCCTCGCTCTCCAGCACGTACTTGCCGTCCTTGTAGAACTCGGAGCTGGCCACATCCAGCGCCAGGTACACGTCCCCGCCCAGGGTGTAGCCGGCCTCGGCCACGGCGTCGCGGATCACTTCCAGGGCCGCCTCGTTGGAGGGCAGGTCCGGGGCGAAGCCGCCCTCGTCGCCCACGGCGGTGTTCAGCCCCTGGCGCTTCAACACGTTCTTCAGGGCATGGAAGATCTCGGTGCCGCAGCGCAGGGCTTCGCTGAAGCGGTCGAAGCCGATGGGCATGACCATGAACTCCTGGATATCCACGGAGTTGTCGGCATGGGCACCGCCGTTGAGGATGTTCATCATGGGCACCGGCAGCACCCAGGGGCCCTGCGGGTTCAGATGCCGGTACAGGGACACGCCGGCCTGCTTCGCGGCGGCCTGGGCGGCGGCCAGGGACACGGCCAGCAGCGCGTTGGCGCCCAGCCGGCCCTTGTTGTCGGTGCCGTCCAGCTCGATCATTTTCGCGTCGATGGCGGCCAGATCGTCCACATCCATGCCGGTGAGCGCCTCACGGATCACCGTGTTGACGTTCTCCACGGCCTGGCGCACGCCCTTGCCCAGGTAGCGGCTCTTGTCGCCGTCGCGCAGCTCCACGGCCTCGCGCGCCCCGGTGGAAGCGCCGGAGGGCACGGCGGCCCGGCCCATGACACCGTTGTCCAGGGTGACGTCGGCTTCCACCGTGGGGTTGCCGCGGGAGTCGAGCACTTCGCGTGCCAGGATGTCCTTGATCGTCGCCATCGAGTAGGTACCTTTCTTGAACGTGCGTAGGCCGGGGGCTCGACCCTGAACCCCCTGATCGGGTTTTATTGTGTGCGGGGACTTCCCGCCTTTTAAAGCTCGGCTTCGAGGAAACCGGCGCGCTTCACGGCTTCGTCCAGCTCCTTCAGCGTGCCGAGCAGCGCTTCCATCTTGCCCAGCGGCCAGGCGTTGGGGCCGTCGGAGAGCGCCTTGTCCGGGTCCGGGTGGGTTTCCATGAACAGCCCCGACACCCCGGCCGCCACGGCAGCGCGGGCCAGCACCGGCACGAACTCCCGCTGCCCGCCCGAGGCGCTGCCCTGCCCGCCCGGCAACTGCACCGAGTGGGTGGCATCGAACACCACCGGGGCGTGGCTTTCACGCATCACGGCCAGCGCGCGCATGTCGGAGACCAGATTGTTGTAGCCGAAGGACACGCCCCGCTCGCAGACCATGATCTGCTCGTTGCCCACGGCCCGCGCCTTCTCCACCACGTGCTTCATGTCCCAGGGCGCGAGGAACTGGCCCTTCTTGATGTTCACCGGCCGCCCCTGGCGGGCGACATTCTGGATGTAGTTGGTCTGCCGACACAGAAAGGCCGGGGTCTGCAGCACGTCCACCACCGAGGCCACCTCGGCCAGCGGCGTGTCCTCGTGCACATCGGTGAGCACCGGCACGCCGATCCGCTCACGCACGGCCTCGAGGATGCGCAGCCCCTCGTCCATGCCCGGGCCGCGGAAGCTGGCATGGGAGGAGCGGTTGGCCTTGTCGAAGGAGGATTTGTAGATGAACGGAATGCCCAGGCGCTCACAGAGTTCCTTGAGCGTGCCGGCGGTATCCATCGCCAGCTGCTCGGACTCGATCACGCAGGGACCGGCGATGAGGAAGAAGGGCTGATCCAGGCCCACCTGAAAGTCGCATAGCTGCATAGTGCTCGCCCCTCGCGGCGGTGTCAGCCAGCGTGCCGCTTGCTGGCGGCGCGCACGAAGCTGGTGAACAGCGGATGGCCGTCTCGCGGCGTGGAGGTGAACTCCGGGTGGAACTGACAGGCCAGGAACCAGGGATGCTCCGCCAGCTCCACCACCTCGGCCAGGGAGCCGTCCCCGGACCAGGCGGAGATCCGCAGACCCGCCTTCTCCAGCGCCTCGCGGTAACGGTTGTTGAACTCGTAACGGTGGCGGTGGCGCTCGTCGATCACGTCCTTGTGGTAGACGTCATGGATCAGGCTGCCGGGCATGAGCCGGCACTGCTGGCTGCCCAGGCGCATGGTGCCGCCGAGATCCGAATCCTGGCTGCGCTGCTCGAGGATGCCTTCCTCGGTCATCCACTCGGTGATCAGGGCGATCACCGGATGCTCCGGGTGCTTGGCGAACTCGGTGCTGTGGGCGCCATGCAGGCCCGCCACGTTGCGGGCGTATTCGATCACCGCCACCTGCATGCCGAGACAAATGCCCAGATACGGCACCTTGTTCTCGCGGGCATAGCGGGCGGCGGCGATCTTGCCCTCCACACCCCGCTCGCCGAAGCCGCCGGGCACCAGGATGGCGTCCACATCGGCCAGCAGCTCCGTGCCCTGGCGCTCGATCTCTTCCGAGTCGATGTAGCGGATATTCACCTTGCGCCGGGTCTGGATGCCGGCGTGGCGCAGGGATTCGTTGAGCGACATGTAGGCATCGGCCAGGTTGACGTACTTGCCCACCATGGCGATGGTGACTTCCCCTTCCGGGTGTTCCACGGCATCCACCACCGCGTCCCAGTCGGCGAGGTTCACCGCCGGCAGCTCCAGGCCCAGCTTGTCGGCGACGATGGTGTCCAGGCCTTCCTCGTGCAGGGCACGGGGCACCTTGTAGATGGAATCCACGTCCAGCACCGACATGACCGCCGCCGGCTCGACGTTGGTGAACAGGGCGATCTTGCGCCGTTCTTCTTCCGGCACCGGCTGGGTGGCGCGACAGAGCAGGATATCGGGCTGTATGCCGATGGAGCGCAGCTCTTTCACCGAGTGCTGGGTGGGCTTGGTCTTCATCTCGCCCGCCGCGCCCATGAAGGGCACCAGGGTCAGGTGCACGTAAAGGCAGCGGCCCCGCTTCTCGGTGCCCATCTGGCGGATGGCCTCCAGGAAGGGCAGGGATTCGATATCCCCCACGGTGCCGCCGATCTCCACCAGCGCCACGTCGGCGTCCCCCGCGCCCTGCTCGATGCAGCGCTGGATCTCGTCGGTGATGTGGGGGATGACCTGCACCGTGCCGCCCAGGTACTCGCCTCGGCGCTCCTTGCGGATGACGTTCTCGTAGATCCGGCCGGTGGTGTAGTTGTTGCGCCGACTGACGGTGCTGCGCACGAAGCGCTCGTAGTGACCCAGATCCAGGTCGGTCTCGGCGCCATCGTCGGTGACGTAGACCTCGCCGTGCTGGAACGGGCTCATGGTGCCCGGGTCCACGTTGATGTAGGGGTCCATCTTGATCATGGACACCCGCAGCCCGCGGGCTTGCAGAATGCTGCCCAGCGAGGCGGCGGCGATGCCTTTCCCCAGGGAGGACACCACACCGCCGGTAATGAAGATAAATCGCGTCATAGACTTAGGGCGCTCGTCGAGGTGAAACGCGCCCGCGCGCTCACCGCCCCGAAACAAGGACGAGCAGCGCGACGATGGCCCGTCCACGGACGGGTTCGGGGGGCGACGTTGGACGGGCGAAAAGCCTATCAGAACGCCCCCCCGCAGACAACGCGGCCAGGCCCGCCCGGGCAGCCGCCGCCGCCCGGCCTCAGCCCTGCTCGGACCAGCCCCCGCCCAGCGCCTTGAACAGCGTCGCGGTGGCGTTGAGCCGGTCGCGCCGCGCCTCGCTCAGGGCGAGCCGGGCATCCAGCAGGGCTCGCTCGGCATCCAGCAGCTCGATGAAGCCGATCAGGCCTTCCTCGTAGCGGATCTGCGCCAGCTCCCGGGCCTGGCGGATGGCCTCCAGCTGGCGTTCCACCGCCTGGATGCGCTCGGCGGCGGTGTCGTAGATCACCAGCGCATCGCGCACCTCGCGGAAGGCCGCGCTCACCGCGATGCGGTACTGGGTCTCGGCCTGCTCGGCCAGCGCCTCGGCGGTGTCCACCCGGGCGCGGCTGCGACCGAAGTCGAACAGCGGGCCGAACAGCGACGCACTCAGCCCCCAGGTGCGGGCCGGGCCGGTGAACAGGTCGCCGCTGGCGGCGGCGGCCGAACCCAGCAGCCCCGCCAGATTGAGGCTCGGCAGGCGTGCGGCCTGGGCCGCGCCGATGCCCGCATTGGCGGCGATCAGACCGGCTTCCGCCGAGCGGATATCCGGGCGGCGCGCCAGCAGTGCCGAGGGCAGGATCTGCGGCACGCCGCCGGGCAGCTCCAGATCGGCGAGCGTGCCCTCGCCAAAGCCCGGGTCGTGCAACAGCTCCCCGGGGCTCATGCCCACCAGGATGGCCAGGGCACTCTCCAGGGTAAGCACCTGCTGGCGCAGCAGCGGCACCCGGGAGCGGGTGGCCTCCAGCTCGGCGGCGGTCTGGCGGAAGGCGAGCGCATCGCTCTCCCCCGCCTCGTAGCGAAGCCGTTCCAGCGCCAGGCTGCGCTCGCGCGATTCAAGCGTGCGCCGGGCAATGGCCAGCCGCTCCTGGGCGCCGCGCAGATTCACGTAAGCGGTGACCACATCGGCGATCACCCCCAGGCGCACCGCATCGCGGCTGAACACGGAGGCGTCCAGCAGCGCCTCGGCGGCCTCCCGCTCCCGCGCCAGCCGGCCCCAGAAATCCAGCTCGTAGGAGAGCGCGCCGCTCACCGCCCAGGCTTCGCCAACCCCGCCCTGCCCGGTGCCGAGGGCCGTGGAACGGCGCTCCCGGGCCACATCGGCCTGCAAGCCCAGGCTGGGCAGGCGATTGGCCTCGGCCAGCCCCAACCGGGCGCGGGATTCCTCGATGCGCTGCACCTGCAGGCGGATGCTCAGATTGTCGTCCAGGGCTCGGCGCACCAGGCGGTCGAGCCGCGGGTCGCCGAAACGCTGCCACCACTGCACCCAGCCCTGGCGCGCCTCGGCATCCAGCAGCACGTGCGCCGGCCACTGCTCGGGCAGCTCCAGTTGCGGGCGGCGATAATCGGGGCCCACCGCGCAGCCGGCAGTGAAGACCACCGCGGCGATGATCAGGCCAAGCTTACGCATCGGCGGCTTCTCCCTTGCGACGACGGTTCTGCAGCCAGGTGCTCAGATCCTCGAACAATGTGTAGAACAGCGGCACGAACACCAGGGCCAGGGTGCTGGCCGCCACCATGCCGCCCACGGCCACGGTGCCGATCTCCTGGCGGCTGGCGGCCCCCGCGCCGCTGGCGAACATCAGCGGCAGGGTGCCGATGATGAAGGTGGCGGCGGTCATGACGATGGCCCGGAAGCGCTGCCGGGCGGCGGCCAGCGCCGACTCGATGGCGCTCATGCCCTCGCGGCGGTTCTGGGCGGCGAATTCCACGATCAGGATGGCGTTCTTCGCCGCCAGCCCGATCAGCACCAGCAGCCCCACCTGGAAGTAGATGTCGTTGGGGTAGCCCCGCAGCAGGGCCAGCAGCGCCGCCCCCAACACCCCGAAGGGCACGGCGGAGGCCACCGCCAGCGGCAGGGTCAGGCGCTCGTACTGGGCGGCGAGGATCAGGAACACCATCAGCAGGCCCAGGCCGAAGGCCGCGGTGCCGGCCCCGGAGGCCGCCTCCAGCTGATAGGCCTCGCCGATCCAGCCCAGCGTCGTGTCCAGCTCGGATTGCAGCCCGGCAGCGACCTTTTCCAGCGCGGCCTTGGCCTGGCCGGTGGTGTAGCCCGGGGCGGGGTCGGCCAGCAGCCGCGCCGACTGGTACAGGTTGAAGCGGTTGACGATGTCCGCCCCACTGCCCCGCTCCAGGCTCACCAGGGAGCTCACGGGGACCATCTCGCCGCCGCCCGAACGCACGAAGACCTGGCGCAGATCATCGGGCTGGGCGCGGAATTCGGGCAGGGCCTGCATGCTCACCTGCCACAGCCGCCCCTGATAGGTGAAGTCATTCACGTACAGCGCGCCGAAGGTGCTCTGCAGGGCCTCGAAGATGCTGTTGATGGGCACATCCAGGGCCTTGGCCTTCTCCCGGTCCACCTGGGCGCGATAGCGGGGAATGCCGGTATCCAGGGTGCTGCGCACGTTCACCAGCTCGGGGCGCTCGGCGGCGCGCCGCACCACCTGCCCGGCCAGGGCCTCCACCTCGCGGGGTGTCGCATCACCGCGCACCTGCAGATAACCCTCCACGCCGCCAGTGAGCGACAAGCCCTGGATGGGCGGCGGCGTGAAGGCGAACACATTCGCTTCCAGCAGGCCCGCGCCCACGCCCATGACCTTGCCCACCACGGACTGGGCGTCCTGCCCCGGGCCTTCACGCTCGGACCAGTCGGTGAGGTTCAGAAAGCCCACCAGCGCGTTGCTGCGCAGGGACGAGGCGATGATGTCGAAGCCGGCGAAGGCGGTGAACTGCTCGGTTTCCTCCAGCTCCAGCAGGCGCCGGGCGAGTTCGTCACGCACCGCCTCGGCGCGGCTCAGGGACGAGACCGGCGGCAGCTGCCCCACCACCAGGGCCACACCCTGGTCTTCCTGGGGCACCAGCCCCGAGGGCAGGCGGTCGAGCAGGAACACGGCGCTCCCACAGAACAGCGCGAACAACACCACCCCCACGAAACGGTGGCGCAGCAACAGCCCCACGGTCGCGACGAAGCCGCGGGTGATCGCATCGAAAGCGCGGTTGAACAGCCGGAACGGGGCGCTGGCCTCTTGGCTGCCCTTGCCCAGCAACAGCGCGCACATGGCCGGCGTGAGGGTCAGCGCCACCACGCCCGAGACCACCACCGAGACCGCGATGGTCACGGCGAACTGCCGATAGAGCTCGCCGCTCAAACCGCCCAGGAACGCCACCGGGGCGAACACCGCCACCAGCACCAGGGTGGAGGACACCACCGCGCCGGCCACCTGTTGCATGGTGCGCACGGCGGCCTCGCGGGCCTTCATGCCCTGCTCGGCGATCAGCCGCTCCACGTTCTCCATGACGATGATGGCATTGTCCACCACGATGCCGATGGCCAGCACCAGCCCGAACAGGGTGAGCAGGTTCACCGAGAAGCCCAGCGCCTGCATGCCGGCGAAGGTGCCGATCAGGGAGACCGGAATCGCCGCCACGGGGATGAGCGTCGCCCGCCAGTGCTGCAGGAACAGGAAGGTCACCAGCACCACCAGCGCCACGGCCAGCAGCAGGGTGACGATGACCTCGTTGATGGAGATGCGCACGAACTCGGTGGTGTCGTAGGCGACGGTGTATTCCAGCCCTTCGGGGAAGCGCTCGCTCAGCTCGGCCAGCGTCTGGCGCACCGCCTCGCCGGTGTCCAGCGCATTGGCCCCGGGCTGCAGGTAGACCCCCATGGGCACGGCGGACTCGCCGTTGTAGGTGGCGGAGAACTCGTAGCTCTGCGCCCCCAGGGACACCTCGGCCACGTCCCCCAGGCGCAGCGTGCCGCCTTCCGGGTCCGAGCGCAGAATCACCTGCGCGAATTCCTTCGGCGTGGCCAACTGGCCGTCGGTGGTGATGGTGTAGGTGAAGGCCTGGTCTTCCGCCGCGGGCTCGGCGCCGATGCGCCCGGCGGCGAACTGGGCGTTCTGCTCGCGCAGCGCGGCGGCCACATCGGCCGGGGTCAGCTGGTACTGGGCGAGCCTGTCCGGGCGCAGCCATACGCGCATGGCGTAGTCCTGGGCGCCGAACAGGCGCGCATCGCCCACGCCGGGCAGGCGCACCAGCTCGTCGAGCACATTGAGCAGCGCGTAGTTGCTGATGTAGAGCGAATCGTGCCGCCCGCCCGGGGAGCTCAACACCGGCACCATGAGGATGCTGGTGGAGCGGGCCTCCACCCGCACGCCCTGCTCGCGCACGCGCTGGGGCAGGCGCGGCATGGCGGCCTGCACCCGGTTGTTGACGTTGATCGCCGCCTGGTCCGGGTCGGTGCCCAGCTCGAAGGACACGCTGAGCTGCAGGAAGCCCGAATCGGTGCTGGTGGACTCCATGAAGATCATGTCGTCCACGCCGTTGATCTCCTGCTCCAGGGGCGCGGCCACGGATTCGGCCAGCACCGTGGAACTGGCCCCGGGGTAGCCGGCCTGCACCACGATCTGGGGCGGCACCACATTGGGGTACTGCTCCACGGGCAGGGTACGCAGGGCCGCGAGCCCGGCGATGATGATGATGATGGAGATAACCGAGGAGAATATCGGCCGGTCGATGAAAAAGCGCAGCATGACCTAGCGCTCCCCTTCGTCGGCGGCGGTTCGCGGGCGCACCGTAGCGCCGTCGCTGAGAGCCACCTGGCCGTTGACCACCAGCCGATCGCCCGCCTGCAGCCCGGCCAGGATGACCTGCCCGTCTCCCACCTGGGGGCCCAGCCGCACGGTGCGGGCTTCCACCGTATCGTCCTGCGCCATCACGAAGACCCGCGGGCCTTCGGCGCTCTCCCCCACCGCTTCCGGGGCGATGACGAAGACGTCTTCCAGGGTCTGCAGCACCAGACGCACGCGCACGAACTGCCCCGGCACCAGCGCGCCGTCCGGGTTATCGAACACGGCCCGGGCCGAGACCGTGCCGGTGCGCGGGTCCACGGAGCTGGCGGTGAAGTCCACCGTGCCCGCGCGCTCGTACCACTGGCCATCGGCGAGGCGCACCCGGGCCGGGTAGCTGTGCTCCCCCGCGCCGGCGCTCATGGCCCGGCGGGCCAGGCGCTGCACGGCGGCATCGTTCTCGGGCAGGGCGAAGCGCACATGGGCCGGGTCGTGCTGGGTGACGGTGGTGAGCAGCGCGCCCTGCTGCAGCAGGCTGCCCTCGGGCACGGTCTCCAGCCCCGTGGTGCCGCTCACCGGCGCCTGCACTTCGGTGTAGGAGAGGTTACGCCGGGCATCGGCCACCGCCGCTTCCGCCATGGCGAGGCGCGCCTTGGCGAGCTTCAGCTGGGTCTCGGCCTGGTCCCGCTCCCGGCGACTGACGGCGTTGCGCTCGTACAGCCCGGAGAGCCGGCCCCATTCCCGCTGGGCCTGCTCCAGCTCGGCGGCGGCGTTGTCCTGCTCGGCCCGGGCCGCGCGCAGGGCGATCTCGAAGGGTTCGGCGTCGATACGGAACAGGGGCTCGCCCCGGGCCACCCGGGCCCCCTCGTCATAGAGCCGCTCCAGCAGCACGCCCTGCACCCGGGCACGCACCTCCACCTCCCGGGAGCCACGCACCCGGCCGGCATACGCCTGGGTCACCGGCACGTCCCGCGGCTGCACCTCGGCCACCACCACCTGGGGCGGCGGCGGCGCCGAGCGGCCGCTTCCGGCATTGGGCTCACCACCGCAGGCGCTCAGCGCCAACACGGCCAGAGCGAGCAGGGAGAGCGGCCGCAGACACGCGGCCATAGGGCGATCGGCAGTGAACGGTTTCATCGACAGCGGGCTCCGGTTGGTTGAGGGTTCGGCCCATCAGGACCGTTCTGCACGGCCCATCAGGCCGTACATCATCAAGTTGTGGATTACTTCCGCACGCTGGCGCAGGGGCGGCTTGCCCAAGCCCCCTTCGCTGAGAATCACCCCGTAGAGCATGCCGCCCAGCAACTGCTGCGCGGTGTCCGGGTCGACCCCGCGCAGCAGCCCGAGCACCCGCAGCTGCTCGAACACGTCGCGCCATTCATGGCGATGGGCCTCGGCGTGGATGAAATACAAGGGCATGGGCTGGTCGCGGAACTCGGC
Source organism: Alkalilimnicola sp. S0819 (assembly GCF_009295635.1). Lineage (NCBI taxonomy): Bacteria > Pseudomonadati > Pseudomonadota > Gammaproteobacteria > Chromatiales > Ectothiorhodospiraceae > Alkalilimnicola > Alkalilimnicola sp. S0819. Next base: position 279,396 of record NZ_WHIW01000002.1, on the reverse strand, counting down.
GCGCTCCTGAATGAACAGTTCCGCCGCTTCCGGTTGGGCATCGAAGAAGGCGAAATACGCGCGCATGGCCGCTTTCAGTTTCGCGGGAGCATCGGCAACACCCTCCGCGGCCGCCTGCACCTGCTCGCGCAGGCCGTCCAGGCAGCTGCGCAGCGCCGCAAGGAAAAGCGCTTCCTTGGTGGCGAAGTAGCGGTAGACCGTGCCCTTGCCCACCCCGGCGCGGTCGGCGATCTGCTGCACGTCCACCGCGCGATAGCCCTGCTCGGCGAATACCGTCACCGCGGCGGCGAGAATCTCCCGCTCCCGCTCGACGGCGGGCTTGCGCACGACCTTCGGTTTGACTTCCATGGACTGAACACCGTTACGGACTGACTAGTCCGTCCGCATAGTGTACACACTTGACCACGAGGTCAAGCCGCTCAACCATGGGCGCCGCAACACTGAGCAGAATGAGTGCCCGCCCATGAAACGCCCACTGACCCTCGCCAGCCTGCTGCTCGCCTGCCAGCTCGCCGCGGCCCGGCAACCCGCCCCGGTGGAACCGCCTACCGGCATGACCGGCAACCCCGCCGAGCAGGAGCGCCCGCCGCGCACCGTGCGCGCCCAGGTGGCCGCTGACCGGGAGCCGGCGCTGACCGTCAACGAGCCCATGTACTTCGTGGTCGGCGGCAAGGACGGCGACCCGGATACCACGGCGCGTTTTCAGCTGAGCCTCAAGTACCGCATCTTCGACCGGGAGGGGGATCTGGCCCGACGCCTGCCCTTCCTGCGGGGGCTGCACTTCGGTTACACCCAGACCTCGCTGTGGAACCTGAGCGCGGACAGCGCCCCCTTCGACGATACCAGCTATCGCCCCAGCTTCTTCTGGGAATGGGGCGATATGGTCGAAACCGGGCGTTTCGGGGGCTTCGTGCGTTTCGGTTACGAGCACGAGTCCAACGGCCAGGGCGGGGCGGAGTCGCGCAGCATCGACACCCTCTTCGTCATGCCCGCCTTCTCCATGGACCTGTTCGACCGGGAGCTGCTGTTCACGCCGAAGCTCTACACCTACGTCGCCAAGGGCGAGTACAACGAGGACATCGAGGACTACCGCGGCTACGCGGACCTGATCCTGCGCTACGGCAATGATGACAGCTGGGTGGTGCAGGCCCTGTACCGCCAGGGCACGGAAGGCCACCGCAGCGGCCAGATCGACCTCTCCATTCCGCTGCGCCGGCGGATCTTCGCCCGCACCGGGGCCTATGTGTACTTCCAGGCCTTCAAGGGCTACGGCGAGAGTCTGGCCGCCTACAATCAGGAATCGGAGCTGGGGGCGCGTATCGGCATCGCCTTCGTGCGCTAGGCCGGCTCCCAGCGCAAGCTCAGGCCGCCCTCCCCCGGGGCGGCCTGGGCGCCGTCGGCGAGCCACAGATCGGCCACGGCGATCAACTCGCCGTCGGCGAAGAGCAGCGGCAGGCGCTCGCGCTCCCAGGGCGGCAAGCCCCGCTCATGCAGCAGACCTTTCAAGGCACTGTGATGATCGCGCCCGGGCAGCCGGATGCGCTCCCCGCCCCGACGAAAGCGCCAGACCAGCCGGCACCCCCGCACAGCGGCCGGCGACAGGCCCGCGCCCAGCCCCGGCCCTGGCCCCGACGTTGGCCCTGGCCCGGTCGTGACCGACAGGCGGCCAATCCCCGGCCACACCAGTGCGGACTCTCCGTCCCAGGCCCACTCCTGCGTCGGCACCGGCGCCAAGGCAGGCGGCAGCAGATAGAGCCGCCCACGGAAGCGGCGCAGGCTCCCATCCGCCCAGCACAGTGTCGGCGCTGCATCCCCCCGCGCGCCGAGCAAATCCACCAACCCCTGCGCCAGGCGTCGTCGCGGTGGCGGGCGCAGGCCCTTTTCACGCAGCCAGTGACGCAGGGCATTGCGGCGCCGGGCATCGCTCAGCGCCGCGAGGCGCGCCACGCTCAGCCGGCTCCCCTCCCAGTCCGACGCCAGGTCCTGTTCGGCGAGCTCCGCCAGTAGCCCGGAGGCCTCCTCGGCCTGCGCCGCGACCACGCCAAAGCGCGCCGCGGCCCCCGGCCAGCGCGCGCGGAGCCGGGGCCAGACCGTGGCACGCAGGTAATTCCGGTCCAGCCCCTGATCGGCGTTGCTGGGGTCTTCCAGCCAGCGCAACCCCGCCGCCTCGGCATAGGCGCGCAGACCAGCCCGGGAGAAGCCCAGCAACGGGCGCAGCAGCCGACCCGCGCCGCAGGCGCGCGCCGCCGGGATGCCCGCCAGCCCCTCCACCCCGCTACCGCGCAACAGGTGCAGCAACAGGGTCTCGGCCTGATCTTCGGCATGATGGGCGGTGAGCAGCGCCTCGCCGGCGCCGAGCAGCTCTTCGAACACGGCGTGGCGGGCCTCCCGGGCCGCCGCCTCCAGACCTTCGCCGTCCGGGGCCACCGCCACCCGACGCACCTCACAGCTCACCCCCAGGGCCTCGGCGGTGACCCGGCAGTGTTCCGCCCAGGCGGCGGAATCCGGGTGCAGGCCGTGGTCCACATGAACGGCGCGCACGAAAAAGCCCTGGCCGTTCAAGCCGGCCAGGGCATGCAAAAGTACATGGGAATCCAGCCCACCACTGTAGGCCACCCAGCAGTGGCGCGGCGCACCAAGCGCCCGCAGGCGCTCTTGCAGCGCATGGATGCGCAAAGCGGCCAAGGTCGGCCCGTACCTACTGCTCGCGGAAATTGCCCAAGTGCATCAGGCGATCGTAGCGTGCCTGTAACATGCGCGCTTCATCCAGGGCTTCCACCTCCGCCAGACGGCGAACGAGCGCGGCCTTGATCGACTCGGCCGTCTGCTCCAGGTCGCGATGGGCGCCACCCAGGGGCTCCGGAATCACCTCATCCACCAGACCCAATTCATGCAGGCGCGGGGCGGCGATGCCCATGGCCTCGGCGGCGTCGGCAGCCTTTTCGGCGCTCTTCCAGAGGATGGAGGCACAGCCCTCGGGGCTGATCACCGAATAGGTACTGTAATTGAGCATCAGCACCCGATCGCCCACGCCCACGGCCAGCGCCCCGCCGGAGCCGCCCTCGCCAACCACGGTGCAGACGATGGGGGTGCGCAGGCGCGACATCACCAGCAGGTTGCGGGCGATGGCCTCGCTCTGGCCCCGCTCCTCGGCGCCCACGCCGGGGTAGGCGCCGGGGGTGTCGATGAAGGTGAAGATGGGCATGCGAAAGCGCTCGGCGGTCTCCATCAGGCGCAGGGCCTTGCGGTAGCCTTCGGGGCGCGGCATGCCGAAATTGCGGCGGATCTTTTCTTTGGTATCGCGGCCCTTCTGGTGGCCGATGACCATCACCGGGCGGCCGTCCAGACGGGCGATGCCGCCGACGATGGCCGGGTCGTCGGCATAGGCGCGATCACCGTGCAGCTCCTCGAACTCGCTGAAGATGCGGGGGATGTAGTCCAGCGGATAGGGGCGCTGGGGGTGGCGCGCCAGCTGGGAAATCTGCCAGGGGCTCAGGTTGGAGAAGATCTGCTCGGTGAGGGTGCGGCTCTTGGCCTGCAGCTTGCTGATCTCTTCGCTGATATTCAGCGAATTATCATCACCGACATAGCGCAGCTCGTCGATCTTCGCTTCCAGTTCCGCGATCGGCCGTTCAAATTCCAGAAAATTCAGGTTCATGGCTTGTTCTGCTATATCCGCATTGGCGCGCCCGGGCGCCTACACTAGCGGCAGAGCGGGCGACAGGCAAGGGAGGCGGGCACAAGAAATGTGCCACGCCAAGCCGCCGGGCGCGATGGCTCATTCATTGCGGGCGCTCGGCCAGGGCGGCGGGAATCTCGCTGACCGCGGTAACGGACGCCAGTTGGCCGTCGGCAAAATGCAGCGAGAAGCACTCCAGCGGCGCGGCGTCATCGGCCAGCAACAGCAGCTTCAGCCGATCGCCCCGCAGCTGTGCGCTTTCCACCCGTGCCGGGCGCTCGTCGAACCAGGCGCGGGCGGTGATCTGCTGGTAATTCTGCTCCAGCTCGATACGGCACTGCCGGCCATCGGCACTGCGCCATTCCCAGCGGCCGGCCACCTGGGCGGGCACGATCCATTTGAAAAGATTGGTGCCCCGAAACCGCCGCCGCTCATCGGCCTTCCAGTCGCCCATGTCGAAGGCATGGGAGACGATGCGGGTGCCCGGTCGCAGCGTGCTCAACAGGCGCGGGCGCAGATCCACATTCACCGAATCGAGCAGGTACAGCGTGACCACGCTGGCCTCGCTGATATCCGCGCTGAAGATATCGGCTTCGACGAAATCGACCAGGTATTCCACCCCCGAGTCGCCGGCATACTCCATGGCATCGGCGATTCTCAGCGGGTCGAGCTCGATGCCGACGCCGTGAGCCCCGCGATCCCGTGCCGCGGCAACCACGATGCGCCCGTCACCGGAGCCCAGATCATAGAGCAGGTCTCTCGCACCCACTTCGGCCAGGGCCAGCATCTCCTCGACCAGATCCTCATCGGTGGGCACGTAAGGCACATCCAGGTAAAGGTGTGGCTGCGCGGAGTAATCATCCAGATCGTCGATCAGGTCTCTAAACAATATCGCTACCCAATAGTTCGCAGCGCCTCGTCAGGGAAGCGCTGATTACATGGACCGTTTCCGAGCCGGATCGCCCTGAGCCGGGACCGGCACATCGGAAAAGGAGGAAAGGTGTCATGACGCACGGCCTTGGGCGTTAGCCCAGCCGCTGGCCGTGCGGCTGGCACCCCGGCGCACTGCCGATGCAAGAATTCCATTATACCATGAATTTCAAGCAGTAAGAGGAACAAGAGGCCCCGCCGGTTGGCGGGCCTGGGGGAGGCCTTTCTCTTCTAGAGAGATAGTTCCAGCCGCCGCGAAGCGCTACCAAGCGTCTGAATCCAGCGGGGCATCCAGGTCGCTTTCCTTTTTATTCGGAAAGAAGACTTTCCGCTCCTCCATGCCGGACAAGAGCGTTCCATGAAGCCCTTTGACAGGGGCTTCGCCACCCGCCACCCCCACACCCGACCGACGAGTTCCGTAGCAAAAGCGTCACCTAAGCGGCGGTACGCATCCTCGAACCGACTTTTCGACAGCGCCAGAACCGCTGCCCTCGAACAAGTCAGCGCCCCCCTAGTACTCCACCCGCGGCGTCTCCGGCACCAACTCCGCCAGGGAATTGATCAGGTCCTCCGAAGGCGTGACCCGCCATTCCTCACCAAAGCGCAGCATGGCCCGCGCCCCCGCCCCCCGGTATTCCAGCAGCACCTGACAGCCGCCGCTGCGATACGGCGCCAGGGCCTCGCGCAAGGCGCCGACAAAACCGTTCCCTGCCCGCGTCCCGTCCACCTTGAGCACCAGGCGCTTGGCCAGCGAGGCCCGCGCTTCGCTCAGCGTCATCAGCCGCTCGGCGGAGATCTTGAAGGCGCCCAGGAAGTCGTCGAAATCCATGCCGCCTTCGACGATCAGCAGCTCGTCCTTGATGATCAGGTTGCGGTATCGCTCGTAAGCCTCGGGGAAGACGGCCACTTCGATGCGCGCGGTGCGGTCATCCAGGCTCAGGAAGGCCATGCGCCCGCCGCTGTTGGTGTTGCGGGTGCGGATGGCCACCACCAGCCCCGCGGCGATGATCCGCTTGCCCCCGCCGCGCCGCCCACGGCGCCCCTCGGGGCTGGGCTGGGCGTTGGCGAGCAGCGCGGCGATGCGCCCGCTGGTGATCTTCTCCAGCTCTTGCTCGAACTGGGTGATGGGGTGCCCGGTGAGATACAGCCCCAAGGTTTCCTTCTCCAGGGCCAGGCGCTCGCCCTCGTCCCACTCGGGCAGATGCTGGTGTTCGTCCTCGGCGCGGGCCTGCTGGCTGGGCGCCTCGATGCCGAACAAGTCGTCCTGGCCGGCGGCGGCGTTCTTCGAGTGCTGGTCGGCGGCCTTCAAGGCCTGGGGCAGCTCGGCCATGGCGCTGGCGCGGTTGTCGGCCAGCCCGTCCAGGCAGCCGGAGCGGATGAGTGCTTCCAGCACCCGGCGGTTGAGCTTCTTCAGGTCCGCCCGGCGACATAGATCGAACAGGTCCGCGTAGGGGCCGTGGGCCTCGCGCTCTTCGATGATGCTCTCGATGGCCCCCCGGCCCACGCCCTTCACCGCGCCCAGGCCGTAGATGACGGTGGTTTCATCCGCGGCGCGGAAGGCATAGTTGGAGCTGTTCACATTGGGCGGGCGCACCCGCAGCCCCATCTCCCGGCACTCCTCGATGAAGCCCACCACCTTGTCGGTGTTGTCCATGTCCGAGGAGAGCACCGCGGCCATGAAGGGCGCGGGGTAATGGCGCTTGAGCCAGGCGGTCTGGTAGGAGAGCAGCGCGTAGGCGGCGGAGTGGGACTTGTTGAAGCCGTAGCCGGCGAACTTCTCCATCAGGTCGAAGATGCCGGCGGCGTGGGCTTCGCTCATTCCGTTGGCGGTGGCGCCTTCGAGGAAGATCTGGCGCTGCTTGGCCATTTCCTCGGGCTTTTTCTTGCCCATGGCCCGGCGCAGCAGGTCGGCGCCACCCAGCGAGTAACCGCCCAGCACCTGGGCGATACGCTGCACCTGCTCCTGGTAGAGGATCACCCCGTAGGTGGGTTTGAGCACCGGCTCCAGGTCCGCATGATGCAGCTCGGGCGTGGGATAGGCGACCTTGGCGCGACCGTGTTTTCGGTCGATGAAGTCATCCACCATGCCGGACTGCAGTGGCCCGGGGCGGAACAGGGCCACCAGCGCGATGATGTCCTCGAAGCTGTCGGGCTGCAGGCGCTTGATCAGGTCCTTCATGCCGCGGGATTCCAGCTGGAATACCGCGGTGGTCTGGCATTTCTTCAGCAGGCTGAAGGTGTCGGCGTCATCGAGCGGAATCTGGCTGATGTCCAGCCGCGGCTCGCCACGCTCGGTGCGCAGCTTGTCCACCGCCTTCACGGTCCAGTCGATGATGGTGAGCGTGCGCAGACCCAGGAAGTCGAACTTCACCAGGCCCACTTCTTCCACGTCGTCCTTGTCGTACTGGGTGGCCAGGCCCCCACCGCCGGCTTCGCAGTAAAGCGGCGAGAAGTCGGTGAGCTCGGAGGGGGCGATGACGACGCCGCCGGCGTGTTTGCCCACGTTGCGCGCCAGCCCTTCGAGCTTGAGGGCCATGTCCAGCAGCTCGCGCACGTCTTCGTCGGTGTCGTAGAGCTCCTGCAGCTCCGGCTCCTGCTCCAGCGCCTTGGTGAGGGTCATGCCCACTTCGAAGGGGATGAGCTTGGAGAGACGGTCCACGTAGCCGTAGGGGTGGCCCATGACCCGGCCCACGTCGCGCACCACCGCCTTGGCGGCCATGGTGCCGTGGGTGCAGATCTGCGAGACCTTCTCGCGGCCGTATTTCTCGGCCACGTAGTCGATCACCCGGTCGCGGTTCTCCATGCAGAAGTCGACGTCGAAGTCGGGCATGGACACGCGCTCGGGGTTGAGGAAGCGCTCGAACAGCAGGTCGTAGGCCAGCGGGTCCAGGTCGGTGATCTTCAGCGCGTAGGCCACCAGCGAACCGGCACCCGAGCCACGCCCCGGCCCCACCGGGATGTCGTGGTCCTTGGCCCACTGGATGAAGTCGGCGACGATCAGGAAGTAACCGGGGAAGCCCATCTGGTTGATGATCCCCAGCTCCATGTCGAGCCGGTCCAGGTAGCGCTGACGGCGCTCGGCGTAGTTGGCAGCGCTCTTGTCCAGCAGCACCGCCAGGCGCTCCTCCAGGCCGCGCAGGGATTCCTCGCGCAGGAATTCCTCGATGCTCATGCCGGCGGGTATGGGGAAATCCGGCAGCACCGGCTGGCCCAGGGTCAGCTCCAGGTTGCAGCGCCGGGCGATCTCCACTGAATTGGCCAGCGCCTCGGGCAGGTCGGCGAACAGCTCCAGCATCTCGGCTTCGCTGCGCAGGTATTGCTGCTCGCTGTAGCGGCGCTCCCGGCGCGGGTCGTCCAGGGTACGGCTGTCGTGGATGCAGACCCGCACCTCATGGGCGTCGAAGTCCTCGGCCTTGAGAAAGCGCACATCGTTGGTGGCCACCACCGGCGCGCCGGCCTCCGCGGCCAGGGCCACGGCGGCATGCAGATGCTCCTCGTCGCCGGGTCGCCCGGTGCGCTGCACTTCAAGATAAAAGGCGCCCGGGTACAGATCCTGCCAGTAGCCGAGCTTGCGGGCCGCGGCGGCCTGGTCGCCGTTGAGCAGGCTGCGGCCCACATCGCCCTCGCGGGCGCCGGACAGGGCGATCAGCCCGGCGCGGTCCTCCTCCAGCCATTCCCGGCGGATCAGCGGCACGTCCTGCTGCTGACCGTGGATATAGCCCTTGGAGAGCAGGCGGGTGAGACAGCGATAACCGAGCAGATCCCGACACAGCAGAGTGAGGCGGCTGCGCCCCTCGGGGGCTTCCGGGTCTTCCACCCAGATGTCCGCCCCGACAATGGGCTTCACGCCCGCGCCCAGCGCCGCCTTGTAGAACTTCACCAGGCCGTAGAGGTTGCCCTGGTCGGTCATGGCGATGGCGGCCATGCCGGCTTGGGCCGCGGCCTTCAGCAGGGGCTTGATGCGCACCATGCCATCGGACAGCGAATACTCGGTGTGCAGGCGCAGGTGAACGAAGCGCGGTTCACTCATGCCCCGGCCTCCTCGCCCAGCAGGCGGGCGATGGGGGCGAAGGAGCGCCGGTGCAGCGGACAGGGCCCGTGCTCGCGCAAGGCGCGCAGGTGCACCGCCGTGCCGTAGCCCTTGTGGCGGGCGAAGCCGTAGGCCGGGTACCGGGCGTCCAGGGCGATCAGCTCGGCATCGCGCACTTCCTTGGCGAGGATGGAGGCCGCGGCGATGCAGGCGATGCGGTTGTCGCCGCCCACCACGGGCTGGGCGGCGCAGGGCAGCGGCGGGCAGGCATTGCCGTCCACGAGGACCATGTCCGGCACGACACCCAGGCCGTCCACGGCCCGGCGCATGGCGAGGAAGCTCGCCTGCAGGATGTTGATGCGGTCGATCTCTTCCACCTCGGCTCGGCCCAGCGCCCAGGCCAGGGCCTCGGCCTCGATGCGCGCGCGCAGGGCGGCGCGGCGGCGGGGGCTGAGCTTCTTGGAGTCGGCCAGGCCGGGGATGGGCTTGGCCGGGTCCAAGATCACCGCGGCGGCCACCACCGGGCCGGCCAGCGGGCCGCGGCCGGCTTCGTCCACGCCGGCGACTCGCCCACCGGCGCTGTAATCCAGACTCAGCTGTGGTGCTTGTTCAGACATGCGATCAAGGCTTCCGCCGCCCGGTCACCGGCCGAGCGGCAAAGTTGTTCGTGCAAATGGGCATAGCCTTCCACCTGACGGGCGCGAGCGGCGGGCTCGCGCAGCAGTTCGTCCACCGCGCCGCTCAGGTTCTCGGCGCTCACCGCCGACTGGATGTACTCCGGCGCCAACTCCCGCCCGGCCAGCACATTGGGCATGGCGTAGTGACGGATCTTCATCAGCCCCAGGCCTTTCACCAGCCCGTAGGTCAGGCCGGAGACTTTGTAGGCTACCACCATCGGGCGGCCCAGCAGCATGGCCTCCAGGGCGGCGGTGCCGCAGGCGAGCAGCACCACGTCGGCGGCACTCATGGCCGCTTCGGATTCGCCATCCAGCAGCCGCACCACGCCCGCCAGGCCCGCGTCGGCCAGATGCGCCTCGAACAGGCCGCGCACCCGGGGCGTGGCCATGGGGGCGATGAACTGCAGCCGCGGATGATCCCGGCGCAGGCGTTTCACACTCCGGGCAAAGGCCGCGCCCAGCTTCTCCAGTTCGCTGCCCCGGGAGCCGGGTAGCACGGCCAATACCGGACGCTCCGGGTCCAGGCCCAGGCGCTCGCGCCAGGGGCGCGGGTCGCGGCCCGGTTCCAGCCGGTCGGCGGCCGGGTGGCCGACGAAGGCGACCGGCACCGCGTGGGCTTCATAAAAATCCGCCTCGAAGGGCAGCACGGTGAGCATCAGATCCACCGCGCGGCGTATGCCCTTGATCCGCCCCTGGCGCCAGGCCCAGACCGTGGGGCTCACGTAATGGGCGGTGGTGATGCCCGCCGCCCGCAGGCGTTTGGCCAGGCCCAGGTTGAAATCCGGGGCGTCTATGCCGACGAACATATCCGGCGGGTCATCGATGAAACGCTGGGCCAGTTCCCGACGGATGCGCAGCAGCGTCGGCAGATGCCGCAGCACCTCCACCAGGCCCATGACGCTGAAGGTCTCCAGCGGATAGAGGCTGTCCAGCCCTTCGGCGGCCATGGCCGGCCCACCCACGCCCTCGAAGCGGGCATCGGGCAGGCGGCGCTTGATGCCACGCATCAGATCCGCGCCCAGCTGGTCGCCGGAGAGCTCACCGGCGAGTAGCGCGATGCGGGGGGCTTGTGAGGATGCGGCGGCCACGGGGGCTCAGCGGATGATGCCGCGGCGAGCGCGGTCCAGGAACTCCACCAGGGGCAGCAGTTCGGGCTGCTCGGCGCTCAGGGCGCGCAGATGCTCCCGGGCCTCCTCCAGGCGCAGGCCGGACTTGTAGAGGATCTTGTAGGCCCGGCGCAGGTTGCGCAGCGCTCCGGCGTCGTAACCGCGGCGCTTGAGCCCCTCGCTGTTGATGCCATGGGGCTCGGCCATGTGGCCGCTGACGGTGACGAAGGGCGGCACGTCCTGGTTCACCACGCTGCCGAAGGCACAGAAGCTGTGGGCGCCGATATTGCAGAACTGATGCACCAGGGTGAAGCCGCCGAGGATGGCGTGATCCCCCACGATCACATGCCCGGCGAGCGAGGCCGAGTTGGAGAAGATGGTGTGATCGCCGATCACGCAGTCGTGGGCGATATGGCAATAGGCCATGATCCAGTTGTCGTCGCCGATGCGGGTGCTGCCCTTGTCCTGGGCGGTGCCTCGGTGCACGGTGACGAACTCGCGAAAGGTGTTGCCTTCGCCGATCTCCAGGGTGGTTTCCTCGCCCGCGTATTTCTTGTCCTGGGGGCAGGCGCCGATGGAGGCGAACTGGAAGACCGTGTTGTTGGGGCCGATACGGGTGGGACCTTCGATCACCGCATGGGGGCCCACGCGGCAGCCGTCACCCAGCTGCACGCCAGCACCGATGACCGCGAAGGGGCCGACGGTAACGTCGGCGCCCAACTCGGCCTTGGGGTCTATGACGGCGCGCGGGTCGATCAACTCACGCACCCCGCATGGTGCAGCGGATCTCCGCCGAGGCGGCGACCTTGCCGTCCACCCGCGCCTCGCCGTTGAAGATCCACACGCCGCTGCGGGTCTTGACGTGCTCCACCCGCATTACCAGCTGATCGCCCGGCTCCACCGGGCGCTTGAAGCGGGCCTTGTCCACGCCCACCAGGTAGAACAGGTTCTCGCCCTCGGGGCTCGCCCCCTCGGTGGCGAAGGCGAACAGGCCGCAGGCCTGGGCCAGGGCTTCGATGATCAGCACGCCGGGCATTACCGGGCGCTGGGGGAAGTGCCCATTGAAGTGGGGCTCGTTCACCGTCACGTTCTTGACGGCCACCAGGTACTCGCCCGGCACGCACTCCAGCACCCGGTCCACCAGCAACATGGGGTAGCGGTGCGGCAACAGCCGGCGGATCTCGTGGATATCAATTGTTGTTGTGCTTGCCTGTTCCATGCTCGGTCCTGCTGTTGCTGTCGGGGCCGGCCGCCGCGCGCTTTTCCAGTGCGCGCAGCCGCCGGGCCATGTCATCCAGTTGGTTGAAACGCACCGCGTTGCGTCGCCACTGCGCGTTGGGCGTGACCTGCGTACCGGAGGAATACACCCCCGGCTCGCTGATGCTGTGTATCACCATGCTCATGGCGGTGATCTGCACCTCATCGCAGATGCTCAGATGCCCCGCTATTCCCACGCAGCCGGCGATCATGCAGTGACGCCCGATGTCGGCACTGCCGGCAATGGCCGTATGCGCCGCCACCGCCGTGTGCGCCCCAATGCGCACGTTGTGCCCGATCTGGATCAGGTTGTCGAGTTTGACCCCTTCCTCCAGCACGGTATTGCTCAAGGCCCCCCGGTCCACGCAGGTGTTGGCGCCGATCTCTACGTCATCGCCCAGCTCCACCGCGCCTACCTGAGGGATCTTCTCCCAGCGCCCGGCGTCATTGGCAAAGCCAAAGCCGTCGGCGCCGATGACCACGCCAGGGTGCAGCAATACCCGCTCCCCCAGCCGGCAATCATCTCCCACGCTCACCGAGGCCACCAGCCGGCTGTGGGCACCGATGCGTACATTGCGCCCCACCATGCACCCGGGCCCGATGAGCACGCCCTCACCCAGCACGGCTCCGGCCTCCACGCAGGCCTGAGGCCCGACGCTCACCCCCTCCCCCAACTGCGCGGACGGATCCACCCAAGCGGAGGGGTGCACGCCGGGCTCGGCGGGCCGCGGCGGGTACAACTGCTGCGCGGCGCGGGCGTAGGCCAGATACGGGTCGGCGCAGACGATGGCCGTGACCGGGCAGGCCTCGGCGTCCTGCTCGCGCAGCAATACGGCAGCGGCCCCGGTACCCGCCAGCTGCGCCCGGTACCGACTGTTGGCCAGAAAGCTCAAGCCCCCTGGCCCGGCCTCCCGCAGCGGAGCCACATGGTCGAGACACACCGCGCCGTCGCCGCGCAGCTCGGCGCCCAGCCGGCGGGCCAGTTCGGCGGCCGTGATGCTCATCGCGCCGCGCCGGCCGGTTCCTGCTCCAGAAGCTGGATGATCCGGTCGGTGATGTCCACCTGGTTGCTGGCGTAAATCACGCCATCGCTGACGATCAGATCGAAGCCGTTTCGCTTGGCGAAGGTCTGGATGGTCTCGACGATGCGCCGCTGCAATTTGACCAATTCTTCATTGCGGCGGATGTTGAAGTCTTCACGGAATTCTTCCTGAGCACGGCGGATCTCCCGCTGCTGGGAGATAATCCCCCGCTCCAGGTCGCGGCGCTGGGCATCGGTCATGACCGCCCCGTCGCGGCTCAGCCGCTCCTCCATCTTTGCCAGGGCCTGGCGCAGTTCGGAGACTTCCTGGTCGCGGGGCGCGAACTCGCGCTCCAGGCGTTCGCGGGCGTAATCGGCCTGCGGCGCCTCGGCGGAGATGCGCGCCGGGTTGACCGCGCCGATCTTCAGCGCGCCGGCGCTCAGCGGCAGGGCCGCGGCAGCCAGGGAAATCGCCAGTACCAATGCTTTCTTCAAACCACTACCCCGTTGGCCATTGCGGTTGCTGTTGTTGCCGTCTCTAGAAGGCGGTACCCAGGGAGAACTGGAAGGTCTCCGTTTTGTCGCCGACTTCGGCATTTAAGGCCTGCGCCAGGCTGACTGTCAACGCGCCCAGGGGCGAGATCCAGGTCAGCGCCAGGCCGCTGGCGTAACGCATGCGGCTCAGATCGATATCCCCATCGCTGGTGAAGGCATCCGGCTCCGTATCGTAGACGTTGCCGCCGTCGACGAAGGCCGCCATGCGCACCGAGGGCAAATCGGTGAAGGGCACGGGGAATATCAGCTCCGCGCGTCCCACTACCCGTACGTTGCCGCCGGTGGGGTCGCCGTCTTCGTCCCGCGGCCCCAGGGACGAACCCTTGTATCCGCGCACCGTGGTCATGCCGCCGGCGTAGAAGTTCTCGAAAAAGGGCAGCTCCCGGGTATCGCCGTAGCCGTTGCCGTAACCGATCGCCCCTTCGACGCTCAGGGTGAGCGAATCGAGCAGCGGGAAGTAGCGCTTGTTGGAGTAGCTGAGCTTGTAGAACTCCAGATCGCTGCCGGGCACGGTCACTTCGGCACCCAGTTTCTGCACGCCGCCACGGGTGGGGAAGATGGCCCGGTTACGGGTATCCCGGCTCCAGGACACGCTCGCCTTGAGCATGTCGAAATCATCGCCGTTCTCGTCGACCCAGTCCTTGATGTGCTGGCTGGCCTCGTCGCCCAGTTCCAGTTCCAGATTCTCGTAGGCGACACCTAGATGAAGCGTATCGTACTCGGTGACGGGAATCCCGAAACCCACGCCCAGGTTGAGAGTCTCGAAACGGTAATCGCGCAGATCCGCCTCACGGGCATCGGTTTCCCGGTAACTGCCGTTGAAGCTGCGGCTGATGCCGCTGCGGGTCCAGAAACGCTCCAGGTAGGAGACGCTGTAGACGGTATCCACTTCGCTGGTGTTCAGCGTCACGCCAAGGCGATCGCCGGTGCCCAGTACGTTGTCCTGATGTACCGAGGCGTTGAGCATCACGCCCTGGCTCTCGCCGTAACCCACGCCGATCTGGAAACTGCCGGAAAGGCGCTCCACCACGCTGACGTTCACGTCCACCTGGTCGTCGGTGCCTGGCACCTGGGGGGTCTCGATCTGTACCTGATCGAAGAAGCCCAGCCGGTTCAGGCGCTCCCGGGAGCGTTTGATGTCTTCGGCGGACAACCAGCCGGCTTCCATCTGGCGCAGTTCCCGGCGGATGACCTCGTCCTGGGTGCGGTAGTTGCCGTGGATATTGATACGCCGCACGTAGGCGCGTTTGCCGGGTTCCACGAAGTAGGTCAGCGTGACCGTCTTGTTCTCCTCGTCCACCTCGGGCACCGGATTGACCCGGGCGAAGGCGTAGCCATCCTCGGCCAGCCGCTCGCTGATGGCCTGGGCGCCGGCGGTGATTTGGCCGCGGGAGTAGCGATCGCCCTCGGCCAGCGGAATCAGCTCACGCAACTCTTCGCGCGGCAGGATCGTGCTCCCGGCCAACCGCACTTCGCCGATGCCGAAAGGCTCGCCCTCGCTGAGGTTGACGGTGATGTAGATGCGCTGCAAATCAGGGCTGAGCGAGACCTGGGTGGAGTTGATGCGGAAGTTCGCGTAGCCGCGGTCCTGGTAGTAGCTGCGCAGACGCTCCAGGTCCGCCTCCAGCTTGTCGCGAGAGTACTCGTCACGACTGGAGAAGAAGTGGTACCAGCGCTTGCGACCCAGCGTGAAGAGGCCGCGCAACCGGTCGCTGCCGACGGCCTGGTTGCCCACGAAGTGCAGCTCACTCACCCGAGCGGTTTCACCCTCTACCACGTCGATGCGCACCCCGACCCGGTTGCGCGGCAGCGGCGAGACGGTGGCGGTGACCTGGGCGTCGTACTGACCACGGGCGAAGTACTGCTTGCGCAGCTCGTTCTCGACACCGGTGAGCAGGGCCCGGTCCAGCACCTCGCCTTCTCGCAGGCCGACCTCGCGCAGAGAGTCGCGCAGATCCTCGGTGGGAATGCTGTCGTTGCCGCGAAACTCGATGCGCGCCACCGCCGGGCGCTCCCGCACCTCGATCACCAGCACGTCGCCGTCTCGCTCCAGGCGCACATCCTGGAAGAAGCCGGTGGCGTACAGATCGCGGATGGCGGTGGCCGCCTGGCGCTGATCCAGCCGCTCCCCGGCCCGCACCGGCAGGTAGTTGAACACGGTGCCCGGGGCGATGCGACGCAGGCCCTCTACCCGGATGTCCTGCACTTGGAAGGGCTGGAAGGCCTGCGCCACGGCGGGCAGGAGCATCAAGCCGGGTATCAGTAAACGTCGTATCAAGATCGGGCCTATCCCGTTATCAGCCGGCCAGCAGCCGGACTATATCGTTGTAGAACGCCAAGGCCATCAGCATCAGCAAAAGCGCCATGCCGATCTGCTGACCCAACAGCTGGGCCTGCTCGGACAGGGGGCGGCCACGCAGCGCCTCTATGCCGAAATACAGCAGGTGACCGCCGTCGAGCACCGGCACGGGCAGCAGGTTCAGTATGCCCAGGCTGATGCTGATGATGGCCAGAAACTTCAGAAACGGCGCCAGCCCCAGGCTGGCGGATTCCCCCGCGTATTGGGCGATATTGATCGGCCCACTGAGATTCTTCAGCGAAGCATCGCCGATCAGCATGCGCCCCAGCACCTTGACGGTCAGGGCGCTGGCCTGCCAGGTCGCCCGCGCGGACTTGCTCACCGCCTCCAGCGGCCCATACCGTACCTCAGCGCGCACCCGATCATAAAGCCCTTCCGGCACTTCGGGGATCACCCCCAGTCGGCCCACCTGGCGCCCGTCCCGCTCCACGGCCTCCAGGGTCACCTGCCGCTCGATGGCCGCGCCGTCGCGGCGCAGGCTCAGACGGACCTGCCCCCCGGGGCGCGCCTCCAGGTACCGCACCAGCGCGGTCCAGTCCGCGATCGGCTCGCCGTTCGCCGCCAGCACCCGGTCGCCCGCGCGCAGGCCCGCCGCCGCCGCCGGCGTGTCGGCGCGCACCTCGGCGAACACCGGCGCCAGCACCGGACGCCAGGGGCGCAGCCCCAAACGCGCGAGCACATCACCCTCCTCCCGCAGCAGGCCATCGGGCATGGGCAGGCGCAGCTCGCGCCGGGCGCCTTCCGCGCTTTCCACCTGCAGGGCGAGTACCTTGCCGCCCAGGCCGCGTTCGAGCAGGGTGAACAACGCCTCCTCCCAGGAGCGCACGATTTCACCGTCCACCCGCAGGATCTCGTCGCCCGCGCGAAGCTCCGCCACCGCCGCCGGGCTGTGGGGCGGTGGCGCGTCCACCACCGGGCGCAGCACGGTGCTGCCGGTGAGGAACACCAGCCAGTAGGCCAGTAACGCGAAGGCGAAATTGAACAAGGGACCGGCCACCACAACAGCGGAGCGCGCTCCCAGGGACTTGCGGTTGAAGGCGCGGTGCGCCTCCTCTTCCGCCACCGGGCCTTCCCGTTCATCGAGCATCTTCACGTACCCGCCCAGGGGGATGGCGGAGATGACGTATTCAGTGCGGTCCGCGCCGCGCACCCAGCGCAGCAGCGGTCGGCCGAAGCCCACGGAGAAGCGCAGCACCTTCACGCCCATGCGCCGGGCCACCCAGTAGTGGCCGAACTCGTGCACGGTCACCAGCACGCCGATGGCCACCACGAAGGAGAGCAGACTGGTCAAGGCACTCATGCCATGGCCTCCAGGGTTTGACGGGCGGTCTCCCGCGCCTGCGTGTCGGCGGCGAGCACGGCTTCCAGATCCGCCAGCTCGCCCCGGGGGATGCGCTCCAGGGTACGCTCCACCAGCTCGGCGATGGCCATGAAACCGATGCGCCCCGCCAGAAAGGCCTCCACCGCCACCTCATTGGCGGCGTTGAGCACCGCGCAGGCATTGCCCCCGGCGCGCAGCGCGCTGTAGGCCAGCCCGAGACAGGGAAAGCGCCGCGGGTCCGGCGCCTGAAAGTTCAATTGCCCGGTACGCACCAGATCCAGCGGCGCGACCCCCGATTCGATCCGCTCCGGCCAGGCCAGCGCGTGGGCGATGGGCGTGCGCATATCCGGATTGCCCAGCTGCGCCAGCATGGACCCGTCGGTGTATTCGACCAGGGAGTGGATCACGCTTTCGGGGTGCACCACCACCTCCACCTGCGCGGGCGGCAGGTGGAACAGCCAGCAGGCTTCGATGACCTCCAGGCCCTTGTTCATCATGGTGGCGGAATCCACGGAGATCTTCCGCCCCATGGACCAGTTGGGGTGCGCGCAGGCCTGCTCCGGGGTGACATTCGCCAGTTCCCCGGGCGGGGTTTCCCGAAACGGCCCGCCCGAGGCCGTGAGCAGGATGCGCCGCACCCCGCCCCGGCCGACGCCCTGCTCGGGCAGGCACTGGAAGACCGCGTTGTGTTCGCTGTCCAGCGGCAGCAGGGTCGCGCCGCTATCGCGCACCGCCGCCATGAACACCGCGCCGGCGCAGACCAGCGCCTCCTTGTTGGCCAGCAGCACCCGCTTGCCCGCTCGCACCGCCGCGAGGCTGGGCAGCAGGCCGGCGGCGCCGACGATGGCGGCCACCACGGTGTCGGCGTTCGGGTCTTCGGCCACTTGCACCAGCGCCTCGGCGCCACTGAGCACCTCCGTGTCCAACCCCGCCTCGCGCACGCCGCGGGCAAGCGGCTGGGCCGCCGCCGGGTCGGCGAGCACCGCATAGCGGGGCCGGTGCACCAGACACTGCGCCAGCAGGCCCGCCGCATCGCGGTGCGCGGTGAGCGCATGGACGCGAAAACGGGCCGGGTGGCGGCCGACCACGTCCAGCGTGCTGCGGCCAATGGAGCCGGTGGCCCCGAGTACGGTCACGCGCATCAGAAGACAGCCTGCCCCCACATCAAGCCCAGGGCAAACCAGGGCGCGGCGGCGGTGATGCTGTCCACCCGGTCCAGCACACCACCGTGGCCGGGCAACAGGGCGCTGCTGTCCTTCACGCCCCGCTGACGCTTGATCATGCTCTCGAACAGATCCCCCACCACGGAGAACAGCACGGTGACCAGGCCCACCGGCAGCAGCACCGCGTAATTCAGCTCGCCGCGCCCGAACAGCCCATGGGCGATGCTCATCGCCACCAGCGCCAGAACCAGCCCACCCAGCAGGCCTTCCCAGGTCTTGCCCGGACTCACCCGCGGGGCAAGCTTGCGCCGCCCGAAGCGTCGACCGGCGAAATACGCGCCGATATCGGCGCTGGTGATGAGCAGCAGCAGCAGGAACAACCAGTACCAGCCCCCCATCAAATGCAGCCAGATCAAGGCCAGCCAGGGCGGCAGCAGCACCAGTACGCCCACCAGGGCGCCGGCAACAGGCCCCAGCGCCGCACCGCGGCCGGCGCTGAAGCTGTGCATCCAGGGCAGTACCAGCACCCAGCCCAGCGCCGCGGGCAGCAGCGGCGGCCAAGGCTGCGCGGTGGTGGCCAGGTAGCGGTGCGCCAGCACCATCAGAACGATGAGCAGCAGCAGAAACAGCGCCTGGGGCAGGCGCGCGGACAGGCCGGGGATCAGGCGGGACCATTCCCAGCCCGCCAGCAGCATGATCGCCGCGAAGAATACGCTCAGCGCGTTGCTGGACCAGAACAGTACCGCCCAGAGGAACAGCGGCGCCAGGGTCAATGCGGTGATGAGGCGCGCCTTAAGCATGCTGCTCCGTTTCCACGAGTTGTTCCGAGGTCAGACCGAAGCGCCGTTGCCGGCAGCGGAAATCCTGCAGGGCCGCTTCAAAGGCCTGCTCGCGGAAATCCGGCCACAAGCGGTCGGTGAAATAAAGCTCGGTGTAGGCCAGTTGCCAGAGCAGGAAGTTGCTGATGCGCCGCTCCCCGCCGGTGCGGATGAACAGATCCGGTTCGGGCAGATCCGCCAGGGAGACTTCCCGGGCGAAAAGGGTTTCGTCCACCTGCTCGGGCGTGAGCTCCCCCCGGGCCACCCGCTCGGCGATGCGCCGGGCGGCAGTGGCCGCATCCCAACGCCCGCCGTAGCTCACGGCGATGTTCAGATACAGACCCTCGTTGCCCCGCGTGAGGGCTTCCGCCTCGTCCATGGCCTGGCGCAGGGGGGCGGAAAACCGCGCCCTGTCGCCGATGAAGCGCAGACGGATGCCGTTCTTGTGCAGGCGCCTGGCCTCGCGCTCCAGGGTGCGCTGGAACAGCTGCATCAGCAGCTTCACCTCGGTGCCCGGGCGTTTCCAGTTCTCGCTGCTGAAGGCGAACAGGGTCAGACAGGTAACCTGGTGCTTGGCGCAGGCTTCCAGCACGGCGCGCACCGAGTCCACGCCGGCCTTGTGGCCGGCCTGTCGCGGCCGGCCCCGCGCCTGGGCCCAACGGCCGTTGCCATCCATGATGATCGCCACATGACGCGGCGTCGCGCCCGGCGCTGCTTGCTTGCCATCGTCACCCATGGCGGCCTCGCGAGACACGCCCGCGGGCGTGCCGTAACTGCAGGGTTACGGAGATCGGTATCGCTCGGCGGCGATCAGATCTCGAGGAGTTCCTTTTCCTTGCGCTCCAGTACGCTATCCACCTCGGCCACCTGGGCGTCGGTGAGCTTCTGGATCGACTCCTCGGCACGACGGGCGTCGTCCTCGGAGATTTCCTTTTCCTTGAGCAGATCCTTGATGGTGGAATTGGCGTCACGGCGCACGTTGCGGATAGCGACCCGGGCCTGCTCCGCCTCGCCACGCACCACCTTGATCAGGTCCCGACGGCGCTCTTCGGTGAGCGGCGGCAAGGGCACGCGAATGACGTTGCCGGCGCTGCTCGGGGTCAGCCCCAGATCGGAGCTCATGATCGCCTTCTCCACCGGCGCGATCATGGTCTTCTCCCAGGGGGTGACGGTCAGCATGCGGGAATCCCCCACCGCGACGTTGGCCACCTGGCTCAGCGGCACGGTGCTGCCGTAGTACTCCACCGTGATGTGATCGAGCAGGCTGGTGTGGGCACGCCCGGTGCGCACCTTGGTCAATTCCTGCTGGAGTACTTCCACGGCCTTTTTCATCCGGGAGCCCGCGTCTTTCTTGATGTCTTCTATCACGCCTAGTCCCTCTCCACGATGGTTCCCACATTCTCGCCGCAGCACGCCTGTACCAGCGCGCCGGGCTGGGTCATGTCGAACACCATGATGCGCATGTTGTGATCCCGGCACAGCACGATCGCGGTGGCATCCATCACGTTCAGCCGCTGATCCAGGACATCGTCATAGGTGAGCTTGTCGTAGCGCCGGGCATCCGCGTCCTTCATCGGATCGGACGTATAGACGCCGTCCACCTTGGTGGCCTTGAGCATCAGATCCGCGCCCACCTCGATGGCCCGCAGGCTGGCCGCGGAATCGGTGGTGAAGAAGGGGTTTCCGGTGCCGGCGGCGAACACCACCACCCGGCCCTTCTCCAGATGCCGTATGGCGCGCCGGCGGATGTAATCCTCGCAGACCTGGTTGATCTTGATCGCGGACATCACCCGTGTGAACACACCCTTGCGCTCCAGGGCATCCTGCAGCGCCAGGGCGTTGATCACGGTGGCCAGCATGCCCATGTGATCGCCGGTGACCCGGTCCATGCCTTCGGCGGCAAGACCGGCGCCGCGGAAGATGTTCCCGCCACCGATCACCAGCGCCACCTCCACGCCCAGCCCCCGCACCTCGCGGATTTCATCGGCGAGCCGACGGATGACGGCCGGCGCGATGCCGTACTCGCCGTCACCCATCAGCGCCTCGCCGCTGAGCTTGAGCAGGATCCGTTTGTATGCGGGTTTGCTCATGGGAATCGCCGCGCTCAGGAGCCGCGCACCTGCGCCATCACCTCGTCGGCGAAGTTCTCCTGCTTCTTCTCGATGCCTTCGCCCACTTCCAGGCGCACGAAACGCACCACCTTGGCGCCGGCATCCTTGAGCAGCTTGCCCACGGTCTGGTCCGGGTCCTTGACGAAGGGCTGCCCCACCAGGGTGATCTCCGCCAGCCACTTGCGGATACGCCCCTCGACCATCTTCTCGACGATCTCGGCGGGCTTGCCGGAATCCTTCGCCTGGGCGATGAGGATGTCCTTCTCCTTCTGGCGCTCCTCGGCGGGCACTTCATCCTCGCTCACACACAGGGGCTTGGTGGCCGCGATGTGCATGGCGATGTCACGGGCCAGCCCGGCGTGGCCGCCTTCCAGCTCCAGCATCACGCCGATGCGGGCGCCGTGTAGGTAGTAGCTGACCTGGCCGGCCTCGGTTTCGAAGCGCGCGAAACGACGGATCTGGATGTTCTCACCGATCTTCGCCACCAGCTCGGTGCGCACGGTGTTCACGTCCTTGTCGCCGTCCAGGGCCAGGGCGCTGAGCGCGTCCACGTCGGCGGGCTTGTCTTCCAGCACGCGCTGAGCGACGGCGCTGGCAAAACCCTGGAAGTCGTCACTGCCGGAGACGAAGTCGGTTTCGCTGTTCACTTCGACCAGCGCGCCGCTCTTCGCGTCATCGCTGACCACGGCCACGATGGCCCCTTCGGCGGCCACGCGGCCGGCCTTCTTGTCGGCCTTGGCCAGGCCCTTCTTGCGCATGTGCTCGGCGGCGGCCTCGATGTCGCCATCGGTTTCCACCAGCGCCTTCTTGCACTCCATCATGCCAGCGCCGGTGCGCTCGCGGAGTTCTTTAACCTGAGCAGCGGTAATCGCCATGTTGAGCGTCCCTCTTGCGTGTAATCGGGGTTACGGCGGAAGCGGCGGCGTCCTTACTCGGACGCTCCGCTCTTCGCTTCCGTCGTGGCGTTGGCGGCCTCGGCCACCTCGACGAACTCGTCGCTGTCGGCGGCGGCCGGCTTGACGGCGGCGCTGCGCGCATCGATCACCGCATCGGCCACACCGCGCAGGTACAGCTGGATGGCGCTGATCGCGTCGTCATTGCCCGGGATCACGTAGTCGATCTCGCGCGGGGAGTGGTTGGTATCCACCACGGCCACTACGGGAATGCCCAGCTTCTTCGCTTCCTGCACCGCGATCTTCTCGAAACCGGTGTCGATGACGAACAAGGCGTCCGGCAGGCCTTCCATGTTCTTGATGCCGCCCAGGCTGCGGTTGAGCTTGTCCATCTCGCGACGGAGCATCAGCACTTCCTTCTTGCCCAGCTTGTTGAAGGTGCCGTCCTGCTCCTGGCCTTCCAGATCCTTCAGCCGGCGAATGGACTGCTTGACGGTGCGGAAGTTGGTCAGCATACCGCCGAGCCAGCGATGATCCACGTACGGCATGCCGCAGCGCTGGGCCTCTTCGGCCACTGCCTTGCGGGCGGAACGCTTGGTGCCCACGATCATGATGCGACCACCCTGGGAGGCGAGCTTGCCCAGGAAGTTGGTGGCCTCATTATAAAGAGGCAGCGTCTTTTCGAGGTTGATGATGTGGATCTTGTTGCGCTCACCGAAGATGTAGGGGCGCATCTGCGGGTTCCAGTAGCGGGTCTGGTGACCGAAATGCACGCCGGCTTCCAGCATCTGGCGCATGGTGACTTTAGCCATGATCAAAACTCCTGAAAGGGTTGGTCCTCCATACACCCGCATGCGATAACCCCTTTGGTTTCAGGGGCACCCCACCGCATGTGACGGTGCATGTGTGGATTTGCCGCATTGTGCGACGATTGGCGAAAACCACGGAACAACCGCTCCGGGGCTTTCGCTGAATTTGCCTGAGAGGCGCGCGCTTTATACCATACTCGCCTGCCGGCCACAATTTGCGAGGCCCGTTTCGGCCCCGGCCCGGCCACCCTCGCGACGCGCCCACCGAGCGCCCGTTCGCGGCCCGCCCCAGGGCCTCGCGAGCCACACACCCGACCAGGTTTGAATAGCATGTCCGTCACCATCAAGACCCCGGAAGAGATAGAGAAAATGCGCGTCGCCGGACGCCAGGCCGCCCAGGTGCTCGACATGATCGGCGAACACGTGCAGCCGGGGGTTACCACCGAGGAACTGGACCGGATCTGCCACGCGTACATCGTCGACGAACTGGGGGCCATCCCCGCGCCGCTCAACTACCGTGGCTTTCCCAAGTCCATCTGCACGTCGGTGAACCACGTCGTCTGTCATGGCATTCCCGGCGGCAAGCGCCTGAAGAAAGGCGACATCATCAATATCGACGTCACCGTCATCCAGGACGGCTACCACGGCGATACCAGCCGCATGTTCTATGTGGGCGAGCCCTCCATCCAGGCTCGGCGCCTGTGCGAGACCGCGAAGGAGGCCATGCACATCGGCATAGAGCAGGTGCGTGCCGGGGTGCAGCTGGGCGATATCGGCCACGCCATTCAGCAATACGTCGAGAGCCGCAATTTCTCGGTGGTGCGCGAGTACTGCGGCCACGGCATAGGCCGCGAGTTCCACGAGGATCCGCAGGTCCTGCACTACGGCCGCCCCGGTACCGGCTTCACCCTGGAGGCGGGCATGACCATCACCATCGAGCCGATGATCAACGCCGGCCGCCGCGAGACCAAACTGCTCAAGGACCAGTGGACGGTGGTGACCAAGGACCACAGCCTCTCGGCGCAATGGGAGCACACCCTGCTGGTCACCGAGACCGGCTACGAAATCTTCACCCTCTCGCCTCGGGACGCCTGAGCCCATGTGCCCGCAAACCCCTTCGGACCCGGCCCTGTTCGACGGCCAGAGCTTCGATATCGCGCTGAAGGGGGGCACCGCGCCCATCGCCCTGTTCCGCAATGCACTGAAGGAAGGCGACCGGACACTGGCCCAGCGCTTCACCGAAGGGGTGTCAGCCGCGGACCTGGTGCCGCGACGCGCCTGGTTGGTGGATGAGTTGCTGCGCCGGGCCTGGCGGCTGTGCGAGCCCTCCACCGAGGCGGCCCTGTGCGCTGTGGGCGGTTACGGGCGCGGCGAGCTGCACCCGGGCTCCGATGTGGACATCATGGTGTTGCTGCCCGAGGGCGGTGAAACCGCCGCCGAGGGGCTGGAGCAATTCATCACTTTCCTCTGGGACATCGGCCTGGAAGTGGGCCACAGCGTGCGCACCCTGGCCGACTGCGTGCGCGAATCCGAAGCCGATATCACCGTCGCCACCAATCTGATGGAATCCCGCCTGCTGGCGGGTAAGCCGGCCTTGTATCAGGCCATGCGCGAGGACACCGGCCCCGCGCGACTGTGGGCGAGCCGGGATTTCTTCCGCGCCAAGTGGGAAGAGCAACTCGCGCGCCACGCCAAGTACGAGGACACGGCCTACAACCTGGAGCCCAACATCAAGGAGGGCCCGGGCGGGCTACGCGACATCCAGATGGTGGGCTGGGTGGCCAAGCGCCATTTCGGCGCCGAAACCCTGCACGACCTGGTGGGCCACGGCTTTCTCACCGAGAGCGAACATCAGTCGCTGGCCAAGGGGCAGGAGTACCTGTGGAACGTGCGCTTCGCCCTGCACACCCTGGCCGGGCGGCGCGAAGACCGGCTGCTGTTCGATCACCAGATCCGCCTGGCGGAGCAGTTCGGCTACCAGGACCAGGAGCACAACCTGGCGGTGGAGCAGTTCATGCAGCGCTACTTCCGGGTGGTGATGGGCCTGAGCCGGCTCAACGAGATGCTGCTGCAGCTCTTCCAGGAGGCGATCCTCTACGCCGATGACGACGAAGCGCCTGTGGTGTTGAACAAACGCTTCCAGGCCCGGCGCGGCTTCCTGGAGGTCACCCATTCAAACGTCTTCAAGCGCTATCCCTTCGCCCTGCTGGAGGTGTTCCTGTTGATGCAGCAACACCCGGAGCTGAAGGGCGTGCGCGCCTCCACCATCCGACTGATCCGCCAGTACCGCAACCTGGTGGATGCGCGCTTTCGGCGCGATCTGCGCGCCCGCAGCCTGTTCATGGAGATCATGCGCCAGCCCCAGGGCATCACCCACGAGATGCGGCGCATGCACCGCTACGGTGTGCTGGCACGCTACATCCCGGCCTTCGGCCAGATCACCGGGCGCATGCAGTACGATCTGTTCCACGCTTACACGGTGGATTCCCACACCCTGATGCTGTTGCGCAACCTGCGCCGCTTCGCCATCCCCAAGCACGCCCACGAATTCCCCCTGTGCAGCACCATCATGAACCGGCTGCCCAAGCCGGAGCTGCTGTACCTGGCCGCCCTGTTCCACGACATCGCCAAGGGCCGCGGCGGGGACCACTCGGTGCTGGGCGCCGAGGACGCTTACACCTTCTGCGCCGAGCACGGCCTGAGCAGCTACGATGCGCGTCTGGTGGCCTGGCTGGTGCGCAACCACCTGCTCATGTCCATGACCGCCCAGCGCAAGGACATCGCCGACCCTCAGGTCATCAACGACTTTGCCCGCCAGGTGGGCGACCACATACACCTGGATTACCTGTACCTGCTCACGGTCTCGGACATCCGCTCCACCAACCCCTCGCTGTGGAACTCCTGGAAGGATTCCCTGCTCGCCGAGCTCTACAGCAGCACCAAGCGTGCCCTGCGCCGGGGCCTGGGCGACCCCATGGGCGATCAGGAATTGATCCGCGAGACCCAGACCCACGCCCGTCACCGCCTGAGGGCCCGCGGGCTGCACCACATGACCGTGCGCAGCATCTGGCGACGCTTCACCGATGACTACTTCCTGCGCTACTCCGCCGAGGAGATCGCCTGGCACACCGCCGCCATCGCCAAGGCCCGCCCCCAGGATCTGCCGCTGGTGCTGATCAACCCCCGCGGCCCCCGCGGCGGCACCGAGGTCTTCGTCTACACCCGCGATGTGGGACATGTGTTCGCGCTCACGGCATCGACCCTGGACCAGTTGAATCTGGACATCCAGGACGCGCGCATCATCACCACCGACGGCGGCTACACCCTGGACAGCTACCTGGTGCTGGACGAGCAGGGCGAACCGGTGACCGAGCGCGGGCGGGTGGAAGAGATCGCCCTGCGCCTGCGCGATGCGCTTCAGGACACCGAGCGCCTGCCCCAGCCCTCCACCCGGCCGCTGCCCCGGCGGCTGCGGCATTTCCGCACCGCCACCCAGCTCAGCTTCAGCAATGACGTGCGCAGCCACCACACGGTGCTGGAGCTGATAACCGGGGACCGGCCCGGCCTGCTCTCGCGGGTGGGGTATGCGTTCACCACCTGCGATATACGGCTGAAGAACGCCAAGATCACCACCATCGGCGAGCGAGCCGAGGACGTGTTCTTCATCACCGATGACGCGGGCCGCCCCATCTCCGACCCCCGGCAGTTCGAATGCCTGCGCGGCGCGCTGGATGAACTGCTGGGTGGCGAAGGCACGCAGCTCACCTCGCAAAGCGGCGCCCACCAGCCGGCTCTCCCCCCCACGGCCGAGGAAGGCGGCGACGAGCGCACGGGCTGAACCGCCACGCCCAATGCCCTATAATCACTCGCCGGCACGCGGCCTGGAGCGCTGTATGAACCCCCATCTGGACGAATTGCTGCCCTACCCCTTCGAGCGCCTGGCCGCGCTGAAGCAGGGTGAGGCGGTTCAAACCCGCGCCCCGCACATCAGCCTGGCAATCGGCGAGCCCAAGCACCCCACGCCCGCACTGATCACCGACGCCCTGTGCGCCGCCGCCCCACAGGGGCTGGGCCGCTACCCCGCCACCCGCGGCCAGCCCGAGCTGCGCGCCGGGATTGCCCGTTGGCTGGAGAATCGCTATCGGCTCACGGGCCTGGATCCGGAGCGGCAGGTACTGCCGGTCAACGGCACCCGCGAGGCCCTGTTCGCCTTCGCTCAGACCGTCGTCCAGGGGGGGGCGGCGGCGAAGGTGCTGATGCCCAACCCCGGCTACCAGATCTACGAGGGCGCGGCCCTGCTCGCCGGCGCCCGCCCGTATTATCTGGCTTGCGGCCCGCAGAACGGTTATCTGCCGGATCTGGACGCGGTGCCGGAGGCGGTCTGGGACGACTGCCAGCTCATTTATCTCTGCAGCCCCGGCAACCCCACCGGCGCGGTGCTGCCGGCCGAGCAGTATCGACGCCTGCTGGAACTGGCGGATCGGCATGATTTCGTGATCGCCTCCGACGAGTGCTACTCCGAGCTCTACAGCGACGAGCAGGCACCGCCCCCGGGGCTGCTGCAGGTCTGCGCGGAGCTTGGCCGGCACGACTACGCCCGCTGCGTGGTCTTCCACAGCCTGTCCAAGCGCTCCAGCGCCCCGGGGCTGCGCTCCGGCTTCGTGGCGGGCGATGCCGAACTGCTGCGCGCCTTCCTGCTCTACCGCACCTATCACGGTGGGGCCATGGCGGAGCACGTGCAGCAGGCGAGCATCGCCGCCTGGGCGGACGAGGCACACGTGGCGGAGAACCGTCGCCTGTACCGGGAGAAGTTCGCGGCGGTGGACCGTATCCTGCGCGGCGTGCTGGACTACCGCCTGCCCGAAGCGGGCTTTTATCTCTGGCCCCGCACACCGATCGCCGATACCGATTTCGCCCTGGGCCTGTACCGCGAGCAGAACGTCACCGTGCTACCCGGCAGTTTCCTCTCCCGGGAGGCTCACGGCAGCGTGCCGGGTGCCAACCATGTGCGCATCGCCCTGGTGGCCGACTACGAGGAATGCGTGGCCGCCGCCGAGCGGCTTCGCGCTTACGTCAACAGTTTGTGAATTTCACCGAACCGCAACAAGGAGTCCCCCATGGCAGACCTGCAGACGGTCATTGAACAGGCCTTCGAGAAGCGCGCCGAGCTGAACCCCGCCGCCGCCCCCGCCGAGGTGCGCGAGGCGGTGGAAGAGGCCCTGGCGCTGCTGGATTCCGGGCGCGCCCGGGTAGCCGAGAAGCGCGACGGCGACTGGCAGGTCAACCAGTGGCTGAAGAAAGCCGTGCTGCTCTCCTTCCGTCTCAACGACAACGGTGTGATGCGCGGCGGCGTGACCAACTTCTTCGACAAGGTCCCGCTCAAGTACGCCGACTACAACAGCGAGCAATTCCGCGAGGGCGGCGTCCGGGTGGTGCCCCCGGCCATGGCCCGTCGCGGCAGCTACATCGCCCCGGGCGCGGTGCTGATGCCCTCCTATGTGAACATCGGCGCCTACGTGGATGAAGGCACCATGGTGGACACCTGGGCCACCGTCGGTTCCTGCGCGCAGATCGGCAAGAACGTGCATCTGTCCGGCGGCGCGGGCATCGGCGGCGTGCTGGAGCCGCTGCAGGCCAACCCCACCATCATCGAGGACAACTGCTTCATCGGCGCCCGCTCCGAGGTCGTCGAGGGCGTGATCGTCGAGGAAGGCGCGGTGATTTCCATGGGCGTGTTCATCGGCCAGAGCACCAAGATCTACAACCGCGAAACCGGCGAGATCAGCTATGGCCGCGTGCCCGCCGGCTCCGTGGTGGTACCCGGCAGCCTGCCCGCCGAGGACGGCAGCCACAGCCTGGCCTGCGCGGTGATCATCAAGCAGGTGGACGCCCGTACCCGCAGCAAGGTCGGCCTGAACGAACTGCTGCGGCCTTAAGGGCTAGCGGACGGTTTTTTCACCGCGGAGGACGCAGAGGAGCGCGGAGAAAACAATTCGCCACAGAGGCACAGAGGTTCACAGAGGGCCACAGAGGTGAAAGAGACGTTGCTGCAAGCAGTCTTTAATCTCTGTGATTCTCCGTGGATCTCTGTGCCTCTGTGGTAATACGTTTTCCTTCCCCGCTGCGTTCTCAGCGTCTCTGCGATTATAAGGAAGTGACAGGAACACCCGCCCATGACCACCCTTTACGGCATCAAGAACTGCGATACCGTGCGCAAGGCCCGGCGCTGGCTGGACGCGCGCGGCGTGGACTACCGCTTCCACGATCTGCGCGCTGACGGCCTGAGCGCCGAGCAGACCGCGCGCTGGTGCGAGGCCTGCGGCTGGGAGCAAGTGCTGAACCGCCGCGGCACCACCTGGCGTCAATTGGACGGGGCGCTGAAGGCCACCGCCGACGCCGCCAACGCCCCTGCTCTGCTCGCCGAGCACCCCACCCTGATCAAGCGCCCCGTGCTGGAACACGCCGACCGCATCCGCGTAGGCTTCAACGAGGCCGACTACAGCACGCTGTTCGGCGAGGACACCCCGCCGAACCCGCCCGCCCCGTAGGAGCGACCCCATGTCCCCCACCCTGAAGCTCGCCTGCGAGCTGATCCGCCGGCCTTCCATCACACCGGACGACGCTGGCTGCCAGGCCCTGCTCGCCGAGCGGCTGCAGGCCCTGGGCTTTCGCTGCGAACACCTGCGCTTTGGCGAGGTGGACAATCTCTGGGCCCGGCGCGGCCAGGACGGCCCGCTGTTGTGTTTTCTGGGCCACACCGATGTGGTGCCCACCGGCCCCGCATCGCAATGGGACAGCCCGCCCTTCGAGCCGGCCCTCCGCGACGGCCGTCTCTACGGCCGGGGAAGCGCCGACATGAAGGGCAGTGTCGCCGCCTTCGTCACCGCGCTGGAGCGCTTCATCGCCGAGCACCCGCAACATCGCGGCGCCATCGGCTTTTTGATGACCAGCGACGAGGAAGGCCCGGCGGTGGACGGCACCGTGAAGGTGGTGGAAACACTCACCGCCCGTGGCGAACACATCGATATGTGCCTGGTGGGCGAGCCCTCCAGCACCGAGCAGTGCGGCGATGTGGTCAAGAACGGCCGCCGCGGCTCACTCAACGCCCGGCTGACCGTGCTGGGCAAGCAGGGCCACGTGGCCTACCCCCATCTGGCGCTGAACCCGGTGCACGCCCTGGCCCCGGCCCTGGCGGAGCTTGCCGCCACCGAGTGGGACCAGGGCAACGAATTCTTCCCCGCCACCAGTTTTCAGGTATCCAACATCCACGCCGGCACCGGTGCGACCAACGTCATTCCCGGCGAGCTGGAAGCCCTGCTGAACTGGCGTTACTCCACCGAAACCACCGCCGAGCAGCTGATGGCCCGGGTGGAAGAGGTATTCAAGCGCCACGCGCTGGATTATCGGGTGGACTGGCAGGTCTCCGCCCGCCCCTTTCTCACCGAAACCGGCCCACTGGTGGAGGCGGTGTACGCCGCGGTGGCCGAGGTGCGGGGCGAGCCGCCGCGGCTGCTCACCACCGGGGGCACTTCGGACGGGCGCTTCGTGGCGCCCACCGGCGCGCAGGTGGTGGAACTGGGGCCCACCAATGCGAGCATCCACGCGGTAAACGAGAATGTGGGCGCCGAGGAGCTGGACCAGCTCTCGGCCATGTATGAAGGGGTGTTGAAGCGCCTCTTCGCCTGAGTCGCCCCCGCCGTGGGGGTGATGCAGCCGAAGGCGGGATCGAGGATCCCGCCCCGGGCTTATTTCAGGTTCAACACGTCCGGCATATCGTAAAGGCCGGCGGGCTGCTCCATCAGCCAGGCGGCGGCGCGCACCGCGCCGCTGGCGAAGGTCATGCGGCTGGAGGCCTTGTGGGTGAGCTCGATGCGCTCGCCCATACCGGCGTAGAGCACGGTGTGGTCACCGACGATGTCACCGCCGCGGATGGTCTCGAAACCGATGGTCTTCGAATCCCGCGCACCGGTATGGCCCTCGCGGCCGTAGACGGCGCACTCGCGCAGATCACGGCCCAGTGCCCCGGCCAGCGCCTCGCCCAGGCGCAGAGCGGTGCCCGAGGGGGCATCCACCTTGTGCCGGTGATGCGCCTCGATGACTTCCACGTCGAAATCGTCCCCCAATGCCCGGGCGGCGGTGTCCACCAGTTTCAGCAACAGGGTGACGCCCACGCTGTAATTGGCGGCGAAAACGATGGGCATGTCGGCCGCGGCCTCGCGCAACACCTCGCGCTGTGCCTCGCTCAGACCCGTGGTGCCGATCACCATGCGCTTGCCCGCGGCGCGGCAGGCCGCCACATTCGCCACGGTGGCCTCGGGGGTGGTGAAGTCGATGAGCACATCGAAATCGTCCAGTACTGCGGCCAGCTCATCGCTGACCCGGACACCCAGGGTGCCCTGCCCCACCAGCTCGCCACAGTCGGCGCCGATCAGGCTGCCGCCGGGCCGGTCCACGGCGGCGGTGAGTGTCAGCGCGGGTTGTGCCAGCACCGCCTCGATCAGGGTGCGGCCCATGCGGCCGGCGGCACCGGCGATAGCGATACGGGTCATAGGGTTTTCGTCTCCTAACATCGAGGTCTGGCGGGGGGTAACCGCAGCGGCGCAGAGGGCGCAAAGTTCCGCGGAGAACCTCGGAAAATCGTCATCATTCCCGACTCTGTGATTCTCTGTGTCTCTGCGCCGCTGTGGATATCCCCACCGAATAGAATCAGAATTTCAAATCATCGAAGAAGCGCTTGACGCCGTCCAGCCAGGAGCTGGCCTCGGGGGTGTGGCGGCCGGCGCCGGCATCCAGGGTTTCCCCCAGTTTTTCCAGCAGCTCGGACTGCTCGCGGGTGAGGTTCACCGGGGTTTCCACGTTCACCCGCACCAGCAGATCCCCCGGGCCGCCGCCGCGCACCGGGCTCACGCCCTTGCCGCGCACCCGGAAAACCTTGCCGCTCTGGGTGCCGGCGGGAATCTTCAGGCTCACACGCCCGTCCAGGGTGGGCACGTCCAGCTCACCGCCCAGCGCCGCCACCACCATGTTGATGGGCACTTCGCAGCGCAGGTTCGCGCCGTCGCGCTTGAAGATGGCGTGTTCGCGCACCGCCACCTGCACGTATAGATCGCCGGGCGGGCCACCGTTCTCGCCGGACTCGCCCTCGCCGCTCAGGCGAATGCGATCGCCGCTGTCCACACCGGCGGGGATCTTCACCGACAGGGTCTTGCGCTCTTCCACCCGGCCGCGGCCATGGCAGCTGCGACAGGGGTCGGTGATCACCCGGCCCTCGCCATGGCAGCGCGGGCAGGTCTGCTGCACGGAGAAGAAGCCCTGCTGGATGCGCACATCGCCGTGGCCATGGCAGGTGGGGCAGGTCTGGGGGGAGCTGCCCTTCGCCGCGCCACTGCCCTCGCACACCGAGCAGGCGACCAGGGTGGGCACCTGGATGTCCACGTCCTTGCCGCGCACCGCGTCTTCCAGGCTCATCTCCAGGGTGTAGCGCAGATCCGCGCCGCGGAACACGCGCGCGCCCCGCGCACCGCCCCCGCCGCCGAAGATGTCGCCGAACACATCGGAGAAGATGTCCGAGAAGCTGGCGCCACCGGGCCCGCCGCCACCCATGCCCCTCATGCCGTCCACACCGGCATGGCCGAACTGGTCGTAGGCGGCTCGCTTCTGCGAGTCGCTAAGTACCTCGTAGGCTTCCTTGGCTTCCTTGAACTGGTTCTCGGCTTCCGTGTCGCCCGGGTTGCGGTCCGGGTGGTACTTCATCGCCAGCCGACGGTAGGCCTTCTTCAGCTCCGCGTCGGCGGCATTCTTCGCCACGCCCAGAACTTCATAATAATCGCGTTTCGCCATGTTCGCTTACAGCCTGCTGTGGGCTCGTGTACCTTGCGGGCCTGCCGTGCCACGCGAGAAGCGCGCAGTATACAGATCCGCCTGTCGACAAACGACAAAGGCGCGAGGGCTCGCCCCCACGCCTTGTCGCCATATGCGCGCCGCCGCGACGGCGCGCCAGGGGCGGGTGCCCTTACTTCTTGCTGTCGTCCACTTCCTCGAACTCGGCATCGACCACGTCGTCCTGGCCGGCCGCGCCCTGCTCGGGCTGTTCGGCGCCGCCCGCCGCATCGCCGCCCTGCTCGGCGTAGAGCTTCTCGGCCAGCTTGCCGGAGCGCTCGGCCAGGGCCTCGGTCTTGGCGGTGATGGCGTCCTTGTCATCGCCCTTCATGGCCTCTTCCAGCTCACCGATGGCGGCCTCGATGCCTTCCTTCTCGGCGTCGTCCACCTTGTCGCCCACTTCCTTGAGCGACTTGCGGGTGGCGTGGATCATGGTGTCGGCCTGGTTACGGGCCTCCACCAACTCCCGAGCCATGCGGTCCTCGTCGGCATGGGCCTCGGCGTCCTTGACCATGCGCTCGATCTCCTCGTCACTGAGGCCGGAAGAGGCCTTGATGACGATGGACTGCTCCTTGCCGGTACCCTTGTCCTTGGCGGAAACGTGCAGGATGCCGTTGGCGTCGATGTCGAAAGTGACCTCGATCTGCGGCACGCCGCGGGGCGCCGGCGGGATGTCCGCCAGGTCGAAGCGGCCCAGGGACTTGTTGGCGCTGGCCATCTCGCGCTCGCCCTGGAGCACGTGCACGGTCACCGCGCCCTGGTTGTCCTCGGCGGTGGAGAACACCTGGTTCGCCTTGGTGGGAATGGTGGTGTTCTTCTCGATGATCTTGGTCATCACGCCACCCAGGGTCTCGATGCCCAGGGAGAGCGGGGTCACGTCCAGCAGCAGCACATCCTTGACGTCGCCGCCCAGCACGCCGCCCTGGATAGCAGCGCCGATGGCCACCGCCTCGTCCGGGTTCACGTCCCGGCGCGGGGCCTTGCCGAAGAACTGCTCCACGGCTTCCTGCACCTTGGGCATGCGGGTCTGGCCGCCCACCAGGATGATCTCTTCCACTTCGGAGGCCGACAGGCCGGCATCCTTCAGCGCCACCTTGCAGGGCTGGATGGTGCGCTGAATCAGCTCTTCCACCAGGGATTCCAGCTTGGCCCGGGTGAGCTTGATGTTGAGGTGCTTGGGCCCGGTGTTGTCGGCGGTGACGTAGGGCAGGTTCACCTCGGTCTGGCTGGTGGAGGACAGCTCGATCTTGGCCTTCTCGGCGGCCTCCTTCAGGCGCTGCATGGCCAGCGGATCGCCGGACAGATCGATGCCCTGGTCCTTCTTGAATTCGGCCACCAGGTAGTTGATCACCGCCCGGTCGAAGTCCTCGCCACCCAGGAAGGTGTCACCGTTGGTGGAGAGCACTTCGAACTGATGCTCGCCGTCCACCTCGGCAATCTCGATGATGGAGACGTCGAAGGTGCCGCCACCCAGGTCGTAGACCGCCACCTTGCGATCCCCGCGCTCCTTGTCCAGGCCATAGGCCAGCGCTGCGGCGGTGGGCTCGTTGATGATGCGCTTGACCTCCAGGCCGGCGATCCTGCCCGCGTCCTTGGTGGCCTGGCGCTGGGAGTCGTTGAAGTAGGCCGGCACGGTGATCACCGCCTCGGTCACTTCCTCGCCCAGGTAGTCCTCGGCGGTTTTCTTCATCTTCTGCAGGGTGCGGGCGGAGATTTCCGGCGCGGCCATCTTCTTGCCCTGCACTTCCACCCAGGCGTCGCCGTTGTCGGCCTTGACGATCTTGTAGGGCATTTCCTTGACGTCGCGCTGCACCACGTCCTCGGCGAACTTGCGGCCCACCAGGCGCTTCACCGCGAACACGGTGTTATGCGGGTTGGTCACCGCCTGACGCTTGGCCGGTTGCCCAGTGAGTATTTCGCCGTCCTCGGCAAAGGCGACGACGGAGGGGGTGGTGCGGTCACCCTCGCTGTTCTCGATGACACGGGGCTTGCCGCCTTCAATCACTGCCACGCAGGAGTTGGTGGTGCCCAGGTCGATACCGATGATCTTGCCCATAATGTGTACTCCTTGAACTGAATCTATGCTTGTTCGTCGATCCGCGTGCTCGGCCCCTCCTCGGGGGCCTTCGCCACCAGCACCATGGCCGGGCGCAGCAGACGTTCCTTGAGCAGATAACCCTTCTGGATGACTTCCAGCACGGTGTTGGGCGGCTGCTCGGCGCTGGGCTGCATCGCCATCGCCTCGTGCCGCTCGGGATCGAATTTTTCGCCCAGCGGGTTCACCTCGGCGATCCCGTGGCGATCGAAGGCCTGGCCGAGCATCTTCAAGGTGAGCTCGCTGCCTTCGCGCAAGCGCGCCACGTCGGTGCTGCCTTCGGCGGCCTTCAGGCCCATTTCCAGGCTGTCCTTGACCGCCAGCAGGTCGGCGGCGAACTTCTCCAGCCCGAACTTGTGTGCCTGCTGCAGGTCACGCTCGGCGCGGCGGCGGATATTGTCCGCCTCGGCGCTGGCGCGCACGAACTTCTCCCAGTTCTCGTCGGCCTTGCGGCGCAGTTGCTCCAGCTCCGACTCCAGCTGCGCGACACGGTCCTCCGCGCCGCCCGGGGCGTCCTGCGGGGACGCCGAGGGCTCCTCCGCGGCCGTCTCGGGGACGGGCTCGGCTTCCGGTCGTTTCTCCTCAGCCATGCAGTACTCCGTTGCTCCTGTTGAAAATTGCCGCCCCCGAGGCCATTTGGCCTACCTTGGGTTCAGCGGGATCTATTCAAGGCGGTACCCAGCAATCGCGCCGTCATATCGACGATGGGTATCACCCGGTCGTAGGCCATGCGGGTGGGCCCAATGACCCCCAGCACACCCACCGCCTCGCCTTCCACCGCATAGGTGGAGGTAACCAGGCTGCAGCCGTCGAAGATCTGCACGCCCGATTCCTGGCCGATGTATATCTGTACGCCGTCCGCCACCAGGCAGCGGTCCAGCACATTCAAAATGTCGCGCTTGCGGGCGAAGGCATCGAACAAGCCGCGCAGCTTCTCCACGTTGGACAGCTCGGCGAATTCCATCAGGTTCGTCTGCCCGGCCACCACGTAGTCCTCTTCCCGCGGCGTGTCGGTGAAAAGCTTCTCGCCCACCGAGATCACCGAACCCATCAGTTCATTGAGATGGGCCTGGTGGTGCTTCATGTCCGCCAGCAGCTGGCGGCGCACATCCAACACATCCTTGCCGGCGAACTGGGCATTGAGAAAGTTGGAGATCTGCCGCAGCTCGCTCTCGGAGTAGGGGCGCTCGGTCTCCAGAATCCGGTTCTGCACTTCCTGCTCGTTCACTACCAGGATCGCGAGAAGCCGATTCTCCGACAGGGGCAGGAACTCCACCTGACGCAGCGCGGCGTGGTCGCGGCGCGGCAAGGTCACCAGCCCGGCGTAATGGGTCAGACTGGAGAGCAGGTTGGAAGCCGAGTCCACCAGCGCGTCGGTACCGGCTTCGGCATCCAGCTGGATCTTCAGCCGCTCCACGTCCTGGGGCTGCAGCGGGTTGACCGTGAGCAGGCTGTCCACGAAGAAGCGGTAACCCTTCTCCGTGGGGATGCGCCCCGCCGAGGTATGGGGCGAGACCACATAGCCGAGCTCATCCAGATCCGACATCACGTTGCGGATCGTCGCCGCGCTCACCGACAGCCCCGACTCACGGGTCAGCGTTCGGGAGCCCACCGGCTGCCCATCGCGTATATGGCGCTGCACCAGTACCTTCAGCAGGTGCTGGGCGCGCTCCGAGAGCCCATATTCGCCGCCTTTGCGTGCCATGCCGTATCCAACATCCGCCTTGGCTGAACACCTTAGCACTCTCTGCGTTGGAGTGCTAAGCGAAACATAGCGAGCCGCCCCCGCACTGTCAAGATGTTGGCGGCCCGCGGCGCCGTTGGCGCACCCGGGGGGCTATGCTAACTTGGCGCCACCACGAGCAAACAGCCAGCCCATGCAGCAACAATTCAAGACCATCGGTATCACTGGCAAGCCGCGGGACCGCGCGGTGGTGGACACCATGGCGCGCATCGCCGAGCACCTGGCCGGCCAGAGCTACACCATCTTGCTGGATGCGGACACCTGGGGCCGACGCCGAAGCAGCCTCACGGTCGCCAGCCATGCCACGGTGATGCAGGACAGCGATCTGGTGATCGCCGTGGGTGGCGACGGCACCCTGCTCAACGCCGCCCGGGCGCTGGTGGATCGGGATGCGCCCATCGTCGGCGTGAACCGCGGCCGCCTGGGCTTTCTGGTGGACGTGGCACCGGGGGACTTGAGCGAGCTGGACCGAATACTGGCCGGCGAGTACACCGAGGACTCCCGCATGCTGCTGGAGGCCTTCATCGAGCACGAAGGGCAG
Source organism: Alkalilimnicola sp. S0819 (assembly GCF_009295635.1). NCBI lineage: Bacteria > Pseudomonadati > Pseudomonadota > Gammaproteobacteria > Chromatiales > Ectothiorhodospiraceae > Alkalilimnicola > Alkalilimnicola sp. S0819. The sequence goes on along the minus strand of NZ_WHIW01000002.1, from coordinate 242,408 downwards.
GTGCTGAGCCGCGGCATCGCGCTCAATGACGTGGTGCTGCACCGCTGGAACAGCGCCCGAATGATCGAATTCGAGACCCGGGTGGAGGGCGAGCTACTGCACCGGCATCGCTCCGACGGGCTGATCGTTTCAACCCCCACCGGCTCCACCGCCTATGCCATGGCCAGCGGCGGCCCCATCATTCATCCGGATGTGGATGCCATCGGCCTGGTGGCGATTTCGCCGCATACCCTGAGCAACCGCCCGCTGGTGATCAACGCCGCCGCCACGGTAGAGATCCTGATCAACGCCGAGGCCCATAATCATGTGCGGGTGAGCTGCGACAGCCAGTCCGATCTGGGCATGGTCAGTGGCGGGCGTATCGTCATCCGTCGGCATCCGAAACGGGTGCGTATCCTGCATCCGCCGCGCTATCGCTATTTCGAGATCCTCCGCGCCAAGCTGCGCTGGGGCGACAGCAACCTTGTCTAAGGCACGGCCCCTATGCTGAGCCATTTGCACATACGTGATTTCGCCCTGGTGGAGCGCCTGGAGCTGGACCTGGAGCCGGGCATGGTCGCGCTCACCGGCGAGACCGGGGCGGGCAAGTCCATCCTGCTCGGCGCGCTGGGCCTGTGCCTGGGCGAGCGCGCCGAAAGCGGCGCCATACGCGCCGGTGCCGAGCGCACGGAAGTCAGTGCCAGCTTCGAGATCGAGGAGCTGGAACCGGTGCGCCAGTGGCTGGCGGAGCGGGAGCTGGGTGAGGAGGAATGCATACTGCGCCGGGTAGTCCAGGCCAATGGCCGCTCCAAGGCCTACATCAACGGCCGCCCGGTACCGTTGCAATCGCTCAAGGAGCTGGGTGAACGGCTGGTGGACATCCACGGCCAGCATGCCCATCAATCGCTGCTGCGCCGGGACGCCCAGCGGGAGATCCTCGACGGCTACGCCGGCAATGCGCCAGTGCTCGCGGACCTGGCCCGTGGCCAGTCCCGTCTGCGGGACGTGGAAGCGCGCATTGCCCAGCTCGAAGGCGGCCAGGAGGGTTACTACGAGCGGCTGGACCTGCTCAATTACCAGATACAGGAACTGGAGGCGCTGCAGATGAGCGCCGAGGACATCCTGGAGCTGGACCAGGAACAGCGCCGGCTGGCCAACGCCGGGCAGCTGCTGGAGAGCAGCCAGGCCCTGCTGGCCATGCTCTACGAGGACGAGCAATCGGTGCAGAACCTGCTGGGGCTGGCCGGGCGCCGACTGGAAGAGCAACTCGCTCTGGAGTCGGCCCTGGCCGAGCCCCATGAGCTGGTCAACGGCGCGCTGGTCCAGGTGGAGGAAGCCGCCGACAGCCTGCGCCGATATCTGGACCGCCTGGAACTGGACCCGGAGCGCCTCCACTGGGTGGAGGAGCGCATCGCCACCTTGCAGGATCTGGCCCGCAAGCATCGGGTGCGCCCCGAGGAACTGCCCCGCCGGCTGGAGGCGCTGCAGGCGGAGCGCGACGAGCTGAGCCACGCCGAGACCCGGCTGCTGGAACTGCGCGACGAGCAGCACCGGGAACAGGCGCGCTACCGGGAGCTGGCCGAAGCGCTGAGCGCACGTCGCTCGGAGGCCGCCGAGGCGCTCTCCCGGCGGGTCACCGAGTTCATCCACGAACTGGGCATGCCCGGCGGCGCCTTCCGTATCGACGTGCGCCATGACCCGGAGGCCAGGGCCACGGCCCACGGCCTGGATCGGGTGGAGTTCCTGGTGCGCAGCAACCCCGGCCAGCCCTACCAGCCCATCGGCAAGGTGGCCTCGGGCGGCGAGCTGTCACGCATCGGCCTGGCGCTGGAGGTGGCGACCATCGAATCCACCCGCATCCCCACCCTGATCTTCGACGAGGCCGACAGCGGCATCGGTGGCGCCGTGGCCGAGGTGGTGGGCCGGCAGTTGCGCACCCTGGGTAGCCGTCACCAGGTGTTCTGCGTGACGCACCTGCCCCAGGTGGCCAGCCAGGCCCATCATCAACTGAAGGTGAGCAAATCCAGCACCGAGGACAGCACCCGTACGCGGGTGGAGGTGCTGGATGAGGCACAGCGGGTGGAGGAAATCGCCCGAATGCTGGGCGGGGTGGAAATCACGGAGAACACCCTCAGCCACGCCAGCGAAATGCTGCAAAAGGCGGCGAACTGAGGATCTGAGCGCCATCGCGGCCGCGAGCCATTCCTACAGAATCGTGTAGAAACGGCTCGCGGCCGCGATTTCTCGCAGGTTTATTTTCGGCACTCGGCGCAACGGCCGTAGAGATTCAGGGAGTGGTCGGTGATCTCGAAACCACGCTGCCGCGCCGCTTCCTCCTGACGCTTTTCGATCATCTCGTCGTAGAATTCCTCGATGCGGCCGCATTGCACGCAGACCAGATGGTCGTGGTGGTCGCCCTCGTCGAGCTCGAACATGGACTGGTTGCCCTCGAAATAGTGGCGCCTCACCAGACCGGCCGTCTCGAACTGTGTCAATACCCGATAAACCGTCGCCAGACCAATATCCTCGCCCGCCTCCAGCAGCCCCTTGTAGACATCCTCCGCCGACAGGTGGCGGCTCTCGGTCTGCCGCAACAGCTCCAGGATCTTCATTCGCGGCAGGGTAACCTTGAGACCCGCCTGTTTCAGTTCTCTGGATTCCAATCGTATCCCTCCGAAAAATCCGCTTTACCTTATGATCGGCCCGCTTTAGGATCGAATGCCGATGCGAAAAATCACTACATTATACCTGAGCGCCCTGCTCCTGAGCGCCTGTTCCATGGACAGGCTGCCGCTCGTCTATCACATGGACATCCAGCAGGGCAATATCCTCACCCAGGACATGGTCGACCAACTGGAACCGGGCATGAACCGCCGTCAGGTGGAATTCCTGCTGGGCAGCCCGGTGCTGCAGAGCGCGTTCCACCCTGACCGTTGGGATTACGTCTACACCCTCAAGCCCAACGCGGGCGACCCGGTGCGCCGCCGGCTGACCCTGCACTTCCAGGGCGACCAGCTGCGGCGCATCGAGGGCAACCTCGTCCCCGACGCCGGCAACACCCACCAGGGCTGATCACTTGGTCTTCTCCGCCCGCTGACGCCGCATCTCCTTCGGGTCGGCGATCAGCGGGCGGTAGATCTCCACCCGATCTCGGGCCCGCAGGGGTTCGCCAAGCTTGCCCAGCTTGCCGAAGATCCCCACCTTGTTCTTCTTCAGATCAATTTCGGGAAAGCGCTCCCGCACCCGCGAGCGCTCGATCGCCTGCTCCACGGTAGTGCCCTCTTCCACCTCCAGGGCAATGATCACTTGCTCATCGGGCGCCGCGTAGGCCACCTCTACCGGGATCATTCGGGGGCTGTCCTCAACCATAGACCTGCTCCGCGCGCTCGACGAAGGCATCCACCAAGGCGTTGGCCAATTGCGTAAACACCTTGCCGAACACCATGGACACCAGTTGATTGGAAAACTCGAAATCCAGGTCCAGGCTCACCTTGCTGGCGCCCTCGGAGAGCGCCTGAAAGCGCCAGAAGCCCTCGAGCCGGCGAAAGGGCCCTTCCACCAGACGCATCTCGATCATCTTGCCGGGCTGGTGACGGTTGCGCGTGGTGAAGGCCTTCTCCAACCCGCCCTTGGCGATGACGATGCGACCCTCCACCACATCGGCATCCGCGCACAGCACTTCGCTATCGCGACACCAGGGGAGGAATTCCTTGTAGCCGTCCACGTCCGTGACCAACTCGTACATCTGTGTCGCTGTGTAGGGCACCAGGGCACTGCGTGAAATGGAAGCCATAAGCTCGAATCCCGATCAGACAAAGGCGCCAAGGCCGATGACAAGCAGCGCCGGCGGCGCCAGAAACCGCAGCAAACCGTACCACAGATGCCAGTCCGCGCCGCCCCCCAATTCCAGGCGGCCCGTCTGCCGCGCCATGCGCCAGCCCACCAGCAATACCAGCAGCAAGGCGCACAGCGGCAACAGCAGCCGGCCCGCGAAGAACAACAGCGCATCGAACAAGGTGGCGTGCACAACACCGGCCCATTGCTCGAAGGGCTGCAGATGCGCCCAGAGGTTGAATGAGAGCAAGGCCGCCACGCCGGGCAACCAGACCGCCACCGCCGCGTAACCGGCCGCCAGCGGCCGCTCCAGGCGCCAGCGCTCCACCATGAAAGCCACCGCCGGCTCCATCAAGGCCACCGCCGAGGTCCAGGCGCACAGAAACAGCAACAGATAAAAGCCGACGCCGATCCAGTCTCCGAAACGCAAGACCCCCACCACCTGGGGCATGATCTCGAAGCCCAGGGCCACACCGCCACGCAGCGGCTGCCCCGTCGCTTCCAGCAAGGGCACCAGCGCGAGCCCGGCCAGCAGACCGAACAGTGTATCCAGCCCCACGATCCAGGCGCAGCTGCCGAGCAGCGGGGCACGGTCATCCAGATAGGCACTGAACACCAGCACAGCCCCCAGCCCCAGCCCGAAGCTGAAAAAAGCATGCTCCAACGCGGCCAGCAAGGCGGCCAGGCCCACCTGTTCGGGGCGCGGCATCAGCAGCAATTTCACCCCGGCCAGGAACTTCCCGCTGCCCACCGCCGCCACCAGCAGCAGGCCAAGCGTCAGCAGCAACGCCGGCCACAGCCAGCGTACCGCGTCCTCCAGACCGAAGCGCAGCCCGCGGCCCACAATCATCGCCGACATCACCACGAACAGCGTCATCCAGGTCAGCATGCGCTCGGGGTCCGAGGTGAGCGCGCGAAACAACTCCTGGGCACCCACCGCGTCCATGCCCTGCAAGGCGCCGCCGCCGGCGCGGAACACGTAGGCCAGCGACCAGCCACCCAGCACCCCGTAGCCCACCACCAGCAACAGCGCTGTGACCATGCCCAGCGCGCCGCCCGCGGCCCACAGGCTGCTGCCGCCAGCCTCGTTGGCCGCGCGCTTCCAGGTACTGTACGGATTCGCACGGCCCCGCCGCCCCAGCAGCGCTTCCGCGGCCATCAAGGGCACCGTGAGCAGCAACAGACAACTCAGATACAGCAGCAGGAACGCACCGCCACCGTGCTCGGCGAGCAATTGCGGAAACTTCCACACATTCCCCAGCCCCACGGACGCGGCGCACACGGCGCCGATAAAAATCAGACGGTTGGACCACTGCCCGTGGGGCGAGCGGCGCTGCAGACTCACGTGGTGTTTACTCCTTACTCCCCGCCGCCATTGTCAACCGGGCACTGAGCACTGACAAGAGCGCCGCGGGGCCGTGGCCTTTACCCCATCCCGGGCGCTAGAATAGCCGCCGTGAGCAAACAAGCGAAAAAACCGAAACAGGGCGGCAGCGGCATCGCCGTCAACCGCAAGGCCCGGCACGAGTTCTTCATCGAGGAGCAACTGGAGGCAGGGCTGGCGCTGGAAGGCTGGGAGGTGAAAAGCCTGCGCGCCGGGCGGGCCAGCCTGCAGGAGGCCTACGTCAAGATGCGCCGTGGCGAGGCCTGGTTGATCGGCGCCAACATCACGCCGCTGCCCACGGCGTCCACCCACATCAAGCCCGACCCCACCCGCACCCGCAAGCTGCTGTTGCACCGACGGGAGCTTAACCGTCTGATCGGCGGCACCGAGCGCGAGGGCTACACCCTGATCCCGCTGAACCTGCACTGGAAGCGGGGACGGGCGAAGCTGGAGGTGGGCCTCGCCAAGGGCAAGAAACTGCACGACAAGCGCGCGACCAAGAAAGACCAGGACTGGAAGCGGCAGAAGGAGCGGCTGCTCAAGCACCAGGGCTGAGCGCTGACCCCGGCGCGGGAACTTTCCCCGGGATATCTGTCTAATCTTGTGTACGCGGCCTTCGGGGCTCGCAAGGCATCGGAGGCTGGCGTACACTGAAGGTCTCCCACACGGGGGCGACATGGTTTCGACGCAGGTCGTGAATCCTGAGGTGCATGTCGAGGATGTAGCTTTCCCTCGTTAAAAAAAGCTGCCAACTTTAAAATAGTTGCCAACGACGAAAACTACGCTCTAGCGGCCTAAATCCCGCTGGCCGCCGACTGGTAAGTGCTTGTGCTTCCAACTCGGCGGACGTAGCTCACAAGCTAAGCCCGCACGTGTGCCCTAGCGTTCGGGTCTAAAATCTACAGGGATCGCCACTTGTGTTCCGTCGCTCATTCGGGAGCAGGTGGTTAAAAAAATAAATGGGCTAAGCATGTAGATCCAAGGGTGGATCCCCTGCGGACGCGGGTTCGATTCCCGCCGCCTCCACCAGACAAGGGTTTTCACCGGAACCCAATGAAAAGCCCGCGATTCGCGGGCTTTTTTGTTTCCGGATGAAGCGCTCCCTTGCACCGCGCCGGCCCGACCTCATCTTTGGGTAGATCCCCGCCAAAGCCGCGGGGACAAAAGCAAGACCCAGGGACAGGGGGGCCTCACCATGCAGTATTTCTTCGTTCTGCTCAGCAGCCTGTTGTGCAGCATCATGGCCATTCCACTGGCAATGCGGCTGGCACCTCGGCTGGGGCTGATGGATCAACCCTGCGCGCGCAAGGTGCACGCCCGCCCGGTGGCGCGGGTGGGCGGCATCGGCATTGCCGTCGGCCTGTTGCTGCCCCTGCTGCTGGTGCTGCCGCTGGAACCCATGCTCGGTGCCTGGCTGGCCGGCGCGGTGATCCTGTTCGCCTCCGGCCTGCTCGATGACCGTTTCGAGCTGGGCCATTACACCAAGTTCGTCGGCCAGCTGGCGGCGGTGGGTCTGGTGGTGTTCCACGGGGGCCTGTACATCACCCGCCTGCCTTTCGTTCCCCCGGAGCTGATCAGCCCCGCGCTGGGCATGGCAATCACGGTGTTCGCCATGGTCGGCGCCATCAATTCCATCAACCACGCCGATGGGCTGGACGGGCTGGCCAGCGGCGAAACCCTGCTCAGCCTGGTGGCTATCGCCCTGCTCGCCTGGCTGGTGGACGCGCAGCTGGTAGTGCTGATCAGTCTGGCGGCCATCGGCAGCATCCTGGGCTTCCTGCGCTATAACGTGCATCCGGCGCGGGTGTTCATGGGTGACAGCGGCAGCCAGCTGCTGGGCTACACCCTGGCCTTTCTGGTGGTCTACCTCACCCAGCACGCCGACCCCACCTTGAGCGCCGCCCTGCCGGCGCTGCTGCTGGGCCTGCCCATCATCGACATCCTCGCGGTGCTCTACCAACGAGTACGCCAGCGCATGAACTGGTTCCGGGCCACCCGCAACCATATCCACCACCGGCTGCTGGATCTGGGCTTTCAGCACGGGGAGTCGGTAATCCTGATCTACGGGGCACAGGCCTTGTTCGTCACCGCCGGCGTGTTGCTGAGTCACCAGGCCAACGCCCTCATCCTGGCCCTGTATCTGGGTGGCTGCGTGGCGATCTTCCTTGGCCTGGGCAGGTTGGAGCGGCTCGGCTGGCGACGTGAGCATCAGGGCCTGACCGGCGATGGGCGCCTGCGCACCCTGTCGCCCCGCTGCCGCAGTCTGGGAGCCTTCGCCACCCGGGCAGTGGCCGTGGCGGTGTTCCTGTATATGCTGGCCGTGAGCATCTTCGCCGACGTGGTGCCGGCGGATTTCGGCCTGGGGGCGATGGCGGCGTTTTTGCTGATGCTCACCGCCATGTTGCTCCGCGCCGATCGTAAAACGCTGATCAACCGCGCGCTGATCTACCTCACCCTGGCTTTCGTGGTGTACCTGGCGGTGCGTTACCCCGCGGCCGCACCCTGGGCGAGCCAGTGGCTGCAAAGCCTGTTCTTCGCCGGCATCAGTTTGGGCGTGATCGCCGCCATCGCTTTTTCCTCGGAGTCGGACTTCCCCATCACCCCGACGGATTATCTGGTACTGGCCGTGGTGCTGTTGCTGGCCGTCTTCCCGGACCGGGACGCCCTGGGTACCGGTTTCGCATTGATGCTTGCGCAACTGATCGTGCTCGCCTATGCCTGTGAGCTGCTGATTCAACGGCTCACCAGCCAATGGCGCGCGCACCTGGGTTTCGCCTCACTGGTGACGATGGGCGTGCTGGGCATCCGGGGCTTGTGGATGTAAGCGCCGCACGATGCAGCAGATACGAAAAACCGCCCGGCGGCACTGCCGGGCGGTTACTGGCTAGCCCCCCTGTGGCAAGCGGTGGGGGCAAGGCTGCGGGGGCGACGTCGTCAGACCCGACCCGCGGCCTGCAATACCCCTTCAGAACGCTTTCTGGCGGCCGGTCCACGCCGCGCGACCACCACCAGCCCTAACAGAGCCAAGCCCAGAGCGAGGAAAGCCGGCGGCACCGCTTCCGGCCGCTGGCTATCCTCGGCAATCAACGACTCCACTGCCGCCGGCTGACTCCGACTTATGGGCGTTTGCGACGTGGCCTGGGTCGGCCCCTGCCACCAAACCGCCGGCTGCGCCCGTGCCGCCGGGGCGTTCAACACGACCGACGCATCGCCGACATCCTTCTGCGCCACGGTAGGCGCCGCCGGCGCCCCGGCCTGGACCGATACCGCCGGCAAACCCAGTATCAACGCAAGGCCCAGCATCCTGCCTGTGACCCCCATCTTCACACCTCCTCATGAACCTCCCGTTTCCAACCAGCGCCCATGCATTCCCTCGCACGAGCCCGCGCCCACATGCCGACGGCCAAGCCGGCCCCTCAGCGTGCAGTAGGGTTTAAGGGCCCCTTTGCCCACACGCAATCGCTACAAACAAAAACGCCGCGCAGAGCGCGGCGCAATCCTCAGGGCAGCTCCCTGAGAGGCCGATAACGCAGTGTGAACATCACCGCGTTGCGATCGGCGCTGTCGTTCCCGTTATCCCGCTCCACCTGTCGATACTCATACCGGGCGGCAATCTCCCAGTTGCGGTCGAGCCGCCAGGACCAGGTAGGAGAGATACGCAGGTACTCGCGCGACGCGCCACCTCGCGCATCTCCCAAGCGCTCGGCATCGAAGGCTCGCAGATTCAGGCCGAGCCGGGTGCGCGGGGAGACATCCTGCTCCACACCCACCAGGAACTGGTTGACCTCCTCCAGCCGCCCGATAGCACTGGGCAGCAACTGGCGTTCAAGCTGCAAGACACCCCGCCAGCGCTCCGCGCGGTGGCGCAGGCTGAGCCGACCAATCAGGTCGGTTTCGGAATCGTTCAGATCCTTGTCCTCGGCATGACTGATGCCGAGCGAGGCGCCTACGGTGGTCCGCACGGACACCCTGTGCTCGATTACCCCCGAAACGATATAGGCGTCAACATCGGCCGAATCGTCCGGCCGAAACAGGAGGGTCTCCAGCCTCGCGCCTACGGTGGTGCGCTCGCTCAGGGCATAATCACCCTGGGCGGCGAGCTGGTGTACCCGGGAATCTTCCAGGTTATTCGCACCACTGTCGGAATAGTTCAGATCCTGAAAGCTGTAGGCGGCTTCCAGCCCGACCCGCTCGGTCAACTGCCGGCGCCAACTGGGCGCCACGCGCAGCCGGTGCCGCCGCACATCCTCCTCGACCACGCCGGCGTCCACGTCCGACCCGGTGTCATCGCCAAGCGCCACGCGGTCGAATTCAGCCGTGGTGGTGTCCCGTCGAAAACGGCCATCCAGCCCCCAGTCACCGGTGGGACGACGGTGCAGCAGCTCCAGCGCCAGCAGCTGGGCATCTTCGTTGTCGGGAGCGTCCTCATCGGTGTAGCCGCGATAGTCCAGCTGCCCGCGACCACGCACCTCCAGGGTTTCCGTCACCCGACGCAGATCCGCACCCACGGAAACCATGCCGACGGGGCTTCCCACCGAGTCGTCGGTAACAAGCTCTACATTGTCGTCGTAGCCCAGACCCACGCTCAGGTACGGTTCCAGCAACCAGGCCTCGGCCAGGGCCGCCCCGGGCGCGAGCACCAAGGCCAGTGCCGTCAGAGCCGGCACACGGCGCAGGGGCCTGTTCCGGGTGCGCGAGCGCATCGGCGCACCGATCATGAACAATCCTTGCTGTTTCATTATTGTCTCCTACACGAACACCCGTGGGTGTTCAGGGCACCACTACCACATCACCACTGCGCAGCAGAATGTTCTGCTCCAGGCTCTTGCCGGCACGCACCTTGCTGTAATCGAAACCATAGACTTCTTCACCGCCGTCCACACGGCGGATGACCTTCACCTTGTTCTCGTCGGCGAAGGGCGTCATGCCACCGGCCAGGGTGAGGGCCTGCATCACGTCCACGTAGCGGCCCACACTGTACTGGCCCGGGTTGTTGACCTTGCCCATCACGTAGACCCGATAGCCGGCGATGGTCTTGGTGGCCACGGTGACCACGGCACCGGGGATGTACTTGCGGATCCGCTTCGCCAGCTCGTCCTGCACTTGCTTGACGGTCTTGCCGGCCACCTGAATATCGCCGGCCAGGGGAAAGGAAATGCCGCCATCGGGGCGTACCAGCACTTCACGCTGCAGTTCCTCCTCCTTCCACACGGATATGTCGAGCAGATCCTCCGGGCCGATGCGGTAGGGCTCCGAGATCGACGGCGCCGCGCCCTCCGCCACCTGACTCGCCAGCGACGGAACCGCCACCAGCAGGCCCAGACTGAAGAAAATGGCCGCCACCGCGACCCGCCTTCCGATAAGCGTTCTGTGCAACATCACTCGTCCCCTGTGGTTACTCACGTCCTGCAAAAATCCCTTTCACACCAGTGCCGCGGGCCGCGCCGGCGGCAAACAGCCGCTCGTAGGCGGCCAGCAGCTTCGGCGCCTCGTAGCGCCACTCCAACTCATTCTCGACCCGGGCACGACCCAGCTCGCCCATACGCGCCCGTCGCGGCGGATCATCGATCAGCTCCACCAGCTTCGCCGCCAGATCCTGGGCATCGTTGGGCCGGGCGTAGAGCGAAGATTCGCCGGCGGAATAGCGCCCTTCGGTAAGGTCGAACTGCACGATGGGCTTGCCCAGGGCCATGTATTCCATGATCTTGTTCATGGTGGACTTGTCGTTCATCTCATTGGCCACGTCCGGGTTCACGCAAACATCGGCGGTGTTGAGCATTTCCAGCAATTGCCGATCCGGCACCCGTCCGGTGAAGGTGACGTACTCGGCCACCTTCAGCTCTTCGGCATAGGCCTGCAGCGCCGCCAGCTCCGTGCCCCCGCCCACCAAGCCGAAGTGAATGTCGTGCCGCCCCAGTTCGTGGACGATATGACGCACCGCGCGCAGCAGATAGTCGATCCCTTCCTGGCGCCCCATGACACCCACATAGCCGACCAGATAGGACCGCCCGCCCCTGAGCGATTGCACCGGCGGCAGCCGTTGCAGCCGACTCAGGTTCGGGCCGCTACGTACCACGAACACGCGCTCCGGATCCATGCGCCCTCGTTCCAGCGCGATGCGCCGGTAGGACTGGTTGGTGGCCAATGAGACGTCGGCGGTGCGAAAGGTCCAACGCTCCAGCGCCAGCAGCAGGCGGTAGAAGCGGTCGCGGCGGCCGAACTTGGCCTCGTAGAGTTCGGGATTGATATCGTGATGATCGAAGAGGAACTTCTTGCCGAACAGCTTGAAGAAACCGCCGATCAGGAAGATGGTGTCCGGCGGATTGCAGCCGTGCAGCACATCGAAGCCGCGGGTCAGGGCGATGCGCAGGGCGAGGAAGAACTCCCAGAACAGCGCGCTGGCGTATTCCAGTGCGTACCCCGCCGCCCCTTCCGCTTCGATGGGCAAGGGGTGGCGGTAGATATGGATGTCCTCGCGCACTTCCCGACGCCGCTCGCAGCCCGGCCCCGTGGGGCAGATCACCGAGACCTGGTACCCGGCATCTCGCAAGGTGGTGGCCTCCTGCCAGACCCGCCGGTCGAAGGGCACCGGCAGGTTCTCCACGATCATCAGCACACGGCGCGGCTTACCAGCAGATGCCATCGTAGCCCTCCGTGCTCGTCTCCCGAGCCTCCAGCCGCACCAGATCGATCAGTGCCTGATCCTCGCGCAGCTGCTCGCGCACGCCGGAGAACTCCTCGGCGCGGTTGCCCACCACCACGGTCTGGGCGTGCTCCAGCACCGTGTCCATGGAATCGGCCATCAGGGCCGAGACATGGGGAATGCGGTTCAACAGGTAATCGCGGTTGGAGCCCCGCAGCGCGGCCAGATTGACGTTGCGGTCGTAGATGCACAGCTCGTAGCCCTTGCCCAGCAGCCGCTCGATGAGCTCCACCACCGGGCTCTCGCGCAGATCATCGGTGCCGGCCTTGAAGCTGAATCCCAGCACGCCGACCCGGCGATGCCCGCGGGCGCTGACCATCCGCACCGCACGATCCAGCTGCAGGGCGTTGCTCGGCAGGATGGCGCCGAGAATCGGCAGCTCGACATCCAGCATGCGGGCCTTGTAGTTGAGCGCCCGCAGGTCCTTTGGCAGGCAGGAGCCGCCGAAGGCGAAGCCCGGTTTGAGATAACAGGGGGAGATATTGAGCTTGGTGTCCTGGCAGAAGATGTCCATGACCCGGTGGCTGTCCAGCGCCAGGGCCTTGCACAGATTGCCGATCTCATTGGCGAAACCCACCTTGAGCGCGTGCCAGGCGTTATCGGTGTACTTGACCATCTCGGCGGTTTCCACGTCGACCTGCATCAAGGGCGCGTCGAAGCTCTCGTAGAGGCTCGCCAGGGCCTGGCCGCTACGCGGGTCGCTCGCACCGATGACGGTCTTCGGCGGATGGAAGAAATCCACCACCGCCGTGCTCTCGCGGAGGAATTCGGGGTTGCAGCAGACGCCGAAATCCCGTCCCGGCTCCTTGCCCGAGCGTTCGCGCAACAAGGGGATGACCACGTCTCGCATGGAGCCCGGCAGCATGGTGCTGCGCATGACGATGATATGGAAACCGTTCTTGACGGCGAGCAGGTCCCCCAACTGCTCGCAGACCCGGCGCACGGCGGACATGTCCAGGCTGCCGTTGGCCTGGCTGGGCGTGCCCACGCACACCAGGGAGAGTTCCGTGTCGAAGAAGGCGGCTTCGGCGTCTTCGGTGGCGCAGAGATGACCGCTGCTCACGGCATCGCTGATGATTTCGGTAAGGCCCGGCTCGATGATCGGAGCCATGCCCTCGTTGATGAGCGCGATCTTTTCGGGCGCGGCATCCACCCCAATGACCCGATGCCCCTTGCGCGCCAGGCAGGCCGCTGACACCGCCCCCACGTACCCCAAACCAAACACACTGATATTCATGTTACTTACCCTTCCTTGGCGAAAAGTCGGCTTACCCGCCCCCGCGGATGAATGCCGGCTTGCACGTCCCCGGCATACGCCATCAAGCCGTCGTACCGGCCATGCCACTGACTGCGGCAATAGGGGCTGGCCGGTCGGATTGCAAGCATTCAAGCCTCGACGGTGGGTCCTGGACGAGGGACTCCTTGGTCAGGAGAAAATTACCCAGCACCAGCGCGTCCAGGCCGGTGGAATAGAAGCAGCGCAGGGCATGCCAGGGGGACTCCACCACCGGCTCGCCCTGGATGTTGAAACTGGTGTTGAGCAACACCGGCGTCCCCGAGCGCGCCTCGAAGGCATGCAGCAGGCGATGGAACAGCGGATTGCTGTCCCGGTGCACGGTCTGCAGTCGGGCGCTGCCGTCCACGTGGGTCACGGCCGGCAGCCGGGCACGTGCCTCCGGGCGCACATTGCAAACCTTGAGCATGAAGGGCGCGTCCACCTCGATGTCGAAGTATTCGCTCTTGCGCTCCGCGGGCGCGGCCGGCGCAAAGGGACGGTAGGGCTCGCGGTACTTCACCTCGGCGTTGATCTTGTCCTTCATGCCGGGCAGCGTGGGATTGGCCAGTATGCTGCGGTTGCCCAGCGCCCGCGGCCCGATCTCCATGCGCCCCTGGTGCCAGCCGATGATCTGGCCCCGGGCGAGCAGATCCGCCGCCACCTCGACAATATCGCCGTGCTGGCGCGCCGGCAGCTTCGCCTGGCGCAGCACCCGGGCAATCTCCTCGTCGCTGTAGGCGTTGCCCACGTAGGGGTCCAGGTGAGCGTACCGGCGCGGCAGCCCCAGCAAACCGTTGTAGAGATAGAAGGCCGCGCCTATGGCCGTGCCGTTGTCGCCGGCGGCGGGCATGACGTAGAGGTCCTTGAAACCGGCTTCGCGCAGGATGCGCCCATTCATGACACTGTTCAGCGAGACGCCGCCGGCGAGCACCAGATAGTCGGCGCCGGTGCGCTCGCGCAGGCGGCGGCAGATGGCGAGTACGCGATCTTCCAGTACCCGCTGAAAGGCCGCCGCCACGTCCTGGTGGTGCTCGGCGAATGCCCCGCCCCGCCGGGGCGGCCCGAAGGTGCGGTGAAATTTCGGCGAGCAGCGTTGAAAACCCCAGTGCTGGTAGCTGAAATAGGACAGATCGACCCGCGTCCCCCAGTCACCGTCCGGGACGACGATGCGCGCCACCGTGGGCTGGAAGCGTCGCGGGTCGCCGAAGGGGGCCAGCCCCATGGTCTTGCCTTCGTCGTAGTTGGGCCGGAAGCCACAGAATTCGGTGGCGGCTTCGTAGACGGAGCCCAGGGAGTGGGGAAAATAATTGCCGCCCAGGCGCTTGACGCGGTTGCCCTCGCCTACGCCCACCCAGGAGGTGGCCCACTCACCGGCGCCGTCCAGCGAGAGCAGCGCCGCACGCTCGTAGGGGGAGACGAAGAAAGAGCCGGCGATATGCGCCAGATGATGCTCGATGTAGTGCACCTCCGGCCGACACGCCGGGTCAGGCCAATGGCGCTGCAGCCAGGCGCGGAAACCCCGCTGACGGCGCGCGCTGTTGAGGAACTCGTGGCGCAGGAATGGCTTCAGCTGCCGCGGGTGACGCAGGCCGTAGGCGAGTTTGGCGCCCCGGTCCAGGCCGGGCTTGATGGAGACCGCGATATGGTCGATATCGTGAAAATCCATCCCCTGTTGACGCAGACACTGTTCCACCGCCTGAACCGGAAAGGCCTGGGTATGCTTTTGGCGGGTGAAGCGTTCCTCTTCCAGCGCCACCCGCAGTTCACCGTCCACCACCAGACAGGCCGTGGAGTCGTGAAAGAAATAGTTGAGTCCGAGTATTACCATTGCGCCCTCCCTGGCGACTCCATCGAGGCCCATGCGTCGCGGCTATTCGACCGAAGCCGAAACGCCGATGCGCCGCCCCTGGTCCGGAAACCCTGTTTCAGGCTGCTCCTCAGCCGCAGTGCGAGGCGCGCCAAGTCCGCCCGCGGCCCGGGTCGAAACACCCATAGGTCCAGCAGTTCTTCCAATTGGGGGTTCCAGCGGCGGGCCCAGTCCGGCGCGGTGGTCAGATCGACCCGCGCCACATCGCCACGGGCCACGCAATCGCGGAGCACTTCATCGAGCAGAATGACCCCCGGCCCCTCGCTCTTGAAGGCCTCGTCGTAGCCGATCTTCAACACCGCCAGCCGCCCCCGGCCCAGCAGACAGAACTGCCCGGCCGCGTACTGATCACCAATGCGCAGCAGGTTGATCTGACAGCGCCCCAGCGCGGCGAAACCACGCATCAGACCGCGGTAGTAGCGGCGCAGATCCGGACAGCTGGCGATGGCACTTCCCGTGCCACCCGCCCCTTTCCAACCGGCGCTCTCCAGCCGAAGGAAGGTTTCGAACGCCGACTCCAGCGCGCCGGGCGCACGCACGATCTCGACCCGCAGCCCCCGCCCCTGCTCGGCGCGGCGCCGCAGCCTCGCCAGATTGCGGCGATGCGTCCCCGGATAACGCCCCATCACCCCGGCCTCGGTCCGGCAATCGAACCAGGCTCGGACGCGACGGGTCCGCACCAGCACTCGGCCAGGTGCCAAGCGCCGCATCAACTGAGGAACCGGCGAGGCTGCCGGAATATTGCGCAAGCGCAACACGTCCCAGTTCAGTCCCCGCCCCCGCGCCCCCAACAATGCCTGCAGGGTCGATTCCAGGTCCGCCGGCGCCGCCGCCACCGACAAGGGCACGCCCAGACCGCTGAGGTGCGGATGAGACGGTGTCTGCAGCAGGCGCAGACCCAGGGGCCCTCGGCCCAGCGTGTGGCGCTGCAGGGGGACGATCAGCGTCGGTGCCTTCTCCTGGCCCACCGCGAGCAGCAGGCCGGCACCGGGCTGGCGCTCCAGGCAGCGCTGATAAGCCCGGTAGTATTCAGGGCGCTCGTAGTAACACCCCCCGTCACCGGCCAGCATTCGCTCCCAAGCGGGCCATAAGGCTTCCAGCCCCGTCTCTCCGCCGTGTAGCGCGACTTGCCAATCCAGACCGGGCTCGTCCCGGTTCTCCCCGGGCGCTGCCGGACAGGGTTGCGACGAATCGGCGTCTTTCCCTGTCGCATCGGCGGATGCACCCCAGGAAGCCGCGGCCTGCAGCTTCCACGGCCCCTGCTGTTTGACCGGTTCCAGATTGCGCGTGCTGTCCATCCCCTCATCGGAGAGCCAGGCCACTAGGCCCCGCTCCCGGCAGGCCGTGCCCGCCCCAAGGCGCCAGAAACCAATCTCACCGGCCGGACCCGCTTGCCGGAGCATTCGACGGCAGTTTTCACGGCCATGCTTCGCCCCTCCCAGATTGATTGGATCAGCACTGACTTATTCTTCAATCCCCTGATAACTATCCGGGCTTGCGGGACAAGTAGATATTCACGTCGCTCCAGAAAGGCAAGACCCCGCCGAGGCCCAAACGCTTCGCGGCGCTTCGCAGGCGCCGGCTCAGCGCGATGGCGCTGCGCTCGGAAAGCAGGGCGCGACGTCGAAACCGCAATGGGCCCAGCCCCAGGCCTTCGCGGTGCTCCAGCACCAGGCCCGCCGCCTCCACCGCGGCGCGCACCGCCGCCGGGTCCAGGGGGCGACCCGGGCCTTTGGGGAAATCGTCCCCGCGCCCCAGCAGACGCCTCACCAGGTACCGGGTAAGCGCCACCGGATCCCAAAGCACCGGATTGAAACGGTTTCGGAAGCTCACCAGGGCAAGCCCCCCCGGGCGCAGCACGCGGTATATCTCCCGCAGCGCGCGTTGCGGATCGGGCACGTAGCTGATGACTCCCAGACAGACCACGCAATCCACGGAGCCCTCCTCGTAGGGCAAAGCGGTCACATCGCCTTCCGCGAGCAGGGCCGGATCGCCGCCCAGCGCAACCAGGCGCTGGCGCCCCAGCGCGAGCATGTCGGGTGCGCAATCCAGGCCCAGGGCGCGATATCCTCGCTCCCAAAGCCCGGCCACCACCGGCCCCGTGCCACAACCGACATCCACGATACGGGCAGCCGGGGAATAACGCGCGCCGATCAGATCCAGCGTGTAATCCCGTCGCAGGCGAAAGTTTTCCTCCTCCAGGCTTTCGGTGGGGACGTCGTACATTCTTTTCCACTTCGGCGCCGCCACCGCGGTGGAGAACCGTGCCCGCGCCTGTTCCTTCCATGTATTGTTCATCAGCCACTCACTCCCGCATTCCCTGCGCGCAAAAAGCCCTATACACCGTCGCCGATCGACGACCCGCCGAATCAGCTCACAAAACCCGCGTGAACCCCCGCACAGAGCGGGCATGCCGCCGGCACACGCCCATCGAACTGTGACGAACATCGAACTCGACCCTGCTCACCCTCGCTAGGCTCCAGTGCGACACCAGAACCGGACCCTCCCAACCGGTCACCCGTCAATCATGAGGAGTTCCATGAATACCGTATCCTTGCGTTACGCCCTGCGGGCGGCCCTGCGCGTGCCCGCTCCCCGCGTCGCCCTGCCGGCGATATCCCTGACCCTGGCCGCGGCACTGCTGCCCCAGACCGCCGGCGCCGGCGCCATCCTGCAGCCCGCCGACGATGCCGGCCTGCTCGTCATCGAGGCCGAGGATTTTGACCGCAACGAGGCCCGCGGCGCGCATAGCTGGGTGGCCGGGGAATCCGGCGACGCCAGCGGCGCCCGCATCATGCGGAGCACCCCGAACAACGGCACTCGGCTGGATTCCGGACTCGCCAGCCGCAGCCCCCGACTCGACTATGAAATCGAGTTCCGGCAGGCCGGCACGCACTACCTGTGGTTACGCGGCCTGGGCGCGAGTGGCGATGATGATTCGGTACATGTGGGCCTTAACGGCCTACGGCAAGATGGCGGTAACAGCATCGCCAATTTCAGCCCGAGCAACGGCTGGTCCAATCTGCGTATGGGGCAGCACGTGGCTGTGCTGAATATCCCCGCGCCCGGCCGGCACACCTTGAACGTGTGGATGCGGGAGGACGGCTTCGAGCTGGACAGGATCCTGCTGACCGCAGACGCCAGCTACCTGCCCGAGGGTGACGGCCCGGCGGCCAGCCCGCGCGCGCCGAGCACCGTGACCGCCGTGTTCATGCAGGGCGATGATGGCCTGCTGACGGTCGACGCGGAGAACTACCATCGCAATACGCCCCGCGGCGCGCATGCCTGGCAGGACAGGGCGGACAGTGCGGCCGTGGGGGGCGCCGCCCTGATCGCGACACCCAACGACGGTGCGCGCCTGGACAGCAATCTGGCTGAGCTCAGCCCCCGACTGGACTACGAGGTGGAGTTCCAGCAGGCCGGCACCCATTACCTGTGGCTGCGCGGCCTGGGCACCAGCGGCGCATCCGATTCGGTACATGTGGGCCTGAACGGCCAGCGCCAGGAAGGCGGCGACAGGCTCGCCAACTTCGGCCCCAGCTTCGGCTGGTCAAATATGGCCATGGGCCAGAGGATCGCCACCATCGAAGTGCCCGCCCCCGGTCGGCACACCATCAACGTATGGATGCGCGAGGCCGGTTTTCAGCTCGATCGCCTGCTGCTGAGCCCCGCCGCCGACTATGTCCCCGAAGGCGAGGGGCCTGCCCAAAGTACCCAAAGCGACGTCGGGGACGGCGAAGAAACCCGCCTTTCGGCGATTCGCCAGCAGGCCGACGGTCTGGTGGTCATTGACGCGGCCGACAGCGATGACCGCGAATCGCGCAACGGCATGGAATGGCGGGACCTGAGCATCAGCGGCCAGACCGGTGCGGGCGCCCTGCAGGCCTGGCCCAATGACAATGTCGGCATCGATACCGACTTTGTCACGCAAAGCCCGCGGGTGGATTACCGGGTAGCCTTCAACGCGCCCGGCACCTACCAGGTCTGGGTGCGCGGCCTCGGCGCCACCGGCAAGGACGACTCCCTGCACGTGGGGCTCAACGGCGCCGCCGTGGACAGCGCGGACCGCATCGAGGGCTTCGGCGCGAACTTCGGCTGGTCACAGGACACCCGCGACGGTGCCCCGGCCAGCCTGACGATCCCCAGCGCGGGGGTGTACACCGTGAACGTGTTCATGCGCGAGGACGGCTTCGTGCTGGACAAGCTGCTGCTCGTCCCCGAGGCCAACGGCTATGTGCCCAGCGCGCAAGGCCCCGCGCCCAGCCCGCGGGAAATGGTGGACGCCGACGACAGCGGGCAGCCGAACGATGGCAACGACGACAGCCACACGGACAGCCACCCGCGGGCGAACCCGGATCAGGCCCTGACCGAGGAAGGCCAGAGTGTCCTTATCGCCGTGCTCGACAATGACAAAGACCTGAACGACACGCCGCTGACGGTGCGACTCAGCCAGCAACCCAGCCACGGCAGCGCGGTGGTGGATTCCAGCAACCGCATCCTCTACACGCCGGACACCGGCTTCAGCGGCACCGATGACTTCATGTACTCGGTCACCGATGCCGATGGCGACCGGGCCGACGCCAATGTGCGTGTCACGGTGGAATGCAGCCGCTGCGCCGACGGTGTGCAGGTTCGTCTGAACTGGGCCCCCAGCGGTGGTCCGGTGGAGGGATACCGGATCTACACCGGGCCCGACAGCGACCGGATTTCCACGCTGCTCAAAGACCTGCCCCTGGAGAGCCTGGACGCGGGCAAGCCGGCGGCGAGCTTCGATGCCGCGGCCGGGCTGGGCCTGCGGCTGGGCGAACAGGCCTGCTTCACGGTCCGGGCCTACAACCCACAGGGCGAATCCGAACCCACCACGCCACGCTGCGTGAAACTCTAAGCGGACGCCCGCGAACCGGCGAAGGGCCCACTACGGGCCCTTCGCCCTTTACCGACCCCAGACCGCGCCTAGCTCGCCCCCGGGGACCCCTCCTCCAGGGATCGGCGCGTGTCTTTGCGACCCAGGACCCGCTGGTAGACTTCCAGCACCCGCCCCGCGATCCGCTCCATGCGCAAATGCTGGCTCCGCGCCCGACCGTCCGGTGGTTGCGGCGAGCAAAGCACCTGCTCCAGCTTGGTGGCGATATCCTCCGGCTCGTAGTCGCACAGCGCGCTCGCGCCGATCCCGTCCAGCAACTGCTCGGTGTCCCCGACGCGGACGGCGACAACCCGCGTATTGCAGGCCAGCGCCTCCTTGACGGTGTTCGGCGAGCCCTCCCAGAAGGAGGCCAGCACCAGGACATCGGCGGCATTCATGTACAGGGGCATGCGCTCGTTGGGGACGCCGTCGGCGAACAGCACCCGGGCGTCCAGACCGCTGCGCCGATTCAAGGCCTCCACCGCCGCCTTCACGCCCGCGTAGTTCTTGCGCGGACGCTTGGGGTCGTAGGGAAAGAGGATATAGACCCGATCCTGCTCCAGCCCGAGTTCCCGGCGGCAGGCGGCCCGATCCAGGGGGCGGAAGCGCTCGAAATCCACGCCGTTGGGAATCACCGTGACCTCGGCGCGGGTGCTGGGCAGAAGTTCCGCCATCGCCGCGCTCTTGACGATCACGCCCTGCATCAGTCGGGCGGACTGTCGATGCAACCAGGCGAGGATCAGGCTGCGCCGGGTGGCCTTGCCCGATTCATCCGCATGCCCGTAGAGATCATCGCCGCAGAACGAGACCACCACCGGCGCGCGAAACTGCAGCCGCGCCGCCAGCGCGCTCAGACCGTAATGGGCATGCACCAGGTCGTAGCGCCGGCGCAGCGTCGCCCACAGCACACCGAAGGGTGCGCTCAGATAACTGAGTTTCCGGCGGTAACCGGGGATGTAATACAGATCCACTTCCACACCGGCGCGGGCCAGGGAGTCGATCTGGGATTTGACGAAAGCCCCATAGCCCGGCCTGTCCGCGCTGGGGTACATATTGGTGACCATCAATACTTTCATGCTCATGCCTGCCTCCCGGAACCCATGCTCGCCACGCCGGCATCTGCCGCACCGGGTGCCGCGCTCGCCGCGGGCATTCCCGCGGCCCCCAATGCCTGCTCATACGCCGCGATCATGCGCTCGATGCCGAAGCGCCGCTGCACCCGGGGCCTGGCGGCGGCGGCCAGGCGAGCGCGATGCCTGGGGTCGGTCACCAGAGGGCGCAGCCGCGCGACCAGGCGTTCCACATCCCCGGCGGGATAGATATGGCCGTTCACGCCTTCCTCGACCATTTCCGCCGCTCCGCCCAGGCGGGAGAGCACCACGGGCAGCCCCATGGCCATGGCCTCCAGCGCGGCATTGGAGAAGGTTTCGGAGGCCACCGAGGTGAGCAGGAAAATGTCCATGGCCAGCAGGGCCGGGCGCACATCGGACAGTTCCCCCGCCCAATGCACCGGCACCCCCAGCGACTGCGCCAGAGCCTGCAGCCGGGCGCGCTCCGGCCCATCGCCCACGACCAGGCCGCGCACCGGATGGCCCTCGGCGCGCAGGCGCGCCAGTGCGTGCAGATAATCCGGATAGCCTTTTTTCGGCAGGCACTGGCCGACCATGCCCAGTACCAGCTCCCCGGGAGCACGCCCCACCGTTACCCCGCCCCCATCGCGAGGCGCCGCCAGCGGATCGAAGCGGGCGGTATCCACACCGTTGTAGATGTACGTGCAACGCTCGGGCGGCAAACGATAACGACGCAGCCATTGGCTTTGCTGGAAACGACAGCCGAACACCACGCGCCGGGCGCGGCGCAGCACCAGGCGATAGAGCAGCATCTTGGCTTCTTCGACCCGGTTCGGCAGACGCGTGCTATTGAGATAGACATGGAAACGGCGGCCCGCATCGTCGCGGGGCGCGACCAGATAGCCGTACAACATGGGGTATCGGTTCACGCAGTGAATGCTGCCCACGCCGTGTTCCCGCATATAGGCGCCCAGGGTTCGCACCGCACGCCAGTCCAGCTTGCCACGGCGCTCCAGACACAGCCGCGGCACGCCCGGGTCCAGCTGGGCCAGCAGGGTATGGGGCGGATTGAGGTAGATCAGGTGCACTGGCCAGCCCCTGCGATGCAGGGCGCCCAGCAGGGCGACCATCTTCTTCTCGGACCCCCCCACCTGCAGGGAATTCAACAGAAAAACCACGGGCGCCGCTTCCCTCGCGGCGCCTGGTGCTGCGTCCTGCATTGATGTCTCTCCGTGTTCCTTGTCGTCAGGGTCTCAGCGGGGCAAGGCTTTCACCCCTGTTCCGTACGAGCGCTCGCCGGGAAGGCATCGCCACCGCCGCGCCGCGCGTACAAACGGGCATAGACCGCCAGATAACGCCTTGCCAGCGCCTCGCTGGAGAACTCGCGAAGCACCCGTTCCCGGGCGGCCTCGCCCAATCGGCGGCGCAAGTCCGCATCGGTGCACAGGCGGCCCAGCGCTTCGGCCAGCTCCGCCGCACTGCCCGGGCGCACCAGCAAACCTTCCTGCCCGTCGCGCAAGGTGGCGGGAATCGCCCCCACCCGGGTGGCGGCCACCGCCAGCCCGCGGGCCATGGCCTCCAGCAGGGATACCGGCTGCCCCTCTTCCACCGAGGAGAGCGCGAAGATATCGAAGCGGCGCAGCCAGCCATCCACATCGGACTGGAAACCGGGCATGCTCACCTGCCCGCCCAAGCCTCGCTGGCGGACCAGCGTTTCCAGTTCGGCGCGTTGCGGCCCATCCCCCAGCAGGCACAGCTCGAAGGGCAGCCCCCAATCGCGCAGCAGCGCCGCCGCCTCGATGAGTGTGCGAAAATCCTTCTGCCAGACCATGCGCCCCAGGGTGCCTATCCGCACCACCGGGCGCTCCCCCACCGACACCGGTTCCGGCACCTCGGTGCCGTTGACCACCAGCTGCAGCTTGCGCGCCGGCACGCCGCAGCGTTCGTGCAGCATTCGGGCTATGTGGCCGGAGACGCAAAAGCGCAAGTCCGCCGCGCGCCCAATCAACTGGCCATCCAGCCAATGGTGACGCGGGCGTTTCCAGGCGCCTATGCCGTGGTCGGTGGTGACGACCACCGGCACGCCCGCCAACCGCGCGGCCAGGGTGCCGTAGAGGCTGGGCCAGAACATGTGGGTATGCACCACATCGATGCGCTGGCGGCGCAACCAGCGCGCGAGGCGCCAGATCTGCCAGGGGCTGCTGCGCACGCGCATGAAGCTTCGGCGCAAGGTAATCTCCGGGGCCAGCTGCGCGGCGAATCCGGGCTGACCCTGGTCACGCAGCACCACGGCGAACTTCTTCGCCACGGGCATGGCATTGAGGATGCTGACGAACTGGCGCTCGGCGCCGCCGTATTTGAGGGTGTCGATGATATGGCAGACCCGCAGCCCGCCTGCGGCCGGGGGCACCGGCGCCGGACCCTGCCGGAGTGTTGCGTTCATGTTCTTGCTGTCTCCCTGCCGGAATCCTTATCCGTACCGGGAATGGGGGCGGTAAAACGAAAAATCTCCCCCCGCGACCAGCGCGGAGGGAGATTTTCTCAGGGGCGGTACGGGGCGGCGCCCCGCCCGGTCAGGGATAGAGCACGTCCACCTGCAGATCCGTCGGCGCCTTCGGAATCGTGGGGCCGGCATTGCCCTGCTCCACTTCCCGTGCGTAAGCGTGCAGCCACTCTTCCAGGTTGGTGTAACCGTCGCGGTTATCATCGCCGTTGGGGTTGGCGGGCAGCTGCAGCGGGCGGGTATTCACCGCCAGGCTGGGCCAGCCCCCCACCTGTCGCTGGCTGCCGATGATCCGACCACTGCCGCTCTTCACATCGTTGACCACCCGCTGATCGACGCTGTCCCGATCCGCGGGGCGCGCACCGGCGTACGTCAGCACATAATCGTAGGCGTCGCGGGCCGCGAGCGGCTTGTAGCCGGACTGCCGCACCGTGGGCGAACGGCTGTCGGTGAAGCCGCAGCCGATGTTATCGGCCATATACAGCGCCGAGGGGGCACGTTCATGGACACAGCTGCCGCGGGTATCCGCGCCTTTCTTGAAGTAGTTGCCCACCAGGTTGGCGTCACCCTCGGTGTCCAGCGCGTGGTTGCCCCAGTTGTAGACCACATTATTGTGGAACTCGGTTTCGGAACCTTTCTTGAGGCGCGGGTTGCGGGCGTTGTTGTGAGCGAACAGGTTGCCGGTGAGGGTCACCCGCTTGATGTCCGGCCCGACAATGATCCCCATGGAATGGGGGCCCTTGGGGTGGATGGAGTCGTGCAGCGCCTCGCTGGAGATGGAGTTTCGGATGGTGATATCGCTCACGCCGGTATGCCAGAGCTGGAAGTTCTCGTCGACGCCCCAAGACACCGAGACATGGTCCACCACCACGTTCTTCACCGGCGCCTTGCCGGCAATGATCTGCAAGCCGTCCCGGTTGTCCGGGGAGGCGCCACCGGCGCCGTTGGCGTCATCGCCTACGCGGATGCGCAGATGCTGGATCAGCACATCATGGGTGTTGGCCACGGCCAGCGGTGCGCCGCGCAGGGTAATGCCCGGTGAAGGCGCGGTCTGCCCGGCAATGGTCAGGTAGGGCTTCTCGATGCGCAGATCGCGGTTCAGGCGGATGGTGCCGGAGACCTCGAATACGCACACCCGCGGCCCGCTGGCGTCGATGCAGGCCTTCAGGGAGCCGGGACCGCTGGCGTTGAGGTTGGTTACCTTGATCACCTTGCCGCCACGACCCGCCGGGGTATCCATGCCGAAACCGGAGGCCCCCGGAATCACCGGCAGCGCGCCGGCGGCCGTGGCGCCCAAACCCAGCGCCAGGCCCATTGCAATCGTCATCGCATTCTTCATATCGGATTCACCCTAAAGTCTGTCTCCGGAAGGCAACATTGCCCGAGCGACGAGACCCGTCGCGTCCGAGGAGGCATCCTAGGGGCCGCACGATGAGTGCCACCATGACTCGAATCACAGACCCGGCAGCGACTGGGTCTCAGTTTTCAGGGGAACGACCAAAGGGTGGCTTGGCTCACACTTGCCGTGAGAAGGGCTCGCGCTTGGGGCTGGCCGAAACGTCGTCAAGGCCCGACAGTACGGCGTCTGGCGCGAAGGGCTCGCCCTGCTGGCAGCGCCACTGCAGCGCCGCCTCGCTGAGCGTCATGGGGCGCAGCCCCAGTTCGCGGGCCTTGGCAAAGACTTCCGTCAACCTGGCCCACACCGCGTCGGCCTGCTCCCGCGTGCGCGAGAAAGGGCTGCACCCGAGCAAAAGCTCCGAGGAATGCAGCGACAGGTTCACTACCCGCCCCGGGGCCCGTGCCGCCCGACCCACGGCCTGGGACAGAGCCCCCCGCGGATAGCGTGGATCGGGGCACAGGCGTCGACCGCCCCCGACCCGGTGATGCTGAAATACCCGGGAAACCGGCCCCGCGCCCGGCAGGCCGCGACGCAGCCAACCGGCACAGCCACGAGCGATGAAGGAATCCGGCACGTCGATGGTCGCCGGCAATTCCACCAGATTGCCGCAGCCCGGCTCGGTCACGTAATGGGCTCGCGGATCGGCGGTGTGGAATTCCGGGCCCTGGGCATCTCGACCGCGGCAACGACGCAGGCTGCGCAAGGGCAGCACCGAGGAGTCCACCACAAAACCGCGCTCTGCCAGCCACCGCAGGGTGCGCGCATCCACGCCCCAGCGCCCCGCTCGATGGGCGCGGGGGTTCACCCCGTAATGGTGAATGATCGCCTCGCGCAGGGTTTCCGCCTTGTCGATGAACAGCTGCTCCGGCAGCTCGTACTGATAGGCATGCAGCCAGGCGTCATCTATGCCCGGCGCACCCTGGCGCTCGAAGGGCGGCGTGGACCAACAGTGCAGGTGATGACCCAGTTCGCAGGCATCGCGGGCGACGATGGGGCCTAGCACGGCCAGGGCCTCCGGGCTCGTTGCGCATTCGTAAGCGAGCAGATAGGTGGGCCTGATCCCGAAACGCTCGCACAAGGCCTGGAAGCGCGGTATCTGCGCCATATTGGCCAACCCGATGCGGTCCGGATGTCGCCAGGCATCATCGGCTTCGGTATCCACGGTCACCACCAGGGGTGCCACCTCGTCGTATGCGCCACGCCGTAGGGTATCGCTCATGTTTCGGCTCCCGATTTGTCCGCGTTGGCAAGGACGGCCCCCCCACCACGCCTGCTCATGCGCGCGGCGTGCAGGGCCTGACGCAGGGCACGGGCCTGGCGCTCCACCCAGAACTGGGGTCTGGGCTTTTGCAGCGTGCACCAGAGCAAACGCCCCCGGCCGGTGGCGAGACTCGCCTTGTATTGACCATCACCGGCCAGAAGCTCATAGCGCCGGTGACCCTGCCGGGCATTGTGTTCCACGGCCGCGCTATGACAGGCCAGGCCGGGCTTGAGCCGGTTGTCGGACTCGAACCGAAAGCCACTCTGGTAGGCGTACACCCGCCCCTGATGGCGAAAGTTGTACAGACAGCCCACCGGCTCTCCGTCCACCGAGAAGCGCAGCAATTGTATGTCGCCCGCATGGAAACGTTGGCGTATCAGCCGACGATGGAAAGCGAGGACGTAATCGGTATCGAAGTTGCTCGGGCTGCCCCGCTGTGCCCACATGGCCCGGTGCAGGCCGAGCAACTGCTCGAACAGCGCCTCCGCCTCCGCCAGGGTGGCGGCCTCTTCCACTTGCCACTCACCGCGCTCCGCGTAGCGGCGCCGGGCACGTCGTATCTGGGCGCGAGTGTTCGCACTCAGCAGGGCCAAGTAATCCTGCCCCGCTCGCAGCGGCGCCAGGTCCACGTAGTGCGCCGAGGTATCCCGGCGGACCTCCAGCCGGTATCC
Source organism: Alkalilimnicola sp. S0819 (assembly GCF_009295635.1). NCBI lineage: Bacteria > Pseudomonadati > Pseudomonadota > Gammaproteobacteria > Chromatiales > Ectothiorhodospiraceae > Alkalilimnicola > Alkalilimnicola sp. S0819. Next base: position 215,558 of record NZ_WHIW01000002.1, on the reverse strand, counting down.
CCGGGGAGCCTGACCGAGACTCGCGCCGGGGAAGGCCTCCCGGTCCAGCCCCGGCAGCACCAGCTCATCCCAACCACCGGGCAGGCCCTGCAGCAGCGCCGGCAGGGTCGGGGCCACATCCGGGCGGCAAGGCACGGCGTTGAACTCGATACAGATGCGGTCCAGGGCGGGCACACCGCTGCTGTTCAGGTGCAGGCTGCGCGCGGGTATGAAGCCATGGCGCAGACGCCGCCGGCGCCCCAGGAAACAGGCGGCCGCCGGACCCTGGGCGTCGGAGAACAGCGCCAGCTGCGGCCGCGCACCATAGCTTGCGGCGGTGTCCAGCCAGGCTTCCATCCATCCCCAGGACAGGAAATAAGCGTGATCCCCCTGCTCCACCAAGGTGCGCCAGGCGCGCACCACCCCGGGCCGATCCCGCAGCCCATCCAGCACCTGCAATTCCATTGCCTGTTGCGCCCCCTCAGCGTGTGCGATAGATGAATTTTCCGCGCAGCGAACGCAGCGCGTCCGTAAACCGGGCTTCCGCCCCCAGCACGTGCCGCGCCATGCGCAGGGCATCGCCGGCGCGCAAGGCGCCCAGGCGCAGCCGGCTCACCCGGCGCGCCGGCCCCCGGTGGTGACCGAGCGGATAGCCGCAGTCCCGCAGCACCGGCGCGCAAATGGCCTCGATGCGGGCAATCTCCCGAGCACTCATGGCAGAGCGCCATTTCGCCGTGTTGCCGCTGACGATGCGCCGCGCCCCCCGCGCTGCCCCCAGATTCTCCGCATCCTTGTCGGGCACGGTGGTGGCCGGCTCGTAGGGCAATCCCAGGAAAGCACTTAGCCGGCGCATCAGCCGCTCGGGATCGGTGAGCAGATCCTCGTAGCGCAGCTCCAGATAGCGCGCGGGGCCGAGTTCCGCACCCGCCCGTCGGCAGGCCGCCACATCGTCGTGCCAGCGCTGGGCGGCGCGCAGCGGATGCTTGCCCCAGGCGGCGCGGGCCGACAGGCAGTAGTCCCGCACGTCGCGCACGATGTGCACGAAACGCGCGCCGGGATAAAGCGTGCTCAACAGCGGCAACTCCCGCAGATACAGCGGCGTCTTGTCCCCCCAGATGCGCTTGCCCCGGGCCTGGGCGAAGAGGCGAAAGAGCGCTTCCATCACCCCCGCGCAGCTCCATTCGCGCACCGCCCCGCGCCAGCGCTCGGCGGAGGGCAGTTCCGCGCCCAGACCACGGCCGAAGTTGCTGCGGGCGATCCGCCGATGAAAGCGATGAAAGCGCTGGGGGTCCCGCAAGCGCTCCCAGTTCAGCCCGCTGCGGGCATAAAAGGGAATGAAGTGGGATTCGTACTCCGGCAGGCCGACCTGGCTGTGACGGTTGACCAGGGTACGCAGCAACTTGGTGCCCGAACGGGGCATGCCGACGATGAAAAGCGGGCCATCGAATCGCTCTCCAGCCCCCGGAATACCTCCTGCCGGATCCTCAACCATGAAATGCACCATTTCCCCTGCCCGTTGACTGCTCATGAGCCCGCCGTCGGGGCCGGGCGTCGCATCGCCGACAATCGACGCCCGGCCCGGCGCCGCAGGAACGCCCCCATGTCCACCACGGACGGCGCCGGATCATCCCAGGCGAACACCGCGCCCACCGCGGGGCCACGCAGGGAGCGCCACCACTGGCCCAGGCTCAATCGCCCCTGGCGATGCAGGGTGCGGGCCGCGGCCCAGTCCTGCAGGAAGCGGCGCCATTTGACCCCCTGTCGCCAGTCGGTGACCGGCGGCAAGGGCTCGCCCAGGGCATCGCGATAGGCGATATAGGGCAGGTCCACCCCGCAGGCGGCGGCGATGCCGATGGTATTGACCGCCCGGGCGTTGATCTCGATGAGTTTGTACAAACCGGTGCGCGGATCCAGTTTCCACTCCACGCCGACCAGACCGTGGTAGCCGAGCCCCCGCAGCAGCCGCAGCGACTGCGTCTGTACCTGGGGCTGGCGGCAGGTCACGGTGAGGGTGCAGTAGCCGAAATCCACCGGCAGCTGGCGGATCTTGCTGCGCAGGCAATAGGCCAGCGGGCGCGCGTCGCGATCGAAGTAGCCGAGGAAGGTATAGAGCTGTTCATCGCGCCCGCCGATGACCTCTTGCAGCATTACGCCCCGCGCCTGGGCGCCCAGCTGCTCGTAGGCGTCCAGCAACTCCCGGGCATCGGCCACCCGTATGCCCTTGCGCCCGGCGGAAACCCGGCGCATCGAGGCCAGCCGCCAGCGATGCGCCACGGTGGGCTTGATGACATAGGGATAGTTGCGCAGTTTCGGCAGCAGCTCGCGCAGTTCGGCCTGGCTCTCGGGATACCAGGTCTCGGGCACCGGCACGCCCAGGGCTTCGGCCGCCTCGTACTGCGCTCGTTTGTCTATGATGCGCTCCATCACGCCACGGGCGGGAACCGGCAATTGGAAGTGCGTGCCCAGGCGTTCGCGGTGGGTGGCGAGGAACCAGGCGCAGTCATCGCTGGCGGGGATGAGCACGCGGCGGCCCGGATGGCGCTGCGCGAGCCCTTCGAGAAACTCCAGCAGCCGCGTTTCCGACTGATAGAGGTCGGGACAAGGCTCCACGGCGGCGCAATAGCGCGAGCGCAATCCCGCATCCAGATGGTTGGGGTGCAGACGCACCACCCGCACGCCACGCCGGCCCAGCGAGCGCACCAGGCTCAAGGCCTGCACGCTGAGCGAGGTCGCCCGGCGGTGGGGATCCGATTCATGGGTCATGACAAAGGCAGTGGTATTTTCCATCAGGACCAGACTCCCTGTCCCGGCAATGAAACCCCCGCGCCCGGGCGCGCGCCGTACGCGGCGGGCGCGGGCTGCAGCGCGTCCTCGCGTACCAGTATGTGACCTTCCATCAGCCGACGGGCGGTGCGCAGCACGCTCACGCCCTGAATGTGGGGGATCGGGCCTGCTCCCGTGGCGCTCACCGCGACCTCCATGACACCGGCCGGATGGGCTATGCGCAGAGTCCCTGGCGCCTCGACCGCAAGTCGAGGCAGATGGGCCACACTGCCCGGCACCCTGGCGGCACAGGCCAGGGCAATGGCGCCGGTGACCGCGAACGCCTTGTGGACCCGGCCGGGATTGAGGATGCGCGCGCTGATCTCGGGCTCGCTCGCGCGCGCGTCTCCGAGCAGCGCGAGCTTGCAGGAGAAGGCCAGCTGAGCCCCCAGACCCGGGCGCACCGCGCCAAGATGCACCAACAAGGCGGCCACGCGGCGTCGGATGGCATCGGCCTGCGCCAGCAAGCCGGCGCAGGCTTCGAGTTCGGCGGGCGTCTCGTCGCCGCGCAGACCGAAGTATGCGGCGGGCACGAAGGCGTAAAGATTGCCCGCATCCACCACCGACAAGCGCATCGGCCCGAAAGCGCCGGGCAGCGTGTCCATGGCTTGCCCGGTGGGCAGGAGGCGGCCGGTGACGCCCCCGGCGGGCTCGAAGAATGTCAGCCTGATGGCGGCACCCCGCCCCGGAACCCCATCGATCACGCAGTCCCCCGCCGTGCAGGCCCGACCGTCGCGTACCGGCACTTCGGCCAGGATCAGCTTGCCGGTGTTTCGGTTGAAAATGCGCACCGTCGCGCACGGCTCCCGCGCCGGCACCAGGCCCTCATCCACGGCGAACTGGGCGACCGCCGCGGCCAGATTGCCGCAGGTCACCGTGTAGTCGACAGTGGGTTGCTCTATGCCAACCTGCCCGAAGAGATAATCCACGTCCGCCTCGGCGCGCTCCGAGGGGCTGACGATGGCGAGCTTGCTGCTGAGCGGATCGGCACCGCCCAGCCCGTCGACCTGGCGACGATCAGGACTGCCGAACATGGCGAGTATCATCGCCTCGCACTCCCGCGCCCCGGCGGGCAGCGCCCCCGCGTGCAGCACCAGCCCCTTGCTGGTTCCGCCCCGCATCAGCACACCTGGTACTCTCATATCCATGAGCTTCGCTCTTCCCTAGAAAAGATCAGGCGGGACTGCGTCGCCAACGCGGCCAGATCCGAGCCAGTATCTGCACCGTGGTCTGGCTGCCGAAGCGACGTATGAAGGTCAGATAGGCCAGCGCGAACAGCAACCCGCCGATCATCGCCGCCACCAGTTCATTCAGCCCGGTGGGCTCCAGCACCACCAGCAACGGTGCCGCGAGCAGGCAGCCCAGCGCCAGTCGCCCCGTATCGGACCAGGGCAGCAAGCGGGACAGACGTATGCCATAGAGATGCATGATCACCGGAAAGAACATCACGCCGGTGATCAGCCGCGTGAGCAGATAGGCCCAGGCCGGCCCGAGCAGGCCGAACAGGTGGTAGAAGGGGAACAGCAGGGCGGCATTGATCGCCAGGCCCGCCAGATTGGCATAGACGAAGTAGCTGGTTTTGCCCGCCGAGCGCACGGGCAGGGTCAGATCGAAGCATTCCCGCAGCAGCACCACCCCATAGATGGCGAAAATCGGTGCGGCGGCGACGTACTCGGCGGTGAACAAGGTGCGCACGATCAATTCCGCCTCGACGATCATTACCGTCGCGGCCGGGAACAGCAGCAGACACAGCAAGACCGTGGATTGTTGCCACAGGCGCAGGCGCTCCATGGGCTCCCGTGCTTCACTCTTCTGCACCATGTCCGGGAATATCACGTCACCCACCGAACTGCGGATCACCGTGCGCAGCGGTATGGCGTAGGTGCCGATGACATACAGCGACAGGGCCGTCGCGCCGATCTGGGTGGAGACGAACAGCCGACTGAGATTCTCGGTAAGGGTAAACAGAATGGTGGAGCCGCCGAGCGGAAGAAAGTAGGCCATTTGCCGCTTGCACGTGGCCCAGTCCCAGCCTCCCGAAAGCAGCCCCTGGTGGGCGCTGTAAGCGAGCACCAGAAGCGCGCGGCTCGCCTCGAAGGCCACCAGCCCGTAGGCGATGTGCAGCGCCTCGCCACTCCACCAGGCCACGGCCACCACCACCAGCAGGCGCAAAATGAGCTGGCCGGTGGAATAGAACAGCACCACGTCCGAGCGCTTGCGCGCCAGCCAGTAGAAAAGGAAATAGTCGACATTCACCAAAAAGAACAGGTACAGCACCAGCGGCAACACGAAGTCGAAGCTGGTCCAGGCGCGCAACAGGTCGCCGCCCAGCCATACCAGCGCGCAGCCCACCGCGCTGAGCAGCAGGCTGAACAACACCGCCTGGGTGACGTAGCGCCTGGAGCGCTCCGGCTCCAAGGGCAGGAAATAGAGCAGGCTGCGACCGGCGCCGAGACTGATGCAGGCCTTGATGAGCATCGCGTAGAGGATGAATTCCCGGTATTGCCCGTAGGATTCCACATCGAGGATGCGCACCAGCAGCAGCGGGCTGAACATCATCACGGCCTGATCGGCCGCCCGGGAAAAGGTGAGAATGAGGCCGCGTTTCTTCAGAGACGCCATCTCGCCTAGCCCCGCTCCCGGCGCGCGCGGGCCGCGCCGTCCCAGCCCGGATCGGTCACCGGCTCCGGAGAATGCGGGTCCGGCGCGCCGTCAGGCGCCTCCGCCGTCCGGGATGCGCTGACCGCCACGCGCATCATCAGGCCCAGGTAGGCCCAGATCAGCAGCCAGGGCTTGTAGAGGTTGACGAAGAACACCGCCCACATCAGCCCGATGAAGCCGATGACGAACATGATCAGTTCGGCGCGCTGGGCGGCGGGCAGCCGCCCGATGGCGCTCCTGGCGGTGCGCAGCATGGCGTACACCAGCACCAGGTAAAGGCTCAGCCCGATCATGCCCAGATCGTAGAGAAAGGACAGGAAGGTGTTGTGGGTGGCGTAGAAGTAGATGCCCAGCGCGCGCATGTTGTCGTACATGTTCCACCCGCCCCCCACCAGCCAGGTCAGCGGGTGCTCGGCCATCGTTGCCAGCGCCGCGCTCCAGATGTAGCTGCGCCCGGAGCTCAGGGTGCGCATGTCGTCGGGGTCGCTCTGGGCATAGAGCCGCTCATAGAGCAGATCGCCGTAATGCAACATCGCCACGGAGACCACCACTGCACACACTACGCCGGTAATGAGCACGCCGCGGGTGAGTTGTCCGCGAGGGATATACCGGTACAGGTACAGGCAGCCGAGCACGGTGCCCACCACCAGTGCCGACAGCGCGCCACGGGAAACCGCCAGCAGCAGCGCCATGGCGCTCACCAGGCCGCCCAGTATCCAAAAGACCCGCCGCAACCCGCGACTCATGAAGGCCATTGCCAGGATGCTCGGGAGGAACAGGACCATGAAGGCACCGAATTGGTTCGATTCCCCCATGGGGCCACTGACCCGGCCGTCCTCGCGCTCATGGATGATGCCCAGATCGAGGATGTTGTAGACGTCTACCAGGGTGATCAGATTGCTCAGGGCGATGCAGGCAAGCATGCCGCGGGCCACCCACAGCGCATCCTCACGGCTGCGCAGGGTGAGCAGAAACACCAGGAAGAGCATGTATTGATCGAGCAGGCGTTTGAGGGTGATGAAGCCCTCGACGCGATCATAGGGCAGGTTCCACGGATTCAGCTGGCCGGCGAAATACCAGGACAGGGCGGCATAGCCGAGCAACAGCAGATAAGCCAGATTGACACCGTGCGGCGGTGCGCTGAGAACAATGCGACCGCGCATCAACGCGCCCAGGGCCAGCAGACCCAGAATCGCGTAGATATAGAGGTTCTTCAGACTTAGGCCCTTGGCAAGACCCAGTTCCAGATCCAGCATTCGCTCCAGCAACAGCAGAACGAACAAGCCAAGCAGCAGCACCCGCGCCATGCCATCTCCCAAGAGCCGGCGCGCGCAAGCCCGCCGGTTCAACCTTCCCTGATTCAAACACTGGTTCGGGTGGCGTGCGGGCCCGCCGGCCCGCACGCCGGCTTCAAGCATCGTCGTCCTCGCCCTTGTTCAGCACGGTGCCGATAATCGGGGTATCGCCCAGCGCTTCCGCGGCGCGCCGCAGCGTTTCGCGATTGGTGCTGCCCTCTTCCACCACCAGCAGCACCGCGTCCACGTGGGGGAACATGGCCAGCGCACCATCCCCGTCGGCGACGGAGGGCATGTCGAAGAGTACGGTGCGGTTGGCATAGCGCCCGGTGATGTCCCTGACCAGGGTGTGCATCTGCCCGGAGGCCAGAAAGTCGGAGGAGTCCGCGACGGATTCGCCCGCCGGTACCACGCTCAGATTCCCCACCACCGGGTGGAGCATCAGGCTCTCCAGCGGCGCGCCATCACAAAGATAATTGGCCAGACCATGGCGTTTGGCGATGTCGAAGTAGCGATGCACGGCGGGACGACGCAGGTTGGCGTCCACCAGCAAGGCGGTGTGTCCCACCCGACGGGAAATGCTGATGGCGAGATTCACCGCGGTCCAGGTTTTGCCCTCACCGGGGCGCGCACTGGTGATACCCAGGGAACGCCAGCCACGCCGCTCCATAACGGCGAGCACCTGGCTGCGCAGGGTGCAGAAGCGATCCCAAAGCGGTTCGCGCCCCGGTGCGCCCACCAGACGCTGCCGCTCCAGCAGTGAGACCGGGACCGGCACCGAGGGGATCATCCGGTAACGCACCAGCCCGCGGCTGCGCACGGGGGTTATCCTGCGGCCGCGCTGTGTCTTGGCCAGCGCCGCCTGCACGTCGGTGGGTTTGAAGCTGCTGATCTTGGTTCCCATGAATTCCCTCTCCCACGCCAGGCTTATTGTTCCGCCGCATCAGGTTCGCTGGCTTGTGGCCACCAGCCCGGCAGGAAGGACGCGGGCGCGCCCCGCTCGGATGTATCGAGCCCCAGAAGACTTGGGCCACGCTGGTGCAGGAAGGCCACCAACAACAGACCCGCCACCACGATCAGAATCGCCCGCAGATAGCGGCGGCGGCTTTTTCGCTGTCGGTCCTTGCGGTTGTCTACATAGGGCATGATGATTAGCGGCGGTTGTTTCAAGACCGATCGCACGCCATCGCGGCCCCGCACCCCGCGATCCCAATACTCGCTGAAGGCGGCCGCGCCAACACCGCCACCCATGCCCAACACGATGCCGAACAGCATGATCGCCATGGGGGTGGGGTTGCGGGGCTTGCTGGGCAGATTGGCTGCGCGCACCAGGTGCAGGCGCTCGCCCACCTGCTCGCCTTCCAGCTGCATGGTCATCTGCGCGCCCAGCAGACGGTCACTCACTTCGCGGTAACGTTCATTGAGGCTGTCCCGCTGGCGCAGCAGCGCCTGGTACTCCTTCTCGACCCCCGGTGAGGCGAACAGGCGTCGCTCGTAGTCATCCATGGAGGCGACCAGGCCGTCGAGCTTGCTGCGTTGGGTGCGCAAATCCGCTTCAACGGCATCCAGCTCACCGCGCACGGCGATGTAGGCGGGATTGTTGACCGGGGATTCCTCCGCCCCCCCAACGCCACCACCGCCGGCGAATTGCGATTCCATTCCCCGGATTTGTCGTTGCAGGGCAATCACGTCCGGGTGTTCGGCGGAGCGGGTGTCGCGCAGCCGCTCCAGTTCCAGCCGCAAGCGGGCCAGTTCGCCGGACAGGGCGCCACCGCCACCGCGGGCGGCTCCGTCCAGGGCCTGGATTTCGCTCTTCAGGCGCAGCACGTCCGGATGAGTCTCGCTGTACATGGCCCGAGCCCGAGCGTACTGGCTGCGCAACAGGCGCAGCCGTTCGCCGGCGGTGGACACCCGGCGACCATCCTCGGAGTAGATGTCGACCTGGGGCGAGAGGCCGGCGAGCCGGGTGCTCAGGGCGATGCGCCGCTGCTCCAGGTTGCGGATGGTCTCCCGCGTGGTGGCCACGTCCGCCATGGCCCGGTCATACAGGCTGCGATTGACCGGCGTCAGCTCCGGCAGGCTCTGCAGATGCGTGCTCTTGAACTCCGAAATGGTTTGCTCCAGCTGATCCATGCGCGCCCCCAGGCGCTCGGACTGCTCTTCCAGAAAACCCACCACCGCGGCGGTCTCGGATTGGCGCATCTGGTTGTCCTGCAGGTACAGGGATGCGAGCTCCTGGGAAACCTGCTGCGCCACTTCCGGCGTGCGCCCGTCGAAGGACACATCGAAGGCGACGGTGACCAGCATCACCCGTCCGCGCTGCGGGTCGGTCACCTCGATGTCCACCTTCTCGACAGTGATGGCTTTCCGCATGGACTTGAGCCAGTCGCCACTCGTCTGCCAGTTCGATCCCGGGGGGAACACGGCGTATCTTTCGGCGATGGCGCGAAGATTCTCTTCGCTCTTGATGCGCTGACTGAGCACGTGCAGTCGCTCACTGAGATAACCCAACGAGGGGCCGGAGACCCACTCCGCCGGGATCGCGCGCCGCTCGATCTGTATGGTCGCGGTGGAACGGTAGCTTTTCGGCATCAGCACCACCAACGCCACCGTCAACGCCACTATGGTGAACAGACCCAGAGCCAGTGCCCCCTTGCGCCGCCGCAGCACCCGCAGATAATCGCGCAGTTCCATTTCTTCCCTGGCTGCCATGACCTTTCCTGTCTCCCTCACACCTTTCCAGGCGCCCGGGCCCCATGCTTGAGGCCCGGGATGCCACTTGCTGCAAACGCGGCCCGGTTACATTGCGCCAGGCCCCGCCACCACTTGATCCAGGCTGCCAGGCGCGGACTGGGGCGCCCCCGGCGGGACCCGCTCCTCGGGTTCCAGCTCCAGCGGCGGCAGCGACGGCCGCCCTACCGCGTAATAGATGAAGCCATAAGCGGCCATGTCCCGCGGGTCGTAGAGGTTGCGGCCGTCGAACACCAGCGGTGCGCGCAGCCGCCGACGCATGCCCTCAAGGTCGGGGCTGCGATACACATTCCATTCGGTGAGCACCGCCAGGGCGTCCGCCCCCTCCAGGGCCTGCTCCGGGCTACCGGCCAGCACTAGATCGGGGCGTTCGCCATAGATGCGGCGCGCCTCCTTCATGCCCTGGGGATCGTGGGCACGCACGGAGGCGCCGGCCGCCCAGAGGGATTCCATGAGCCTGCGGCTGGGCGCCTCGCGCAGATCATCGGTGTTGGGCTTGAAGGACAGCCCCCACAGCGCGATGCAGCGCCCGCGCAGCTCGCCGTCGAAATGCCGATGGATCTTCTCGAAAAGACTGTTCTTCTGCCGATCGTTCACCCGAGTGACCGCTTCCAGCAGACGCGGCCGATACCCCACGCCCCGGGCCGAGCGGGTCAATGCGTTCACATCCTTGGGGAAACAGGAACCGCCGTAGCCGCAGCCGGGGTAGATGAAGGCGTAGCCAATACGCGGGTCGGCGCCTATCCCCACCCGTACCTGTTCGATATCGGCCTGCAGCCGCTCGGCCAGGTTGGCCAGTTCGTTCATGAAGCTGATCTTGGTGGCCAGCATGGCGTTGGCGGCATACTTGGTGAGCTCCGCCGAGCGCACATCCATGACCATGAGCCGGTCGTGGTTGCGGTTGAAGGGTGCGTAGAGCGAGCGCAGCATCTGCGCCGCGCGCTCGGAGTCGGCGCCCACCACGATGCGATCGGGCTTCATGAAATCGTTGACCGCGGCACCTTCCTTGAGAAATTCCGGGTTTGAAACCACGTCGTATTCGCCGCGCAGCCCTCGCCGAGCCAGGGTCTCGGCCATAACGGCGCGTACCCGGTCCGCGGTGCCCACCGGCACGGTGGACTTGTTCACCACCAGGCGGTAGCCGTCCATGTGCTCGGCGATGCCCCGCGCCACCTTGAGCACATGGCTGAGATCCGCGGAACCGTCCTCGTCGGCCGGAGTCCCCACGGCGATCATGATCACCGCGCCATGGGCGACACCCGCGGCCGGGTCGGTGGTGAAGCGCAGCCGGCCGGCCGCGCGATTGTCCGCCAGCAACTCGCCCAGGCCGGGCTCGTAAATGGGGACTTCGCCACGGTTGAGCGCATCGACCTTGGCCTCGTCTACGTCGACGCACAGCACATGATTCCCCACCTCGGCGAAACAGGCGCCGGTCACCAGCCCCACATAACCGCTGCCAAAAATGGTGATGTTCATGGAAACCTCCTTGTAAGAATTGTCAGGACACGGCCCCGGAGGCGGCACCCGCCGCCGGGGCGCCGGCTGGCAGGGGTATGCGCCCGTAACTGTCCTCGAAGCGCACGATGTCGTCCTCGCCGAGATAGGCGCCGGTCTGCACCTCCACCAGTTCCAGCGGAATGCGGCCCGGGTTCTCCAAGCGGTGCAAGGCGCCTATGGGTATGTAGACGGATTGGTCCTCGGAGAGCAGGAACTCCTCTTCGCCCCGCCACACCCGCGCCGTGCCCCGGACCACCGTCCAGTGCTCGGCGCGGTGATGGTGCATCTGCAGAGAAAGGGAGGCACCGGGCGCCACGGTCAGGCGCTTGACCTGGAAGCGCTGGGAGCTGACCAGGGTTTCGTAGCCACCCCAGGGGCGGTGCACCTGGCGATGCACCAGGGGTTCTTCCCGGCCCTTTTTCCGCAAGCCGTCCACCACGCCGCGTATGTCCTGCACCCGATCCCGGTGCGCCACCAGCACCGCGTCCGCGGTCTCGACGATCACGTGATCATCCAGCCCCAGGCTCACCACCAGCCGATGCTCGGAGCGTATGTAGCAGTTGCGCGTGTCCTCGCTGAGCACGTCACCCTGCAGGACATTGCCCTGGCCGTCCCTGGGCAGCGCCTCGTGCAGGGCCCGCCAGCAACCGATATCGCTCCAGCCCGCATCCAGCGGCAACATGACGGCACGGTCGGTTTTCTCCATGACCGCGTAGTCGATGGAATCGGCCGGGCAACGGGCGAAGGCTTCCGCGCCCGGACGGCGGAAACGCCCGTCATGAACCATTCCGGTGTACGCCGCCTCGCAGGCTTCCGCGATGGCCGGTGCGTGGTGGTGCAGCTCGGCCCGGTAGACCCCGGCCCGGAACAGGAACATGCCGCTGTTCCAGTAGTAGTCGCCAGCGGCCAGAAAACGTTCCGCCCGCTCCAGGTCAGGTTTCTCGGCGAACTCCAGCACCGGGCGCGGCCCCTGTGCGCCGGCCGCGGCCTCGGCACGGATGTAGCCATAGCCGGTTTCGGGACGCGTGGGCGGCACCCCGAAGGTGAGAAGCTGATCCTGCACGGCGGCATAGGCCTGGGCTACGCTCTCGGCGAAGGCCTGAGGACGGCGGAACAGATGATCCGAGGGCAGCACCAGCATGCCGGTCTCATCGCCGTACTGTTCGCGGATCAGCAGGGCGGCCAGCGCCACCGCCGGTGCCGTGTTCCGGCCCTGCTCCTCGAGCAGGATCAGCGCCTCCTCCTCGCCGCAGGCCTGTAGCTGTTCAGCCACCAGGAAACGGTGCGCTTCGTTGCAGACCACGATGCAGGGACCATGATCGGGCACTGTCCGCAAGCGCTCCAGCGTCTGCTGAAGCAGGCTGCCGGCGCCGTTCAATTGAAGAAACTGTTTGGGATACAACTGCCGGGACAAGGGCCACAGCCGGGTGCCGGAACCACCACAAAGAATCACCGGAATCAACATCTTCCCCCCTGAGCCAGACCAGGCCTGTTCTTCGCTTGCAATGCCTCGTTGCGCTGAGAGCAGCTAATAGCGACCCCGAGGTCGTTGTGTGGTCTGCGGGGGCAAGTTCCAAGTGCGAAGGGTGTGGCTGGCGGGGAATCGCTACGCGCCGTCCGAAGGCCTGGCTCGCCAACGATAACGGCGCAGCACACCCGCCCCCCGGCCGAGCAACCAGGCAAGCGGCCCGGCAAGCAGGCGGAAAAGTATCGAGAGCAGGTAAAGCATGGGCAGCAACAACAGGGTCCACCCCGCAATCTGCACCAGCCACGGCGGCCAGCCTGCCGCACGCGCCAGACCCGCCAGCGCATCATTGATGAGCGCTGGATGGTTGAGCACCAGATAGGCCACGCCAATCGCCGCGGGCCATTTGGCATAACGCATGCCCTGCAGGCCGTAACGCCCGGCCTGCAGCAAGCGGCTGCCGTAGCCGGCGGCGCGACCGGAGCGCGCCGCCGTCCCGACCCCGGCCGCCGCCCGGCCCAATCGAAGCACTTTCACCGCGCTCATCACCACCAGCGCATCCACCGCGGCCCAGCCCAGATCCTCCGCGCGCAGTTGCTCACCGCGCAGCGCCCTGACCTCCAGCCCCCTGATGCCGCTACTGAAGAACGCCGTGGTGCCCTCAAGCACCCGCTCGGTCTGGATCCATTGGACTTCGCCCCGGGCACCCATGAGAAACTGGCCGAGAAAATCATGCCCCTGCGCGGCGATGAAGTTCACCGCAACCCAGCCGCGCTGCGCGGGGCCGAGCGGGGTGGCCGCCGGCATCGGCTGATCGCCGGTGCCGTCCCACCAGTTCGTCGCGGCCCACTTCAGGGCCTCGTAGCGATCGAGGAGCTGGTTCAAGGCCGCCACCGAACCCACATCGTTGCGAATGAAATACTCGATCGGCAGCAGGACGGCGGGGCCATGATCACGCAGAACCCGATGAAACTCCGGCTCCGGCCCATACCGCGCCAGTATCGCCCTGGCCATCTCGGGGTGGCGCAACAGTGCCGCCCGGGCCTGCAGCAACAGCAGAGGGTCCCGGGCGTAATCGACCAAAACGGCCTGCACCTCCAGGGGCTCTTCGGCCAGACCCGGGAAGTGGGGCACGGCCTCCTCGGCGCGGATGCGTACCAGGCGCTCCTCCACCGGCATGGGCTCCCAGGCCGTCACGATCAGCATGGAGGCCAGCAGCGCAAGCCACAGAATCGTTCTCACCGCGCCCTCCCCCACGACGACCACCGGATGCCGTCCCATGCTACACCAGGAGGCCCGCGGCCAATGGCCGCAGCCCCCGGCAAGGGCGGCAACGGAGCCGCGGGGCGCCGCGCCGTCGCCGCTGTCCCCGGACATCGATCAGTGCCTCCCTAGCCATGTGGTCGCTGGAAGTCAGCTGGCTCGCGCTGGGGCTGGCCGTGGTCTGCATCACCGCGGCGGGCACCCGGCTGGTGGCCATCGCCGACGAGGTCGCGGACCGCACCGGCGCGGGCGAGGCTTTGATAGGCGCCACCCTGCTCGGCGCAGTCACCTCGCTGGCCGACATCACCGCCGTCACGTCGGCGGCGGCTCAAGGCTACGCGTCGCTGGCGGTCTCCACCGCCGTGGGTGGCATCGCCGCTCAGACCGCTTTCCTTGCGGTCGCCGACGTCACGCTGCGGCGGGTGAACCTGGAGCACGCCGCCGCATCCCTGCCCAATCTCCTCTCCGCGACCGTGCTGTTGTTGATCCTCAGCCTGATCCTGGTCGCCACCCTCGCCCCGCCCATGAGCCTGTGGAGTATCCACCCGGTCACACCGCTGTTGCTGCTGGCCTACGCGCTGGGCATGCGCCTGGTGGGTGCCGGCCACCAGCAACCCATGTGGCAACCGCGCATCACCCATGAAACCCGGCTGGACCTGCGAGCGGAAAACCACCCCCCTAGAAGCGGCCTCTCCCTGGCACTGGGGCTGCTGTCCACCGGTGCGGTGGTAGCCGGGTCGGGTTGGCTCCTGGGAGAGTCCGGGCAAGCGCTGATACACCACCTGGGGCTGGCGGAGACAGCCGTGGGCGCCATGGTGGTGGGCGTGGGCACCTCCTTGCCGGAACTGATCACCTCGGTGGCGGCGGTACGGCGCGGCGCGCTGACCCTGGCGGTGGGCGGAATCATCGGTGGCAACACCTTCGATACGCTAATGGTGGGCGTGGCGGATGTCGCCTACCGCGAGGGGCCGATTTATCAGCATGTCGACGCCCCGGACCGGACGCTGATCGCGCTGACACTGTTCATGACGGCGGTCGTGCTGCTGGGCTTGCTGTATCGACAGCGCCGGGGGCCGGGCAATATCGGGCTGGAGAGCGTCGTGATCCTGATCGCCTACGCCTTGGCCATGGTGCTGATCAATCTGCGCTACTGACTCGCGAGGAGCGAAAGGCATGAACCGGCACTCGCCCCGCGACAGGGGCACGGCGGCTGGGGCACCGTTACCGGGGGAACGTGCCGGGCGTTCCCACCGCGCCGGGACCGTCCGCCGCGCCTTGATCTGAATCAAGGCCAAAGATCTAAAGCCGCGCTATCTTTTGTTCCATTGGTTTCATTTCGGCTTGCTCCTCCAAGCCCTCAACGCCCTCCTTGGAGGGCGTTTTCTTTATCTTCGACCCAGCGGATAAACCCGCACCCTCTCTTGAGCTGGATCAAGTTAAACATTGCGATCATGCACTACTTTTGTCCCCGACGGCTTGAAACCCTCGTTAGTGGAGACGAAAACCATGAAAACCCATGCCCGACTCACCCTGGGCGGCTTGATAGTCGCCCTTCTGTTGGCGGCGCTGGTGGCGACACCGGCGGTGGCCAAGCACCCCTCGCCCTCCGACATCACCCCGGATGTCACCTTCACCCTGCGCACCGCGATCTCCGAAGGGAAACTGGTGTTCATCGGCGACAAGGGCGAGATCAAGGATCAGGTGAATCCTGATCTGCGCGTGCCGTCCGGCGCCGTGGTACAGATCAACCTGATCAATGGCGACGGCGCCATCCACGACGTGGCCGTGCCGGAATTCGGCGCCGACTCCGACGACATCGGTGGCAAGGGCTCGGCCACGGCCATCTCCTTCCGCGCCAGCAAGGACGGTGTGTTCGAGTATCTGTGCACCCTGCCCGGTCACAAGGCCGCCGGCATGTTCGGCAAGCTGATCGTCGGCGAGCCCCAGGAAGAAGTCGAGAGCGACGCGCTGGACATCTCCAAGGACCCGACGGAAGTGGGCGAACCGGTGGGTAACCGCGGGCCCAAGACCCTCACCCTGAACCTGGAGACCACCGAGGTGGTGGGCAAGCTGGCCGACGGCAGCACCTACACCTACTGGACCTTCAACAACACGGTGCCCGGCCCCTTCGTGCGGGTGCGCGTGGGTGACACGGTGAAGGTAAACCTGGCCAACGCCGAGGACAGCAACCATATCCACTCCGTGGACTTCCATGCGGTCACCGGCCCCGGCGGCGGCGCCACCTACACCCAGGCGGCCCCGGGCCAGAGCAAGAGCTTCAGCTTCAAGGCGATGGCGCCCGGGCTGTACGTGTACCACTGCGCCACCCCCATGGTCGCCCAGCACATTTCCAATGGCATGTACGGGATGATCCTGGTGGAGCCGGAAGGCGGCCTGAGCAAGGTGGATCGGGAGTTCTACGTGATGCAGGGCGAGCTCTACACCGCCGAGCGTCACGGCACCCGCGGCCATCAGGAGTTCTCGCTGGACAAGATGCTGGACGAGCGGCCGGAGCACCTGACCTTCAACGGTTCCATGGACGCCCTGACCAAGACCCACAACATGGAAGCCAACGTGGGTGAGAACGTGCGCATCTTCTTCGGTGTGGGCGGACCCAACCTGGTCTCCAGCTTCCACGTCATCGGCGAGATCTTCGACAAGGTCTACGACCAGGCCTCGCTGACCAGCCCGCCGCTGACCGACGTGCAGACCACGCTGGTGGCCCCGGGTGGCGCGACCATGGTGGAGTTCGAAGTGGACTACCCGGGCCGCTACCTGCTGGTGGACCACGCCCTCTCCCGGCTGGAGAAGGGCCTGGTGGGCTTCCTGCAGGTCAACGGCAAGGCCGACCCGGAAGTGTTCGACACCGAAGAGGCCTACGACCCCGACTCCGGCCACTAAGGCCGGCGGCTCCCGGAAAAAAGGCCCGGGCATTCGCCGGGCCTTTTTGTTTGCTTCTTCGCGATCGTGAGGAGGCGCTGATCAAGGAAAACACCAGCTCAGCCAGGGAACCGCATCGGCGCCAGCCCAGAGCACGGCGTACTGATCGAAGGCGCGCCCCAGGGCAAGGCCGCGCTCTCGCGCCAGCCCCAGGGCCAGAAACGCGGGCTCGTCCGGCCACTCGCCGGCCGGATCGCCGCCCACCGCCTCCAGCACACAATCGCTCTCCTGCTTCAGTACGGCACGCAGGCGCTGCTGGGCAGCCGCATTGACCTGCTCGCTGCACAGACGGCTGAAGGGGTTGCAGGCGCTGATGAACAAGGCACACTTCGCGCCGCGTTCACGATACAGGGCGTGCAGCGCCGCACAGGGCTGGCCCGGTTGCAGTCGAAAAGGCGTAGGCGCCGCGTCCACCCGGTACCAGGCCTCGGCATAGGCCTGCCGCAGCGCCGCGGGCGGATCGGCCGGGGGCCTCATGCGCCGCTCCGCAGCGCCCCGCTGCGGCCGTGGTCCAGGGGCGCGCGACCCGCCTCGGCCCCCAGCGGGCCGGTCTCTCGCCAGCCATCGCTGGCGGCCACATTGAGCGGCTGGTGGTATATCACCCCCTGCTTGCCCGGCAACAGCTCCTCGGCCGGGCCCAGAAAACCCCAGCCCTTCACCTTGCGGCCGTGCAGGAACAGCGTCCAGGTCTCCGGATGCGGCTCGGTGATGCGGTGAAAGGTGCGACGACCGATGAAATTCGGCCGCCACCAGCGCACTCGGCGCACCTTCTGGTGCCACCCCCGGACCGGGTCGAAACCGGTCAGGCGCTCTTCTTCATAACCCCCGGCCAGCACCCAGCCCAGTGACCAGGTCCAGGGGTGATCATGCACGTGCCTGTCACCGTCGCCCTGCACGAAGCGGTGCAGGTACACGGTGATGCCGAAGGGCTTGCCGACGAAGTAGCGTTCCATGTACGGCTCGCCGTCCACCGTGATCAGGCGGCAGCGCAAGCGGGCTGTCCAGCGGTACAACAAACGACGGATCATGAACTCCCTCACAGTCACTACCCGGTAGGCGCGAACCGCCTCCTGGCCAAGAGATTGACAGAGCCCACGACAAACCCTGTCGTGGCGATCGTCCGGCGCCCGCTCAAGCGCTGCTGCTGAGCTTCAAGCCGATGATGCCGATGAAGATCAGCAGCAGGGAAATCACCCGCCCCGGGCTGGTCGCATCCCCCAGCCAGAGCATACCCGCCAGCGCCGTGCCCAGCGCGCCTATGCCGGTCCACACCGCATAGGCCGTCCCCACCGGCAACTGGCGCATGGCCAGCCCCAACAGCGCAAAGCTCGCCACCATGGCCAGCAGAGTCATCAGCACGATCCAGGGCCGGGTGAAACCGGCGGAGAGCTTGAGCCCCAGCGCCCAGACAATTTCCAGCAAACCCGCCACGGAAAGCATCAACCAGGACATCGCGATTCCCCGAACAGCCGGGGCCGTCCCCGAAACCTCATGTCGCGCACCGGGGTCGTCCCCGGGCGCCGCGCCACGCCGGCCGCGGCTCACTCGTGGTTATGCAGCCCCATGGTGGCGGCTTCATTGGCATCCCGGGCCTGCTTGCTCTCTTCCGAGCGCTGCGCCTCCAGCTCCGACAGATACTCGGTGCTGACATCGCCGGTGATGTACTCGCCGGTGAAACAGGAGCAGTCCAGCTGCTCCAGCTCCTTGTTGCCGCGACGCACCGCCGCCACCAGGTCATCCAGCTCCTGAAACACCAGCCGGTCCGCGCCTATGGCCTCACAGATCTCCTGCTCGCTACGGTTGTGTGCGATCAGCTCCTGGGCGGCCGGCATATCGATGCCGTAGACATTGGGGTAGCGCACCGGCGGCGCCGCCGAGGCGAAGTACACCTTTTTGGCGCCCACGTCCCGGGCCATCTGGATAATCTGCTGCGAGGTGGTGCCGCGGACAATGGAATCGTCCACCAGCATCACGTTCTTGCCGCGGAATTCCAGCTCCACCGGGTTGAGCTTCTGGCGCACGGACTTCTTGCGCTGGGTTTGCCCCGGCATGATGAAGGTGCGGCCGATATAGCGGTTCTTCATGAACCCTTCGCGGAAGGTCACGCCCAGCTTGTAGGACATTTCCAGAGCCACGGTGCGGCTGGTATCGGGAATGGGAATGACCACGTCGATATCATGATCGGGCCACTCGCGCAGCACCTTGGCCGCCAGCTTCTCGCCCATGCGCAGCCGCGCCTTGTGCACCGCCACATCATCGATCATGGAATCGGGGCGGGCCAGATAGACGAACTCGAAGATGCAGGGCGCGTAGACCGGCTTGTCCACGCACTGGCGGGTGTGCAGCTGCCCGTCCATATCGATGAACACCGCCTCGCCGGGCGCCACGTCGCGCACCAGCTTGAAGCCCAGCACATCCAGCGCCACGCTCTCCGACGCGAGCATGTACTCCGCCCCGGCCTCCGTCTCGCGTTTGCCGAAGCACAGCGGGCGGATGCCGTAGGCGTCGCGGAAGCCGAGAATGCCGTAACCGTTGATCATGGCCACCGCCGCATAGGCACCCCGGGCGCGCTTGTGCACGGCGGTAACGGCGGCGAACACATCCTCGGGGCCGATGCGCAGCTTGCCCTGGGCCTGCAGCTCGTGGGCGAAGACGTTGAGCAGCACCTCCGAGTCGGAGCTGGTGTTGATGTGGCGCAGATCCTCGCGGTAGATCTCGCCCTTCAACTGCTCGCCGTTGGTGAGATTGCCGTTGTGCGCCAGGCTGATGCCGTAGGGGGAGTTGACGTAGAAAGGCTGGGCCTCGGCGGAGCTGGAGCAGCCGGCGGTGGGGTAGCGCACATGGCCGATGCCCATATTGCCCCGCAGCTGCAGCATGTGCCGGGTACGGAACACATCCCGCACCAGGCCGTTGTCCTTGCGCAGGAACAGTTGTCCCTGGTCGTAGGTCATGATCCCGGCCGCGTCCTGGCCGCGATGCTGGATGACGGTCAGGGCGTCATAGAGCGCCTGGTTGACCGGGCTCTTGCCCACCATGCCGATAATGCCGCACATAAACCCTCTTGTCTTGAGCGCTCTAAAAGCTAGGAACCCGGCGGTCGTTCCGCTGCCGCACAGAAGTCCGACCAATAGGAGGCGGCGGGCCGCCCCGCCGCCATTGCCTGGCCGTCCAGCACAGGCGAGTAAACCATCAGACCCGCGAACAGCTCGCTCACCGCCACCGCGCATACGCCGCGCTGCAGGTGGCCGATCAGCCGGGAATCACGCCACCAGCCCTCCTGGGGCAAGGCCGTCAGGCCCGCCAACAGCACCAGCACGCCCACCACCAGCACTCCGCGCAGCACACCGAAGACCACGCCCAGCATACGGTCCGTGCCGCTCAGCCCGGTCTTGCTCACGAGCTGGCTGGCCAAATGATTGATCAGCGCGCCCAGCAGCAGGGTGGCGACGAACAGGACCACGAAGGCCACGCCCATGCGCAGGCTCGGGGAGGCAATGTAGTCGACCAGGTAAACGGAGAGGGAGCCGGCGAAACGCACGCCGATCCAGACGGCGGCAACCCAGACGATCACGGACATCACTTCGCGCACGAAGCCGCGCAGCAGGCTGATCAGCGCCGACAGGGCCAGGATCCCGAGGATCACCAGATCAACGATAGTCATCACCAGGACGCGCTTCCAGCCGCCGTCGGCAGCGCTGCGATCAGGGCCGCTGATGGTAACAAACTGACCACCGAATTGACATTGCCCGATGTCATCAGGGGCGGGACACCACCATGCCCTTGAAGCCCTGTTTGGCCTGCAGGCGTTCCGCCAGCCGCTCGGCCTCGTCGCGGTCGATCACCGGCCCCAGGCGCACGCGATAGAGGGTGCCGGTGCGGCGGTCCACGGAATCCACATACACGGTGTAACCCGCCTCACGCAGCTTGTCGCGCAGCGCCACGGCGTTGCCACGCTTGCTGAAGGCATGCACCTGTACCGCCCAGGACTGCACCCCGGAGTGGGCGGTGGATTGCGCATCGGGCCTGGACGGGGCCTGGGGGGCATTCGTCTCCGCCGGGTCCGTGGAGACCCGCGGCACCGGCTCACTGCGATCCGCCTCGGGGGCGCGCCGGGCCTCGCTGCCGTAAACCGGCTGTGGTCCGCGGCGAATGGGCTGCAGGCCCGTGTCGGCCTCCAGCGCCGCCGCGCCGCGCCGCGGCAGGGGGGGGACGTCCGCGACCGATGGCTTGGGTGGTATATCGACGGGCATGTGCACGCGCCCCCCGGGCTTCGGGCCGGTAAGCAACATGGGTATGAAAATGACCCCCAGGGCCACCAGCACTACCGCGCCAACCAGTCGCTGCTTGAGCTGTGAACTCATGCCACCCCCCTTTGCCTGTCGCCATGCCAACGCAGCGCCTCTTCCACGCTGCGAAAGGAGCCGAAAACCACTATCCGGTCTCCAGGCCGCGCGTCCGCCTGCGCCTGTGCCAGCAAGTCGGGGGCGGCGCCGCGAGCGGCGACCGGCCCAGCGGCCAGCCCTTCGATGATCGTAGCCAGCTCCTGCGGCTTGCGCGCCTCCGGGTCCGGCAGCGCCAGTAGATACCAGGCATCGATCCGCCCGCGCAGCGGTGCGATCAGCCCTTGGGCGTCCTTGCGCGCCATGGCCGCGCAAACCGCCAAGGTGCGCCCGCCATCGGCCGGCGCCTGCGCGGCTAGCAACTGCGCCAGATTGCCCGCGCCGTCCTGATTATGAGCCACGTCCAGGATCCACTCCACCGGGCCGGGCAAGCGCTGGAAACGGCCCCTGAGGAGCGCGCCGCGCAGGCCCTGCTCCAGCGCCGCGCGATTCACCGGCAAGCGTTCGGCGAGCAACTGAACCGCGCACAGGGCCGCGGCGGCGTTGTGGATTTGCCAGGGCCCGGGCAACGCGGGCGGGGGCAGGTTGTCGTGCTGGTGCGTGCCAAAACGCCAGTGCCAGCGCGAGGGGGAGTGCGACGAGAGGGATCGCGGCCGGGTGCCGCTCCTGCAGGGAGCCGCCGCATTGTCAGCACGGCTCATGGCGGCGATCTCCACCTGAAAATCCTCGCCGATCCGATAAAGCCTCGCCCCTGCCTGCCGGGCCGTGGCGGCCAGGCTTGCCGGCGGTTCCGGGTCGGCGCAGATCAGCGGCCGCCCCGCTCTGGCAATCCCCGCCTTCTCCCTGCCTATGCTCTCCCGGTCCGCCCCCAGCCAGTCGGTGTGGTCCAGCCCGATGGAACTGATCACCGCCACATCGGCATCGACGATGTTCACCGCATCCAGGCGCCCGCCCAGGCCCACTTCCAGCAGAATCAGGTCCGGCTCCGCGCGGGCGAAGCACCACAGGGCCGCCAGGGTGCCGAATTCAAAGTAGGTCAGGCTGATATCGCCGCGGGCGCGGTCTATGGCGTCGAAGGCCGCCATCAACTCCTCGTCCGAGGCCTCGCGCCCGTTCAGGCGAATGCGCTCGTTGTAGCGCAGCAGGTGCGGTGAGGTATAGCTGCCGACCCGGTGGCCGGCGGCACCGTAGATGGCCTCCAGCAAGGCCACAGTGGAGCCCTTGCCGTTGGTGCCCGCCACGGTGATCACCGGGCAGGCGGGCCGGAGCAGATCCAGCCGGCGGGCAACTTCCCGCACCCGCTCCAGGCCCAGCTCAATGGCGGCGACATGAAGGCCCTGCTGCCAGTTCAGCCAGGCCTCCAGGGTGGTGTGGCGCATGGCCGCTCAGGCTCCCAGCCGCTGGGTCTCCGGACTGGGCTGGGCGGTCAGCATGGCCAGCACCCGGGCGAGCCGATCGCGCATTTCCCGGCGATCCACGATCAGGTCCACCGCGCCGTGCTCCAGCAGGAATTCGCTGCGCTGGAAGCCTTCCGGCAGGGTCTCCCGCACGGTCTGCTCGATCACCCGCGGCCCGGCGAAGCCGATCAGCGCGCCGGGCTCGGCCACGTTCAGATCGCCCAGCATGGCGAGGCTCGCCGACACACCGCCCATGGTCGGATCAGTGAGCACCGAGATAAAGGGCACGCCGGCCTCGCGCAGTCGCGCCAGCGCCGCGCTGGTCTTGGCCATCTGCATCAGCGAGAACAGCGCTTCCTGCATGCGCGCCCCGCCGCTGGCGGAGAAACACACCAGGGGTATCCGCTCGTCCAGCGAGATCTGGGCGGCGCGCACGAAACGCTCGCCCACCACGGAGCCCATGGAGCCGCCCATGAAGCGGAACTCGAAGGCTGCCGCGGTAAGGGGCATGCCCTTGAGGGTGCCACGCATGGCGATCAGGGCGTCCCGCTCTCCGGTGCTCTTCTGAGCCTGGGCCAGGCGGTCCTTGTACTTCTTGCTGTCGCGGAATTTGAGATGGTCCACCGGCTGTACCTGGGCGCCGATCTCGCTGCGAGACTGCTCGTCCAGGAACATTTCCAGTCGACGGCGGGCACCGATGCGGTGGTGCTGGCCGCACTTCGGGCAAACCTCCAGACTGCGTTCCAGCTCCGGGCGGTAGAGCACCGCCTGGCAGCCCTGGCACTTGGTCCACAGGCCTTCCGGCACACCGCGCCCATCGCCCTTGCCGCCCTCGGTGCGAATCCGCGAGGGCATCAATTTCTGAAACCAACTCATACGCTCGTCTTCCCTACCGGGCCCGACCTCAGGCCGTGGCCCTGCTGCTCTGATCCATGGCGGCACGCATGCCGCCCAGCAATTCGCCCACCACCGCACGCATGCGCTCTGGCTCGGCACCGTATTCGGCAATGCGCCGGACGAGGGCGGAGCCTACCACCACCGCATCGGACACCGCCGCGACCCGTGCCGCGGACTCCGCATCGCCAATACCGAAACCCACGCCCACGGGCAGGTCGCTGTATTCGCGGATGGCTTCCACCCGCTCCGCCACGGCGGCCACGTCCAGGCTCGCCGAGCCGGTCACGCCCTTCAGGGAAACGTAGTACACGAAACCCCGGGCAACGCCGCAGATCTTCTCCAGGCGCGCGCGGGTGGTGGTGGGCGCCACCAGGAAGATCGGGTCCAGGCCCAGCTCGGCCATGGGCTCGGTCAGCTCCGCGGCTTCCTCCGGCGGCAGGTCCACGGTGAGCACGCCATCCACACCGGCCTCGGCGGCCAGTTCGGCGAAACGACGATACCCCATCACTTCCAGCGGGTTCAGGTAGCCCATCAGCACCACCGGGGTGTCCGGATCGGTCTGGCGAAACTCGCGCACCATCGCGAAGATGTCGGTGAGTTTCACATCGTGGGTCAGTGCCCGCTCGCAGGCGGCCTGAATCACCGGGCCGTCGCTCATGGGGTCGGAAAAGGGTACGCCCAGCTCGATCAGGTCGGCGCCGGCCGCCACCAGGGTGTGCATCAGGGGCACCGTCTGGCTGGGGTCCGGGTCTCCGGCGGTGAAGTACGGGATCAATGCCTTGCGCCCCTGGGCGCGCAATTCGGCGAATCGCTTGGCGATACGGCTCATAGCTCGATGCCCTCCCGGGCCGCCACGGTGTTGATATCCTTGTCGCCACGCCCGGAAAGGTTGACGATGATGATCTTCTCCGGCCCCAGCTCCACGGCCAACTTGCCGGCATAGGCCAGCGCGTGGCTGCTCTCCAGCGCGGGGATGATGCCTTCGCAGCGGCACAGATCATGGAAGGCCGCCAGTGCCTCGGCATCGGTGGCGTCGGTGTAGGTCGCGCGCCCCACATCCTTCAACCAGGCATGCTCGGGGCCAACGCCCGGGTAGTCCAGCCCCGCGGACACGGAATGGGTGCCGACGATTTGACCGGAATCGGTCTCCATGAGGTAGGTGCGGTTGCCGTGCAGCACACCGGGACGTCCGGCGGCCAGCGGCGCGGCATGACGCCCGGTCTCGATACCCTCGCCCCCGGCTTCCACGCCGTAGAGCGCGACGTCGGGGTCGTCCAGAAAATCGTGGAACAGGCCAATGGCGTTGGAGCCGCCACCGATGCAGGCCACCAGCGCGTCGGGCAGGCGGCCTTCGGCTTCCAGGATCTGGGCGCGCGCCTCGCGACCGATGATGGCCTGGAAATCCCGCACCATGAGCGGATACGGGTGCGGACCGGCGACGGTGCCGATGATGTAGAAGGTATCGTCCACATGGGTGACCCAGTCGCGCAGGGCCTCGTTCATGGCGTCCTTCAAGGTCTGGGAGCCGGAGCTGACCGGCACCACCTTGGCGCCCAGCAGGCGCATGCGGAACACGTTGGGCGCCTGGCGCTGGATGTCCTCGCTGCCCATGTACACCACGCATTCCAGGCCCAGCCGGGCGGCCACGGTGGCGGTGGCGACGCCGTGCTGGCCGGCGCCGGTCTCGGCGATCACCCGCGTCTTGCCCATGCGCTTGGCCAGCAGGGCCTGACCCACGGTGTTGTTCACCTTGTGGGCGCCGGTGTGGTTCAGGTCCTCGCGCTTGAGGTAGATCTTCGCCCCGCCCAGGCGCTCGCTCCAGCGACGGGCGTAGTACAGCGGGCTGGGGCGGCCCACGTAGTAACGCAGATCATGATCGAACTCGGCGATGAAATCCGGGTCGTTGCGATAACGCTCGTAGGCCTCGCGCAGTTCCTCCAGGGGAGCCATCAGGGTCTCGCCCACGAACTGGCCGCCGTAGCGGCCGAAGTGCCCCCTGGTATCGGGGAACTGGCTGAAATCGATGCGGTCCTGCTCAGTCGCTCTGGACACGTCGTACCTCGTCGATGAAGGCCGCCATCCGGGCGGCGTCCTTGATGCCTTTGGCCGATTCAACGCCGCTGCTCACGTCCACGGCGTAGGGGCGCACCTGGCGCAGGGCCGCGGCCACATTGTCCGGACCCAGACCGCCGGCGAGTATCAGCGGGCGCCCCAGGTCGGCGGGAATACGCCCCCAGTCGAAGGCCTCGCCGGTACCGCCCAGCGCCCCGCCGGCATGGCTGTCCAACAGCAGGCCGGTGGCATCCGGGTAGCGGGCGGCGTAGGCCCGGCAATCCCCCGCGGCGTCTCCGGCCATGGGCACGGCCTTGATGTAGCGCCGGCCGAAGCTACGGCAGTATTCCGGTGCTTCCTGGCCATGGAACTGGAGGATCTCCACGGGCAGTTGCGCCAGCACTCGGCGCACCAGATCGGCCTCCTGGTCCAGGAACAACGCCACCACGCTCACGAAGGCGGGAACCGCCGCCGCCACCGCGCGGGCCTGGGCCAGATCCAGCTGGCGGCTGCTGCCCTCGGCGAACACCAGCCCCACCGCATCCACGCCCAGGCGCGCGGCCTGGGCCACGTCCTCGGGGCGGGTGAATCCGCAGATCTTGATCCGGCTGTGCAAGGGGCCTACCGCGCATTGGCTCGTCAGAGGCGCAATCCTAACCCGCGCCCCGCGGACTGGCAAAAAACCCCGGTGGAAACCGGCACGGGATGCGCCCGGCCAAGCTCAGCGTGTGGGAGCGCCGCCCGGGCCGCGAAGGCCTGGGTGCCTCCCCCCGAAGACCCCGTCCGGATTTGCCCTGGTGCGGGGTTTGTCAGTGGTCGAGAGGAGCCTTCACGGCCGAACCCGCCCAGCAACGCAAAGAGACACGCATGCGTCGCACGTGGCTGCCCTCCCAGTAGAGCTTGTCGCAGGGTGGGCAAATGCGCTTGTCCGCCTCGTCCGCCTGCTCCAGCGGATGATTGCAGAGCATGCAACGGCTGAAAGGCGCGCGCAGCCAGTCGATTCCGAGCTCCCCGCGCAGCCGCCTTGCCTGTTCATCGAGGCTGCCATGGCCGAGAAAGAACACCTGCTCATCCGCCCCCGAGCGTTGCAAAAAGCCGCGATCGGCGGTGATCAGCACCCGGCCCTCGGCCTGTGCCTGATGCATGATGTCGCGATCCATGGCGCCCGGTTCCGGTTGCGCGGTGTCATAGCCTGCCGCACGCAACCAGCGACAGAGCCGCAGGTGCATTTCATCGCACAGCAAACGTCTCGGGCTACCCGTGTCCACGCGCCCTCTTCCGCTCAGTACCAGCACGCCATGAGGCCATAGGCGCAGAGCGCCATGGGCCATCTTCTCAAGACCATGACAGGGCGGAATAATTCCGGACGCCGGGCAACGCCGCGTGGGAAGCGCCACGCGCGTCCCGCCAGGAGGGGATCAGGAAAAGACCGGCAGCCGCCCGGCGCCGGGCATGGCGTATCTCGGCGGATAATCGACCCGCACCAGATACAGCCCTTGCGCCGGGGCGGTGATACCGGCGGCACAGCGATCCCGCGCCGCCAGTACGTCGCCGGCCCAGCCCACCGGCTGATCGCCACAGCCTATGGCCATCAGGGTGCCGGCCAGATTGCGCACCATATGATGCAGAAAGGCGTTGGCCTGCACGTCCAGATAGATGAAATCCCCCGCCCGCCACACGTCCAGCCGCTGCAAGGTGCGCACCGGGTGCTTCGCCTGGCAGGCCACGGCGCGGAAAGAGGAAAAGTCATGCTCGCCGAGCAGCGGGCGGGCCGCCTCCTGCATGCGCTCGGCATCCAGTGCCTTGTGAGTCCAGCTGACCTGGTGACGCAGCAGGGCCGGACGCGCGCGGCCCATGTAGATAACGTACCGATAGGCCCGGGCGCGGGCGGAGAAGCGGGCATGGAAGCTCTCGTCCACCCCCTTTGCCCAGCGCACGCTGATGGTCTTGGGCAGATTGGCGTTGCAGCCGAGCACCCAGGACTGCTCCGAGCGGTGGGCCGCGGTGTCGAAATGAACGATCTGGGCGGTGGCGTGCACGCCGGCATCGGTGCGCCCCGCACAGACCAGCTCCACCGGCTGATCGGCGACGCGGGAAACCGCCGCTTCCAGGCATTCCTGCACGGAGCGCGCATCCTTCTGGCGCTGCCAGCCGCGAAAATCACTGCCGTCGTATTCGATGCCCAGGGCGATGCGGGTCACGGGATTCAGGGTCCTTTGGGCCAGCTCGGAGCCGGGATGTTCCGTGCCAAGGCGCTCACAAATACCACAGGGCAGCCCCCAACAGCAGCGGCAAGGACCACTGCCAGCAGGCCGGGGGGGCGGATTCGGGCACGTCCACCCGGGGCAGGGGCGCGTGCTCGGCCTCATCCAGCACCCGGGCGACTGTGTCGGCGGCGTAGTCGGCCACGGCACTCAGGCGCGGGGCGCCGGCGGGCATGCTTGGCCGAGGCACCAGTTCGCGCAGTCGCGGCAGGCTATCGAGGACCAGCACCAGTCGCAAGGCCAGGCGCTGGGGCTCCAGGCCAAACACCACCAGCGGTCGGGCCCACCAGCGGATCGCCGCCAGCAATGCTCCCCGGGTCGTGCTCTGCAACAGCAGCTGCACCGCCGCCACCAACAGCAACAAGGCGCCCACCCGCTCCAGCGCCAGCCAAAGCCCCGCCCGGCTGGGCGAGACCGGGCCCAGAGCGGCCCACAGCGGCTCACCCGGCGTGAACCACAGGTACACCAGGGCAATGGTGAGATAAAAGATGCGCAGGCGGCGAGCCATGGCCATGGCCTGGCCCAGGCCGGCGAAACGGCGCCCGGCATACAAGGTGATCAGCAACGCCGCCCCCAGGGCGAGCGCCGGCCAGTCGGCGGCGGCCAGGCCTGCCGCCGCCGTGCCCAGCAGGGCGATCCTGATGACCGGGTGTATCACGCGCCGCACTGCTCCAAGGCAAGACACCGGGGCAAGCCCCGGTGTCCATGTTCAAGCGCCGTGGAAGCTTCCACGGCGCGGCCTCGGCCTTTCCTCAGACCTGCTCCAGCATGGCCTGGGCCCGCTGTTTATGCTCGCCTTCGGCCTCGTCCAGCACCTCGGTGAGCAGCTCCTTCGCGCCGTCCGCATCGCCCATGTCCAGATAGGCCTGGGCCAGGTCCAGCTTGGTCTGCATCTCGTCGCCGCTGGGGAAGGCCGTGTCGTCCTCGCCACCCAGGGCGGATTCGAAGCTGGCCTCACCCGCTTCGGCGTCGGCCGGAGCGGATTCCTCGACGGCTTCCCCGGCGTTGCTCCCGGCGGGCGACTGGGCAGCCGCCTCGCCGCCGGTGCCCAGATCGAAATCCAGCTCGAAGCTGTCGGCCGCCGCGTCCTCGGCCGCCGATGGCGCTTGCGCCTCGGCTGCCGGCTCGGCATTCACTGCAGTCTCGCCGGCTTCATCGCCGAAACCGCTCAGATCGAATTCCAGATCCCCCAGCCCGCTGTCGTTCGTGGCTGCCTCGGCCTCCGGGCTGGCTTCGGCCGCTGGGGCGGGCTCTTCAGCCACCGGCTCGGCCGGCGACGCCAGGAAGGATTCGTCCAGCGACTCGAGGCTTTCCTCCGCCGGTGCCGCCTCGGCACCCAGACCGGTATCGTCTTGCTCGAACAAAGGCTCCGCGAGTTCCTCGGAAACCAGCGGCTGATCGTCCTCGATGCTGTCATCGGCGAACAGCGGGTTCTCGGGGGCGATGGCGCGGCCCATTTCCGCAACCTTCTGCCACTCCCCATGGGAGGCATCGCCCAGCATCCCGTACAGGGCCTGGGCCTGGGCCTCGAAAGCGCCCCGGTCGTCCATCAGGGCCAGCGTCTCCAGCAGCTTGACGCGCAGATCGGTGCGCGCGGGTTCCGCCTGCATGGCGCCTTCCAGCGCCTCCCGGGCCTGCTCGTAACGACCGTAGGCCAGATACACTTCCAGCCCGTCGAGCACATCGCCCTCGTCGTCGCTGCCGGCTTGCGCCTGCTCGGCGGCCGCCTGAGGCTGGGCCTGAGGTGCTTCCTCCCGGTGAATCTCGCCCAGCTCCACCACGCCGCTGTCCTCGCCGTCGTCGCGACGACGGCGCAGCACCATGAACGCCAGGCCCAGGAGCGCCACGATGGCCGCGCCCAGAATGCCCATGATGCGGGTGTCCTGCCAGATGCTCGGCGGGGCGGCAGGTTGTTCGGGCGGCGCGGGCTGCGCGGCCGGCTGGGTGGCCGCCGTCTGCGGCGGAGCCTGCTCGGCTTCGCCAGGCTCCGTGCCGGCCACCGGCTGTTCCTGTTCCGCGGCGGGCTCGGCCGGCGTGCTGGCGGATGCCTCCGCAACCGGGTCGGCCGCGCCTTCCGCGCTCACTGAAGACCCCGGCTGACCCACGCCCTGGGCCATCTGCAACTCGACCAGCCGCTCCAGTCGCGCAACTTCGGTACGCAGAGCGCTGACCTGCGATTCCAGCTCGCTGTTCTCGGACTCCAGACTGGCGCTCTGCTCCTGAGCCAGGCCCAGTTGGTTCTGCAGGCGACGCAGGTTGTCCTCGTTGGGAGCCAAGGCCTGATCCAGCAGGCCGGCATCGCCGCGCGCGCGCTCGTCGGCCTGCGGGGCGATGATCTCCAGTCGCGCCTGGCCCGGTGCACTCGCCTGGCTCTGGCCGCTCGGGCCGCCGTCGCGCTCAGCGCCGCTGGCTGCCGCGTTCTGCTGCTGGCTGGCCCGCCAGCGGGAAACGTGCTCACTCACCACCTGCTGGGCCTGTTCGCGTCCCACGGCGATGCGCTCGGCGGAGGGCACACGCAATATCGCGCCGCGGCGCAGGCGGTTCATGTCCTGGTTGATGAAGGCCCGGGGGTTCTCTTCGAACAGGGCCACCATGGTCTGGTGCACGCTCACCGAATCATTCGGGCGCACGTCCCGGGCGATGCCCCAGAGGGTGTCGTTGCTCTGTACCCGGTATTCGCCGCCCTCATCGGCGGGCACTTCGGCCACACGGCGGTTACGATTGGCGGCGGCGCGGGTACTGCCGGTATCAGAAGCGGCGGGTGCCCGGGTGGTGGCGGGCTGAGCGGCGCGGCTGGCGCTGCCGCGCGCCGGCGTGGTCGCGGCGGCGGGCGTCTGGCGGCGTTCGCTGTAGACCGGTGGGTCCAGCAGCAGCGTGTACTGGCGCACCATGCGCCCGCTGTTCCAGCTCACCTCCAGCAGGAAGTTCAGGAAGGGCTCACGCACCGGGCGCTGGGTGCTCACGCGGATGTAAGGCTGGGCGCCATCGGCGTCCACCACCTCGAAGTCGAGACTGGCGAGGAAGAAGGGCCGCTCTACCCCGGCACGGCGATAGGCCTCGGCGGAAGCGAGGCTCACGGTCATGGTTTCCCGCTCGTCCAGCGATACCGAGGTCAGAGGTATGCGTGCCGACAGCGGCTCATTGAGCGCCGAGCGCTGTTCCAGCTGTCCCAGGCCGAGTGCCCAGGCGGGCACATGGAGGGCAAGACCCAGGACAGCGGAAGCGAGGGTCAGTTTGCGTCGCATGGTGTATTCCTATCGCAAAGGGTCGGCGGCCGTCACCACCGTGTTATGGTTCTTCTGTTTTGCTCCCCCACCGCGCGGCGCTCAGGCCGAAACGCGGGCAAGCTGCTCTGCTATCAGTAGACTGTTCAGAGCGGCGCTCCTACGAACATTATCCGCCACGACCCAGAAATTCAAACTCCGCGCCTGTGCCGTATCCTCGCGGAGGCGGCCGATGAAAACCGGGTCCTGGTTCGCAGCTTCGCCAACCGCCGTCGGGTAATCCGCGCCCCCCTGCCCTTCCACCAGCTCCAGCGCCGGCTCGGCGGCCAGCGCCTCGCGCACCGCGCCGAGGCTCACCGCCTCTCGGGTCTGCAGGTGCACCACCAGCCCGTGGCCGAAGAACACCGGCACCTGCACCGCGCTCACCGAGAGCGCCAGCTCGGGCAGTTCCAGCACCGCGCGGGTATCGGCCAGGATGGCGGCCTCCTCGGCGCTCACCCCCTGCGCGTCCAGCTCGCCGATGCGCGCCAGGCAATTGAAGGCAATCTGGCGCTCGAACACACGGGTCTGCAGCGGCTGGGCATTGAGCAGGCGCGCCGTCTGGCTGGCGAGCTCCTCCACCCCGGCCCGGCCTGCGCCGGAGACTGCCTGGTAGGTCGCCACATGCACCCGCTCCAGGCCCGCCAGTCGGGCAATGGGAGCGAGGGCGTGGATCAGCGCCACCGCCGCCGGATTGGGGCAGGCACGGTAGCGCTGCTCCGCGCCGGGCGCATTGACGCCAGGCACCTGCAAGGCGGCACCCGCCGCACGCCCATGGGCGGTGGCGTCCACCACCCAGCAGCCCGCGGCCCGGGCACGCTCGGCCAGGGCCGCGGTCGCGCCGGTCGCATCGCCGAGCAACACACCCTGGACCTGGTCGACGTCAAAGTCGGCCGGGTCTCTGACCGTGATGCGCTTGCCCGCGAAACGCAGCACTTCGCCGGCCTGGGATTCGCTGAGGGCATGGAGCCGACGCACAGGAAAACGGCGCTGTTCGAGCAGCTCGATGATGAGCTCCCCGACAGCGCCGCCGGCGTCGACTACGGCAATATCAACGTCCGCCATAGTCGTCATGGACCTCTCGGCCTCAGCCTTCCTGGAGGATGCGCAGCATCCGCCGCAGCGGCTCCGCCGCGCCCCAGAGCAGCTGATCGCCCACGGTGAAGGCGGACAGGTACTCCGGCCCCATGGCCAGCTTGCGCAGCCGGCCCACCGGGGTCTTCAGGGTGCCGGTGACCGCCGCGGGGGTCAGGTCCCGCTTGCTGGCCTCGGGCTCGTTGGGAACCACGCTGACCCAGTCGTTGGCCTCGTCGAGCATCTGCGTCAGCTCGTCCAGCGGGGCGTCCTTCTTCAGCTTGATGGTCAGCGCCTGGGCATGGGAGCGCATGGCGCCGATGCGCACGCACAGCCCATCGATGGGCACCGGGTTGGAACCGCGGCCGAGGATCTTGTTGGTTTCCACCCCGGCCTTCCACTCTTCCCGACTCTGGCCGGACTCCAGCTTCTTGTCGATCCAGGGGATCAGGCTGCCGGCCAGCGGCACGCCGAAGTGCTCGGCGGGGTAATCCTGGCCGGTCATGGCGCCGGAAATCAGCCGATCCAGGTCCAGAATGGCGCTGGAGGGATCGGCCAGCAGCTTCTCGCCGACCTGGTGCAGATAACCCATCTGCGCGACCAGTTCGCGCATGTTCTGCGCGCCGGCGCCGGAGGCGGCCTGGTAGGTCATGGGGCTGATCCATTCCACCAGATCATGTTGGAACAGCCCGCCGATGGCCATGAGCATCAGGCTGACCGTGCAGTTGCCGCCCACATAGGCCTTGGTGCCGGCGGACAGGGCGTTCCTGATCACGTCCTTGTTGACCGGGTCCAGCACGATGACGCTGTCATCGGCCATGCGCAGGGTGGAGGCGGCGTCGATCCAGTAGCCGTCCCAGCCGCTCTTGCGCAGGTCGGCGTACACGGCCTCGGTGTAATCGCCGCCCTGGCAGGTGATGATGGCTTCCATTTCGGCCAGGGCCGCGATGTCCCTGGCGTCCTTCAGCGGCGGCACGTCCTTGCCCACGTCCGGGCCCGGCTGACCGGCCTGGGAGGTGGTGAAGAACACCGGCTCGATGTCGGCGAAGTCGCCTTCCTCACGCATGCGCTGCATGAGCACCGAGCCGACCATCCCGCGCCAGCCGACAAAACCAATCCGTTTCATAGATTCACCTCATCATAAGGTTGAAATTGAATCCTGCGAGCTCGTTTTCACCACAGAGGCACAGAGTGAAAGCCCAGGAAGGTCTTCTCTGTGCAGCTCTGTGCCTCTGTGGTGAAAAACGCCGCCATCTACTCCGCCAACGCGGCGATCACGGCCTCGCCCATTTCGGCGGTACCCACCCGGCGGGTGCCTTCGGTGTGGATGTCGCCGGTGCGCAGACCCTGGTCCAGTACCCGGCCCACGGCCGCCTCGACCCGATCGGCCAGGGCCGGCTCGTCCAGGGAGTAGCGCAGCATCATGGCCACGGACAGAATGGTGGCCAGGGGGTTGGCCAGGCCTTGACCGGCGATGTCCGGGGCGCTGCCGTGGATCGGCTCGTACATGCCCTTGGAATGGCGATCCAGGGAGGCCGAGGGCAGCATGCCGATGGAGCCGGTGAGCATGGCGGCGCAGTCGGAGAGGATGTCACCGAACATATTGGTGGTGACCATCACGTCGAATTGCTTGGGCGCGCGCACCAGCTGCATGGCGGCGTTGTCCACGTACATGTGGGAGAGTTCCACGTCCGGGTACTCGGCGTGCAGGCGCTCCATCACCTCGCGCCACAGCTCGGAGACCTCCAGCACATTGGCCTTGTCCACCGAGCACAGGCGACCGTCGCGCTTGCGGGCGGTCTCGAAGGCGAGCCGGCCGATGCGCTCGATCTCGGATTCCTTGTAGGCCAGGGTGTTGTAGCCCCGGCGCTCGCCGTCGGCCTGCTCGATACCCCGGGGCTGACCGAAGTAGATACCGCCGGTGAGCTCGCGCACGATCATGATGTCCAGCCCCGAGACCACCTCGGGCTTGAGACTGGAGGCGGAGGCGAGCTGCGGGTAGAGAATGGCCGGGCGCAGATTGCCGAACAGCTCCAGCTCGCTGCGGATGGCCAGCAGGCCGCGCTCCGGGCGCAGCGGACGGTCCAGCTTGTCATACTGGGGGCCGCCCACGGCGCCCAGCAGGATGGCGTCGGCCTCGCGGGCCGCGCTCAGGGTCTCGTCGGGCAGGGGCTTGCCGGTGGCGTCCACCGCGCAGCCGCCCAGCAGGCCCTGCGTGAGCTCGGCGTCCAGGCCATGGCGGCTTCTGAGCACGTCCAGCAGCTTCACCGCCTCGTTGACGATCTCCGGGCCGATGCCGTCGCCGGGGAGTACCAGTATCTTCTTGCTCATATCGCTACGTCCGTAGGGGGATTGAACCGCAGAGGTGCATTGATTAGGCCGGGAACAACCACGGCGCCTGCTCGGCGCGGCGCTGTTCATAGGCGCGGATATCGTCGGCGTGCTGCAGGGTCAGGCCGATCTCGTCCAGGCCCTCGATCAGGCAATGCTTGCGGAAGGCATCGATCTCGAAGGGGATGCGCTCGCCGCCGGGGGTGGTGATGGTCTGCTCGGGCAGATCCACCGCCAACTCATAGCCTTCGCTGGCCTCCACTTCCTGGAACAGCCGCTCCACCGTGTCCTCGTCGAGCACGATGGGCAGCAGGCCGTTCTTGAAGCAGTTGTTGTAGAAGATGTCGGCGAAGCTCGGGGCGATGATCACCCGAAAGCCGTAGTCTTCCAGCGCCCAGGGGGCATGTTCGCGGGAGCTGCCGCAGCCGAAGTTGCGCCGCGCCAGCAGCACCCGCGCGCCCTGGTAACGGGGCTGGTTGAGCACGAAGTCCGGGTTCAGCGGCCGGCCGCTGTTGTCCGCGTCCGGCTCACCGATGTCCAGGTAACGCCACTCGTCGAACAGGTTCGGGCCGAAGCCGCTGCGCTTGATGGATTTGAGGAACTGCTTGGGGATGATGGCATCGGTGTCCACATTGGCCCGATCCAGCGGCGCGACGATCCCCTTGAGGCTGACGAAGGCTTCCATTTACAGCTCCCTCACATCGACGAAGTGGCCCGCCACGGCGGCGGCGGCGGCCATGGCGGGGCTGACCAGGTGGGTGCGCCCACCCCGGCCCTGGCGGCCCTCGAAGTTCCGGTTGGAGGTGGACGCGCAACGCTCGCCCGGCTCCAGCCGGTCGGCGTTCATGGCCAGGCACATGGAGCAGCCCGGCTCCCGCCACTCGAAGCCCGCCTCGATGAAGATCTTGTCCAGGCCCTCTTCCTCGGCCTGGGCCTTCACCAGGCCGGAGCCCGGCACCACCATGGCGAGCTTGACGTTGTCCGCCACCTGGCGGCCGCGGGCCACCTCGGCGGCGGCGCGCAGGTCCTCGATGCGGGAGTTGGTGCAGGAGCCGATGAACACCTTGTCGATGTGGATATCGGTGATCGGCATGTCCGGCTTGAGGTCCATGTACTCCAGCGCCCGGGCGATGCCCTTGGCGCGGGTCTCGTCGGACTCGGCGAAGGGGTTGGGCACCCGGCCGTCCACCGGCGCGACCATCTCCGGCGAGGTCCCCCAGCTCACCTGAGGCTTGATCTCGGCGGCATCCAGCGCCACCACGGCGTCGAACTCGGCGTCCGGGTCGGAATGCAGGGTCTTCCAGTATTCCACCGCCCGATCCCAGGCCTCGCCGGTGGGGGCGAAGGGGCGGCCGCGCACGTAGTCGATGGTCTTTTCATCCACCGCCACCATGCCGGCGCGGGCACCCGCCTCGATGGCCATATTGCACACGGTCATACGCCCTTCGATGGAGAGCTCCCGGATGGCTTCGCCGGCGAACTCCACCGCATACCCGGTGCCCCCGGCGGTGCCGATGCGCCCGATGATGGCCAGCACGATGTCCTTGGCGGTGACCCCCGGGCCCACCTTGCCGTTGACCTGGATCTGCATGCGCTTGAACTTCTGCTGCACCAGGGTCTGGGTGGCCAGCACATGCTCCACTTCGGAGGTACCGATGCCGTGGGCGAGACAACCCAGCGCACCGTGGGTGGAGGTGTGGGAATCCCCGCAGACCACCGTCATGCCCGGCAGGGTCGCACCCTGCTCCGGGCCGATGACATGGACGATGCCCTGGCGACGGTCGTTCATGTCGAATACGGTGATGCCGTATTCGCGGCAGTTGTCATCCAGGGTCTGCACCTGCAGGCGCGAAACCGGGTCGGCGATGCCCTGGCTGCGGTCGGTGGTGGGCACGTTGTGGTCGGCCACGGCCAGGTTGGCGTCGATGCGCCAGGGCTGGCGACCGGCCAGACGCAGGCCCTCGAAGGCCTGGGGCGAGGTCACTTCGTGGACCAGATGCCGGTCGATATAGATCAGCGCCGAGCCGTCCGCGTTTTCGCGGACCAGATGCGCGTCCCAAAGCTTGTCGTAAAGGGTTTTGCCTGCCATTGACGTCCTGCGGAGTTCGGTGAACGGGCGTTGCGTAACGGGGCATTATAACGGAAAGCGTGCGGCGCTTCAGACTGCCGGAAGGATAGCGACATGACCGGACCTGTCGCTCACGCCACAGGCTGCCGGACCAGTGGCAGCGCCCTGCCCGGGCGAATAACACGCGGCGGCGGCACTGCCGATAGGCGCCAATTGGGAACGGATTTGCGAGGTGGGAGCGCTTGTCCGCGGCTACGGGCGAGTGGAAGAAGCCCGGGGGCGGCTCGGGGAACAAAAGAATCGCCCGCGATGGGCATTATCAGTTGGACGATCCTGGTGTTCGAGAGCATCGTGGCAAGTGCTCTGTGGGCCGCCGCTCATGCCGCGCCCGATGGCGAGGGCTTTGCCGGTGATCGTGGCCGCCAGGGCTATCTGATGTTCCTCGGCATTCTGATGCGCCCGCCGCTGATGGTGATCGGCTTCTTTGCCGCGCTGGTGCTGATGTACGCCTTTGGCGCGTTCATCGGGCTGAACTTCGTGGTGTTCAGCTCGGGGCTGATGGAGGGGAGCTGGTACGGGATTCAGGCCTGGCTCAGCCTGACCGTGCTCTCCG
This sequence comes from Alkalilimnicola sp. S0819, assembly GCF_009295635.1. Lineage (NCBI taxonomy): Bacteria > Pseudomonadati > Pseudomonadota > Gammaproteobacteria > Chromatiales > Ectothiorhodospiraceae > Alkalilimnicola > Alkalilimnicola sp. S0819. Next base: position 178,585 of record NZ_WHIW01000002.1, on the reverse strand, counting down.
TGATTATCGTGGTGGTGGCCACCCACAAGGTGTTCAACCTGGTCACCTGGCTGCCCGAGAACACCATGCGCTGGGTGGGTCAGCAGGTATCGAACCTGGGCGAGCAGGCCGATGAGAACCGCATGCGGGCCATCTTCGGCGGGGTTATCAGCAAGGCCGGTCCCGCCGGCGCGGCCACGGCCAAGGGCGCCGGCATGGCCAGCGGTGGCGGGGATAAACCGGGCGACACCACCAAACCCTCCGACACCGGCGCCCTACAGCCGGGCGAGAAGCAGGGGCCGGGGGGTGGAACTGGCGGGAAAGGTGGGCGCGACAGCGGCTAGTCGGTTTGCACTTTTTGCACACCCAGCCGCTGCCGTTCAGCGTGAGCGCGAGCCTTCATCTCGTTGTGTGCTACCTCCTCGGGCACTCCCATCTTGGCGGCATAGCTTCGAGCCGTATCCGCCCAGGCACCGCGCTGGATATACAGATCATTCCGCTGGGCGATGGCCTGGCGGAACATCTCTTTGTATTGGGCGATCACCTGGTTGGCCTTTCTGACCTCCTGGTTCGCCGAACCAATTGCTTTGTTGGCGTGATGGCGCGTCCAGTACGCATCCGTCTCCGCACTGCCCACACGATAAGCATCCCAAAATGCGTCACCCATTGTTCTTCTCCTTCTGTATCAGCGCCCTGGCCGGAGACCGGGGCGGATTCCCACCTGGCTGTGGCCAATCTTATAGCAGGCCATTCAAATCCGCGCAAAGCCCCTTGGGAGCACTCATGCACCGGGCCGCCAAACCAGGGAAAGTCGCCGATCCAGGGAAGGCGCGCATACCGTATCCTCCCGCAAGGCCTTGCGCATTTCGCCGAGCCAGCCCACCAGACCCACATTGCTCAGCGCCCTTCGCAAGGGGACGTGCAGCGACTCGACCCGCGGAAAATCCGGCGCTTCCACCCTGGCTGCCGCTCGCGCGAAAAGCTGCCCCGGCTCACCCCTGAATCGACTCGCGTCAAATAGATAAGCGGGCATGGGCACCTCCTCACCGGGTTGCGCGGCCAGCAGCAACCACAACAGAAGCCAATCCCCCAGCTCATCCTGCCCCCCGTACCAACCGGTTGCACGGTGCAGTCCGCGACAGTAAAGATGCCTTGAAAGCAGTGCCGCCAGCGCGAACAGCAATAGCCACGCGGGCAACGGCACCCTCAACCCGAACAGCGGCCACACCGCTCGAGCAGCGCGTGCCACCAGGGGTGCCTGCGCCGCAGCCCGACGGTCCGGCAAGGGACAGTCCTCGCCGGCGTCGCCGTGCAAACACCGCACGGCCTGCCACAGCACATGCCCCATGCTCTCAGCCACCCCTCGAGCCACCGGCAGCGCCCCCGGCTCTTCCGGCCAGGCTTCAGCCAGGCTGCGCAAATCACACAAGATCACCGGTAGCAGGCAGGGGGCATTGCGCAAGCCGCCTACGTGGCGGAGGCGATCCTCCAGCGGCAAATCATCGAGCATATCCGCCTCTGCAGAAAGTCGCGCACTCAGAGCACCGTAGTCCGCCAGCATGGCGCTCGGCGCCCCATCGGCATGGGGCGACAGCCGATGCCACAGCCCTGTCGCCGCCAACAACTCCGCCACCGCCGCCCGCTGCGGGCGGCGCCGGAAATCACCTCGCTCCAGTCGCCCCAGGTAAATGCGGGCGGCATGCAGCTTTCTCTCATGGGCCTCACTCCCGCGAGCGCACCCCACCAGGGCAGATTTCGCCCAAATGTCCGCCACTTCATTCTGGGACAAGCCGAGTTCTGTCCGCCATTGGGCCACGATCCGCCGCATGACCTCCACACGAGGCTCCGGACCCACCTGGTCGGACCGCAACGGCACAGACGCTACGCCGCATACCGAAGGCCACTCCCCGGCCACCCGCCGACAGATCGCCTGATCGACGCTATCCGACGCCGCCTCAAGCAGGCTGGACTCCCATTGCGCCTCGGCTGGAGGATATATTTTCCGGCTGAACTTTATCATTTTTGTATCTGGCTCTTGGCTTTATATTTCATGATCATATGCGTTCTCGCCACAAGTGCGTAGTTTTTTATATCAAGGAAGGCAAGCATGAACAGCAACAAGCAAGCGGCCGAGAACGTATTCGACGAGCATGATGTACCGAGCCTGGACAAGGACGCGGACAGCGGCCTTTCCATGCGGGATTCCGCCCTGATCCCACGCGCGGGCCTGCCCGTGATACGCGGCCCCATCCCCCCCTCCGGCGACTACGGCGAGAAACGCGCACTTTTTCGCTACGAGCCCCTACGCCGCCACGTGCCAACCGCGGCTTCACCGGACCCGGTGCAGTTGCGGGATCAGCTGGAGGAGGAATTTCCATGGATGGGGAAGGCGATCGACGGGATATACCGGCAGCTGCTTAGCCACTCCCTGAGCCCCGCGCAGGTTTTCGCCATCCAACCGATGCTGCTGGTCGGCCCTCCCGGTTGCGGCAAGAGTCGGCTGGCGCGTCGGATAGCGGAGCTGGGCCGGCTGCCGCACACCCTGATTGCCGCAGGCGGCAGCCGAGACAATATGGCGCTCACGGGAAGCGCCCGGGGCTGGAGAAGCGCCAGGCCAGGGAAGCTGATCGAGCTGATGCTCATGGCGGAATGCCGGAACCCACTGGTTATCGTCGACGAACTGGACAAGACCAGCACCTCGGCGCACAACGGCTCGATACTGGACTCCATGCACCTGTTGCTTGAACCCGAGACGGCGCGTCGCTGGCACGACGAGTACCTGATGGCGCCCTGCGATATGACGCAGATAAACTGGATCGCCACGGCCAATTGCACGGACAAGCTGCCAGAGTCGCTGTTGAACCGCTTCCAAGTGATCGAGGTGCCTGAGGTGCCGCCTGAGCAACGCCCGCTGATCCTGCGCGCAGCGCTTGCCGAGCTGACGAGTGAACTGGGGCTCCCGCCGCACTTCCACAGCATGATAAGCGACGCGCAATGGCTGCAACTCCAGGAAATGGCTGCTCTCATTGGCCCGCGTGATGTTCGCAGGCTGCTGCAGGGCTTTATTGGCGTCGTGGTACAGGAATTACGAGACAGGCCACATTGATGAGCAAGACGAGCGAATACACCCCGGGCTTCGGCACGGCCCCGATCCGTCGCCTGGAAGCCAATACCCGCGGCCGGGACTGGGTGGCGGGCGATATCCACGGCTACTTCCCGGAGCTGGCAGAGCGGCTGTCGGCCGTCGGCTTCGAGCCGGCAACAGATCGCCTGATCTGCGTGGGTGATCTGGTGGACCGCGGCCCTTGCAGTCATGAGGTCCTGCAGTGGCTGGAGCAGCCCTGGTTCCACAGCGTCAGAGGCAACCACGAAGACATGCTGCTGGAGGCCGCTCAATCCACCGACCCCCGGGCACGCCCCTTGTGGTTCGCCAACGGGGGCGCGTGGTGGGACCGACTGGAAATGCTGCAGCGTCTGGACATTGCAGATGCGCTGGAAACACTGCCCATCGCTGTGGAGGTTCCCACCGAGCAGGGTCTGGCGGTGATAGTCCACGCCGAAGTGCCGGCGGAGTTCGACACCTGGCTGGACTGCCGACAGGCACTGGAGGCCGCCGGCAGCAACAGCCCCCTGGCCGAGCGGCTTACCCGCGGGCGGGAACGCTACTACAACGCCCTGGAAACGCGACTGCCTGACGTGTCAGCGGTTGTCTGCGGCCACAGCCGGGTGGAAGAACCCCGGCGGCTGGGCAATCACTGGATCATCGACACCGCGATAGACCAGGGCGGGCGCCTTAGCGTGCTCTCGCTGGATGCGCTTTGCGCAGAGGCCGCAACAGCAACAGGACGCTGAATCAAGCGGGACCCGGCGAAGGCCAGCATCGAGCGGTATGCACCACAGCAAGTATGCGTATCTGACTGCCCCGCAGCTCGTACACCAGCATGTAGCTGCCATGCACCACCAATTCCATGGTGTCCGGGACCCGTCCGGGCCGCCCACTGTGCGGATGGGATAAAAGCCTTCGGGCCCCAGCGGAGAACAGCTCGTCCAGCGACAAGGCCGCCTGGGGGTTATCCGCGTCTATATAGTCGTATATCTCGTCGCGATCCTGGACTGCCTCTGGCGTCCACAACAGCTCCATCAATTCCCTGGCGCCAGCTTGGCGCGGGTGGCGGCTCGTCGGGCGGCGAAATGCGCCTCAACGTCCGCCGCCGGCACCAGCTTGCCGGCTTCAGCCGAAGCATGCGCCAGTTCCACCTTGTCGGCCAGCCAATCCTCATGGCGCTGGGCCTGCTGTTGCTGGGCCACATAACTGCGCATGAAATCACGCAAAAGCTGTGCCCCGGTCCGGTCATGCGACCGGGCCGCATTGGCAAACTCTGCCTTCAAGTCCTGATCGACCCGAAAGGTAAAGGTGGCGTCGCTCATGGCCCTGCCCTCATGTGTTACGCATGCATCACAGAATCGCACATGGTACCCCGCGAGCCAACATTGCAAGTGAGACCATGATCAAGCCCGCAAGGACTCTGCGTCAGCCCCGCTAACCGACCGTACGCGACAGGCCCCGCCGGGCATCAGCGCCGAGCCGTCCGCGTTTTCGCGGACCAGATGCGCGTCCCAGAGCTTGTCGCAAAGGGTTCTGCCTGCCATTGGCGTCCTGCGGAGTCCGGTGAACGGGCGCTGCGAAACAGCGTGTCATAACGGAAAGCGTGGCGCAGTTCAGGCAGCCGGAAGTTGCGAAGCATGACCAATCTTCGGCTGGTCGACCCGGGGAAAATCACCTACGCCGGGCTGCGACATGAGCTCATCGGCTGCGTGATAGAGAAGCCGCGCGGACGGGAGCGCTACTACAACGCCCTGGAGGACAGGATTGCCGACGTGACGGCGGCTATCTGCGGCCACAGCCGGATGGAAAAACCCCTGCGCTTGGGCAAGCACTGGATCATCGGCACCGCGATCGACCAAGGCAGCTACCTGAGCGTACTGACGCTGGGCTACGTGTGCGCCGCGACCGCGACGCCCGCCGGAAACTGATGCAGGGGCAGGTGGCTTCCGATCGGCGCCCGAAGGTGCCGCCGCGGAAGCGGGCGCTTCCGCGGCGGCACCGGGCGATTACCGTCAGCCCAGAGTATTCAGATACTCCTCCTCCGGATCACTGAACGGCACGAAGATCGGCGCCTCCGCCGTGGTTTCCACCTCGTCGGTTTCCGCCTCCTGCCGCGAAGCCCGCTGTTCGTCCAGGCCCTGCGAGTCGGCGATCGGCTCCCGCGGGTCACGCTGTCCCAGGTCCGCCGGTATCCACTCATCGGCGGTCGATCCCAGAATCACGTGATAAAACCGCCCATCGTTGCGGTCCGCTGCGAATCCCGCGCTGCCGAGCCCCAGCGCCGCAACCATCACCAACACCATTACCGCTTTCATCGCCTTACCCTCCGCCAGCCCAGGCTGGTCGTCTCGTGTACTTGAAGGATGGCCCCATAGCCGGCGAGCCGCCATGCGTATTAGCACGCATGCCAGAGGGCGGAACCTTTCCGCCAGCACAGGGTCTTCCTACACGGTTCGCGGCAGCCCCCAGCGGGCGACCGCCCCCGCGCCCGCCGCCAGCAGGGCCGCCAGCAGGAAGGTCTGCGCGCCGCCCAGCGCCTCCCAGCCATAGCCGGCCAGCAGGCTGCCCAAGGCCACCCCGGCGCCAAAGGTGAGGCTGCTGTAGAGCGCCTGGCCACGCCCCTGATTGGCGCCGACAAACAGGCGGTTGACCATATAGATGCCCACCGCGTGGTACACACCGAAACTCGCCGCGTGCAGGGTCTGGGCGAAGATCAGCAGCGGCAAGGAGCCTACCGCCGTGGCGATCAGCAGCCAGCGCAGCGCCGCCAGCAGCAGGGCGGCCGTCATCAGCCGGCGCGGGCCGTAGCGCGGCAGCCAGCGATGGATGAGCAGAAACACGCCGATCTCCGCCACCACGCCCACGGACCACAGCAAGCCGATGGCCGTGGCGGAGTACTGGTGATCCTGCAAATAAATGCTGAAGAAGGCGTAATACGGCCCATGGCTCGCCTGCAGCAGAAAACACACCAGAAAGAACAGCAGCACCGGCGGGCGGCACAGCACCCGCAGAAAAGGCGCGGGGGCTTCGCCGCCCAGGACGTACCGCTTCTCCGGCGAGACCACGCCGGCCAGGAACAGGCCGGCGAAGATCAGCAGCAGCCCGGGGGGCAGCACCGTCAGCCCCCAGCGGTCTATCGCCTCTCCCAGCCCGATCACCGCGACGATGAAGCCCACCGAGCCCCACAGGCGCACCCGGCTGTAGAGATGATCCGCCCGCCCCAGGTGGTTCATGGTGTTGGCCTCGAACTGAGGCAGCGCCGCGTTCCAGAAAAAGCTGTAGGTGGCCATCACCAGCGCCATCCACCAGTAGCCGTCCCCCAGCAGCACGCCGGCGAAGCTCACCATGGCGCCCAGCGCGGCCAGGCGCACCACCAGCATGCCCCGGCCGCTGCGATCGGCCAGCCAGCCCCAGAGATTGGGCGCGATGATCTTGGTGGCGTGCAGGATGGCCACCAGCTCGCCGATCTCGGCGGCGGAAAAGCCCCGATACTGCAGATACGGCGACCAGTAGGGCACCAGGCCGCCGAGGATGGCGAAGAAGCAGAAATAGAAGGAGGCCAGCCGCCAGTAGGGCACCGCCGGCATCAACCCTCCGGCGCGGCCGGGATCACCGGCGTGATGCTCTCCACATCGGCGTTCTGGGCCCGCTGGCGCAGGGCATGATCCATCAGCACCAGGGCCACCATGGCCTCGGCGATGGGGGCCGCGCGCACACCCACGCAGGGATCGTGGCGCCCGGTGGTGATCACCTCGGTGGGCTCGCCCCGCAGATTCACCGAACGCCCCGGCGTGGTAATGCTGGAGGTGGGTTTCAGGGCCAGATGGGCCACCAGATCCTGCCCGGTGGAGATCCCGCCCAGCACGCCGCCGGCGTTATTGGAGAGAAAGCCCTCCGGGGTGATCTCGTCCCGGTGCTCGGTGCCCCGCTGGCGCGCCGACGCGAAGCCCGCGCCGATCTCGACCCCCTTGACCGCGTTGATGCTCATCAGCGCCTTGGCGATGTCCGCATCCAGCCGATCGAACACCGGCTCGCCCCAGCCGGGCGGCAGCCCCTCGGCGATCACGCTGACCTTCGCACCCACCGAGTCGCCGTCCCGGCGCAGCTGGGTGATCATCGCCTCCAGCTCCGGCACCCGCTCGGCATCCGCGCAGAAGAAGGGATTGGTCTCCACCACGGCCCAGTCCTTGAGCGCCAGCTCCAGCTCGCCCATCTGCGAGAGCCAGGCGCGGATACGCAGCCCGTAGCGCTCGGCCAGCCACTTCTTGGCGATGGCCCCGGCGGCCACCCGCATGGCGGTCTCCCGGGCCGAGGAGCGCCCGCCGCCGCGGTAGTCCCGCAGCCCGAACTTCTGCTGGTAGCTGTAATCGGCATGGCCCGGGCGGAAGGTTTCGGCGATCTTGCCGTAATCCCGGGAGCGCTGGTCGGTGTTCTCGATCAGCAGACCGATGGGGGTGCCGGTGGTGCGCCCCTCGAAAACGCCGGAGAGGATGCGCACCTGGTCCGGCTCCTTGCGCTGGGTGGCATATTTGGAAGTGCCCGGGCGGCGGCGGTCCAGATCGTGCTGCAGATCGGCCTCGGTGAGCGCCAGGCCCGGGGGGCAGCCGTCGACAATGGCGCCCAGCGCCGGGCCGTGGCTCTCGCCGAAGGTGGTGACGGTGAAGAGGGTGCCGAAGGTGTTACCGGACATGGGCTTGCAGGTCCTGAATGTTGGAAGCGCGAAAGAACGCAGTTTAACTCGTATGCCACCGCCCCTGCAGGAGGCGCTCCTACAGGGAAGGAAGGCTGCGCAGTTGCTCGGCGCTGAGTACGCACACGCCGTCGCCGCCGCGCTCGAATTCCAGCCAGGTGAAGGCAAGCCGCGGATAGGCGGCCTCCAGGGCGGGCATGCTGTTGCCCACCTCCAGCACCAGCACGCCGTGCTCGGTGAGGCGCTCGGCGGCGCCGGCGAGAATGCGCCGGGCACAGTCCAGGCCGTCGTCCCCGGAGGCCAGGCCCAGTTCCGGCTCGCGGCGGAACTCCTCGGCCAGCACCGCCATGTCCTCGGCATCCACATAGGGCGGGTTGCTGACGATCAGATCGTAACGCCGCTCCGCGGGCAACCCCTGGTAGATATCCCCTTGGTGCAGCTGCACCTGCGCCTGCAGGCCGTGGCGTTCCACATTGATGCGCGCGACCTCCAGGGCATCGGCCGATATATCCACCGCGTCCACCTCGGCCTGGGGGAAGGCGTGGGCGCAGGCAATGGCGATGCACGCACTGCCGGTGCCTATGTCCAGCACCCGCTCCACCCGCTGCGGGTCCAGCCAGGGCTGGAAGCCCTGCTCGATCAGCTCGGCGATGGGCGAGCGCGGCACCAGCACCCGTTCGTCCACGTAGAAGGACAGGCCGCAGAACCAGGCTTCGTGGATGAGGTAACTGAGCGGCAAGCGCTCTTCGATCCGCCGGCGCACCCGGGCGAACAGGGCCTCGGCCTCGGGCCGGGTCAGACGCGCCTCCCAGTACTGGGGGTGCAGGTCCAGCGGCAGGTGCAGGGTGTGCAAGGCCAGCGCGGCGGCCTCGTCCAGGGCGTTGTCGGTGCCGTGGCCGAAGACCAGACCGGCCTGGTTGAAGCGGCTGGCGGACCAGCGTATCCAGTCCCGCAGGGTAAGCAGTTCTTCGGGCAGCTGCTGCAGCGCGTCCATGGTGTTCCTTAGAAGACGTGGCTGGTTCGAGGCGGCCCATGATACCCAATTCCCCGCCCGCTGCCTGCTGTGCGATACTCCGGCACCATGAACATGCAAGGCAAGTCTTCCCTCTCCCTCGTGCTCGGTATCCTGGCCCTGGGGCTGCTCGCCCTGCTCACCGGGCTGTGGACGGGCGGCGCGCTGCGTGGTGGCCCCAGCGGCAGCCCGGCGGGCCTGGACGCCACCTACATCCCCGGCGGCAAGCCCATCGCCGATTTCCGCCTGGTGGATCACCACGGCAAGCCCTACACCCCCGAGCGGCTGCGGGGCCAGTGGACGCTGATCTTCTTCGGCTACACCTATTGCCCGGACATCTGCCCCACCACCCTGCTGGAACTGGGCGGCGCCTGGCCCCAGTGGCAGGCCGAGGGGCTCACCGAGGACACCCAGGTGGTCTTCGTCTCGGTGGACCCGGCGCGGGACACCCCCGAGCGGCTCGCCGAGTACGTGCCCTACTTCCACCCGGACTTTCTCGGCGTGACCGGGCCGGATGCACAGCTGGAACCGTTCACCCGCAGCATGGGCATTCTCTACGTGCGTCATGAGCCGAAGACAGGGAACGATGCTTACCTGGTGGATCACAGCTCCGCGGTGCTGCTGATCAACCCGCAGGGCCAGCTGCAGGCCCTCTTCGGCGGCCCGCACAAGGCCGATACCCTGGCGCGGGATTACCGCCTGATACGCGAACACCACGGACACTGAAACTCTTGGCCGAACACCCCGATATCCACCCCGCCGAAGGGGCCTGCGCCGCCGACCGGCGCAAGTACCGGCTGCTCGCCGCCCTGCCCCATCACGCCATCTCGCGCCTGGTGGGCGCGGCCACCCGCTGGCGCTGGGCGCCGTGGAAAAATGGCCTTATCCGCTGGTTCATCAGCCGCTACGGCGTGGACATGAGCGAGGCGCTGGAGACCGCTCCGGAGCATTACGAGCACTTCAACGCCTTCTTCACCCGCGCGCTCAAGCACGACGCCCGCCCCCTGCCCCCGGCCCCCGAGGCGGTGCTCTGCCCGGCGGACGGCTACATCAGCGCCCTGGGCCCGATCCGCGAAGGCCGGACCCTGATCCAGGCCAAGGGCCATGCCTACGACGTGGGCGAGCTGCTGGGCGACCAGGCCGAGGCCGCCGCCTTCGAGCGGGGCCGCTACACCACGGTGTATCTCTCGCCCAGCGACTATCACCGGGTGCACATGCCCGTGGCGGGCAGCCTGCGGCGCATGATCCACGTGCCCGGGCGCCTGTTCAGCGTGCAGCCCGCCACCGTGCGCTCGGTGCCGAATCTGTTCGCCCGCAACGAGCGGGTGGTCTGCCTGTTCGACACCGCCCACGGCCCCATGGCGCTGGTGCTGGTGGGCGCGATCAACGTGGCCAGCATCGAAACCCGCTGGGCCGGCGTGATCACCCCGCCCCGGGGCCGCGCGATACGCCATTGGGACTACCCCCCCTCCGAGGCGCCGCGCTTCGAGCGGGGCGAGGAGATGGGCCGTTTCAACATGGGCTCCACCGCCATCGTGCTGTTCGGCGAGGCGCAGATGGAATGGGACGCGGGCTTCAAGGTGGAACAGAAAGTGCGCATGGGCCAGCGTCTGGGGCGACTGCTGGAACCCGCCGACCCGGCCTGAGCGCGCGACCGGGGGCTCCGTACTGTGGCCGCTCAGGCCACCTGGCGCCGCGCGGCCGGGGCCTGCGCGCGCCGGCGCTCGGGCTCCCAATAGACCACCGTGCCCCAGGCGGAAAGGTACATGCCCTCGCTGCCCTCGTAGAGCAGCCGTACGCCCAGCCGGCGCTCCAGGTGCCGGACGTACTCACGCACCGACTCTTCCGCCATCCCCAGACGCTGGGCGGCGTGGGCAAAACTGCCCACGCTGACGACGGCGGCGAAGACTTCTTGCTGGTTCACGGGCTTCATGGCGTTGCCTCCTGCCTGATGACTGGCGCCATGTTAGAGCCTGTTTATTGCTGGACCATGACGCCGCTTCCCCCTCCCCCAGGGGAAGCAGCGACCCCTGGGGGAGTGGGAAGCCAGGCGAGCGGCAACGCCCCCTGCTCCCACGGGCGGCCGGGGCCGCCCTCATCGCCGCTCTCAGACCGGCTGGTCGAAATCCACCACCGGCCCGGCCGGAATCACCCCGGTGGGGTTGATCTGCGGATGACTGGTGAAGTAGTGCCGCTTGATGTGGTCCAGATTCACCGTCTCGGCCACGCCGGGCACCTGATACAGCCGCCGGGTGTAGGCCCAGAGCCGCGGGTAATCCACCAGCCGGCGCAGATTGCACTTGAAGTGGCTCACGTACACCGGGTCGAAGCGCACCAGGGTGGTGAACAAGCGCCAATCGGCCTCGGTGATCCGCTCACCGGCCAGCCAGGGCTGCTTCCCCAGTCGCGCCTCCAGTTCATCCAGCGCCTCGAACAAGGCCGTCACCGCCTCCTCGTAGGCGTCCTGGCTGGTGGCGAAACCGGCCTTGTACACGCCGTTGTTCACCCGGTCGTAGACGAAGGCGTTGACCCGGTCGATCTCCTCGCGCAGAGGCTCGGGGTACAGGTCCACGTCCGCATTGCCCCATGGGTCGAAGGCGCTGTTGAGGATGCGCAGCAACTCGGAGGACTCGTTATTGACGATGCTCCGCGTCTGCTTGTCCCAGAGCACCGGCACCGTCACCCGCCCGGTGTAATCGGGTTTCGCCAGGGTATAGAGCTGGTGCATGTAGTCCATGCCGTTGACCGGGTCGCCGGTGGCGCCGGGGTACGCCGCGAAGGACCAGCCCTGCTCGCCCATGTAGGGATGCACCACGGACACGCCGATCACATCCTCCAGCCCCTTCAACTTGCGCGCGATCAGCGTGCGGTGGGCCCAGGGGCAGGCGAGCGAAACGTAGAGGTGATAGCGCCCCGGTTGGGCGGAAAACGCGCTTCCTCCCCCACCCGGCCGTGGAAGGCGGTGTCCGGTCGGACGAAACGCCCGCCGGTGCTCTCGGTGTCATACCACTGGTCGCGCCAGCGGCCTTCTACCAGCAGGCCCATCTCAGCGCACCAGCCTGGCGGCGATCTGGGCCACGTGCCTGCCCTGGAAGCGGGCAATGCGCAGCTCCAGCTCGCTGGGCCGGCGGCTGCCGTCACCCGCGGCGATGGTGCTGGCGCCATAGGGCGTGCCGCCGGCCACTTCGCCCAACTCGGTCAGATCCGGCGTGGTGTAGGGCACGCCGACGATGACCATGCCGTGGTGCAGCAGCGTGGTGTGGAACGAGGTAAGGGTGGTCTCCTGGCCGCCATGCTGACTGGCGGTGGAGGTGAACACGCTGCCCACCTTGCCCACCAGTTTGCCGCCGGCCCAGAGCGCGCCGGTCTGGTCGAGGAAGTTGCGCATCTGGGCGGCCATGTTGCCGAAGCGGGTCGGGGTGCCGAAGATGATGGCGTCGTAGTTTTCCAGCTCCTCGGGGCTCGCCAGGGGGGCCGCCTGGTCCAGTTTCACACCGGCCCGCTTCGCCACGTCCTCCGGCATCAGCTCGGGCACCCGCTTGATATCCACCTGGGCGCCCTCCACCTCGCGCACGCCCTCCGCCACGGCCTGGGCCATGGTCTCCACGTGCCCGTAAGTGCTGTAGTAAAGAACGAGAACCTTGCTCATGGAAATTGCTCCTGTTTTGACGGGACTGCGATAAAGAAGACACTAGGCCCCCAGGACGTGGGAAACAATCCGCAATCAGATAAACTCATTGTTTCCATTTAAAGAACGAGGGCCAGGACCATGGATCGCATCGCCGCCATGCAGAGCTTCGTACAGGTGGTCAACCAGGGCAGCTTTTCGGCGGCGGCGCGCCAGCTGGGGATCTCCAAGTCCATGATCAGCAAGCAGGTGGCCGGGCTGGAGCAACACCTGCAGGCGCGCCTGCTCAACCGCAGCACTCGCCGACTCGCGCTCACCCAGGCGGGCAGCGAGTACTACGAGCGTTGTCAGGGCATTCTGGAGGAAGTGGCCGCGGCGGAAGCCTCGGTGAGCCGTCTGCAGCTAAGCCCCCGGGGCAAGCTGCGGCTGAACGCGCCGCTCTCTTTCGGGCTGCGGCATGTGGCGCCACGGCTGAGCGAGTTCCTGCATCGCTATCCGGAGCTGGAACTGGACGTGGACTACAACGACCGCTTCGTGGACCTGGTGGAGGAAGGCTATGATCTGGCCATCCGCGTCAGCCGCCAGCAGGATTCCAGCCTGCATGCGCGCCCCCTGGCCCGCACCCGCATCCTGCTCTGCGCCAGCCCCGAGTACCTGCGCCGCGCGGGCACACCGGCCACGCTGGCGGAGCTCAGCGAGCACAGCTGCCTGTGCTACAGCTACCAGCCCTACCAAAACCACTGGCGGCTCACCGACAGCCGCGGCGAGCAGCGACAGATCCCGGTCAGCGGGCGCATGCGCGCCAACAACGGCGGCGCGCTGCTCAGCGCCGCCATCGCCGGGGAAGGCATCATCCTGGCACCGGACTTCCTCGCCGCCGAGGCACTGGCCAGCGGGGAGTTGCTGAGCTTCATGCAGGACCACCGGCCGGAGGAGCTCGTGGTGCAGGCGGTGTATCCGCGCACCCGCCACGTGCCGGCCAAGGTGCGCGCCTTCGTGGATTTTCTGGTGGAGGTGTTCAAGGAACCGGAGTGGACGAGGACGAAGGCCCCGTAGCCGCGGCTCATGGCCGCGAGCCTCCCCTGGCAGAGCAGGTCCCTGGCAGAGCGGGAATCGCGGCTATCATCCGCGCCCTCGGGCCTGCTGCCGGTACGACCCGGTGCCGGGCCAGCGGGCGCTTACAGGGCCGGGGGCTCGCCTTCCACCAGTAGCCGCGGATCCAGCCGCCGGTCGAACCAGTTGATGCGCCAGTCCAGGTGCGGCCCGGTTACCCGCCCCGTGGCGCCCACGTCGGCGATGCGCTCGCCCTGCTCCACCCGCTGCCCCACTGCCACGTGCAGCTTGTCCAGATGCAGGAACGCGGAGCTCACCCCATGCCCATGGTCGATGAGCAGGGTGCCACCAGAGAAGAACATGTCCGGATGCGCCACGGTGACGATGCCCGCCGCCGGGGCCACCACCGGCGTGCCCGTGGGCGCGGCGATGTCGATGCCGTAATGGGGTCGGCGCGGCTCGCCGTTGAGAATCCGCTGGCTGCCGTAGACCCCGCTGATGCGCCCGGGCGCGGGCCAGACGAACTGTGCCGTGAAGTCCGTGCGCGCATCATCCCGCTGGCGCGCCTCGCGCACCAGCGCGCCATCGGCGCGAATCCGCCGCAGGTCCGACTCTTTCGGGGTCACCTTGCGCGGCGGCAGACCGTCGATGCGCTGAATTTGATACGCCCGCGGCGCCACCGCCAGCACCCGCCGCTCGCGCTCGCCGTTCGGGTAACGTAGTTCCAGCACCGCCTCCGGCCCATGATCGCGGCCCAGACCGAAGACAAAATGGCCGTCCTCGGACAGGCGCAGCGATTCGCCATCGAGCAGCACCTGGCTGCCCGCCGGCACCTGGCCGCGCAGCAGGCTGCCCTGGCTGAGTTCGCCGCGCAGTGTCAGGGAGCCGGCCTGGGCGGTGAGCAGGGGCAGCAGGCAGCAGGCGAAGAGCAGGCGGCGGGCGAAGCGGCGCATGTTGGCGATTACCTTTGGGTGCAGCGGTTGAACAGGGGCATCGCGGCCCTGAGCCGCGCCGACGCCGAAGTTCAGGCGTTCGGGAGGGTGAAGCTCATGACCTGGGCCAGACTATCGCCCCCCAAGGCCAGGGCAATCAAGCGATCCAGTCCCAGCGCGACGCCGGAGCAGTCCGGCAGGCCGTGCGCCAGCGCCGCCAGCAGGCGCTCATCCACCGCCGGGCAGTCCTCGCCGCGATCGATGCGCGCCGCGGCCTCGGCGCGAAACCGCCGTGCCTGCTCGGCGCTGTCGGCCAGCTCCTCGAAGCCGTTGGCGATCTCCAGCCCCTCGATGAACAACTCGAAGCGCCGGGCGGTGCGGGTATCCTCCGGGTCCAGCCGGGCGAGCGCGGCCTGGCTTGCCGGGAAGCCGTGCAGAAAGCAAAGCTCCCCGCGCCCCAGCGCCGGGCTGATGCACTGGGAAATGATCAGATCCAGCCAGCCGTCGCGCGCGAGCGTGAAGGCCTCATCCACCAGGCCCCTGCCCAGCGCATAGGCGCGCAACTCGTCCGTGCCCGCCTCCAGCGGGTCCGGGGCACCCGCCTCGGCGAAAGCCTCGCGGTAGCTCAGATGCCGCACCGGCCGCTCGCCGAGCAGCGCACAGGCCAGCGCGGCCACTTCGTCCATCAGCCGCCACTGATCGAAGCCGGGCCGATACCACTCCACCAGGGTGAATTCCGGGTTGTGCCAGCGGCCGCACTCATCGCGGCGAAAGGCCTTGCCGATCTGATAGATGCTGCCCGCCCCCGCGGCCAGCAGGCGCTTCATGTGGAACTCGGGAGAGGTCTGCAGCCACAGCCGCCCGGCGGCGGGCGCGCCGGGGCCGTCGTAGTGCACGACCAGGGATTCGACCTGGGGGTCGGTGCTGCCGGCGGCGGCGAGCAGGGGGGTTTCCACCTCCCACACGCCGCGCTCGGCGAAGAACGCCCGTATCCGGGCCAGCGCATCGGCCCGGCGGCGCAGGGCCTCCAGCGAGGCTTGCGGCCGCCAGTCCACCGCCACGGGGCCGCTCAGCCCTTGGCGCGGGAGACGTAGTCGCCGGTGCGGGTATCCACCCGGATGACCTCGCCCTCCTGGACGAACAGCGGCACACGCACCACCGCACCGGTCTCCAGGGTAGCCGGCTTGTTGCCGCCGCTGCTGGTATCACCCTTGAGGCCGGGATCGGTCTCGGTGATGGTCAGCTCCACGAAATTCGGCGCATCCACCGACAGCGGCGCCCCGTTCCACAGGATCACGGTGCAGAGGTCCTGCTCCTTGATCCACTTGCCGGCATCGGCCAGCGCCGCCGCCGGGGCGGCCACCTGCTCGAAGGAGGCCGGGTCCATGAAATGCCAGAACTCGCCGTCGTTGTAGAGATACTGCAGCTCGGTCTCCACCACGTCGGCGGCTTCCACCGAATCGCCGGACTTGAAGGTGCGGTCGATGACCTTGCCGGTCTTCAGGTTGCGGACCTTGACCCGGTTGAAGGCCTGGCCCTTGCCGGGCTTGACGAACTCGTTCTCGACGATGCTGTACGGGTCGCCGTCCAGCATGATCTTCAGGCCGCCCTTGAACTCGTTGGTGCTGAAAGTCGCCATTGATTTCCTCGATGCAGTGCGCAGACGCGGAATGCTAACGGAAATACCGCGCCGTTAGAACGGTTAGAATGCGCCCCATGAGTGTACATGCCAAAACCACCAGCCCCGCCCCCGCCTCCTGGCAGCGGCAATATGCCGAAGCCGTGCGCGACCCGCGGGAATTGCTGCAGCTGCTCGACCTGCCCGCCGATCTGCTGCCCGCCGCACGCCGCGCCGCCGGCCTCTTTCCCCTGCGCGTGCCGCGGGCCTTCATCGCCCGCATGCAGCCGGGCCGCAGCGACGACCCGCTGCTGCGCCAGGTGCTGCCCCTGGATGCGGAGTTCGACGAAGCACCGGGCTTCGTCGCCGACCCCGTGGGCGACCTGGCCGCCCACGGTGGCGCGGGGGTGCTGCACAAATACCACGGCCGCGCCCTGCTGATCACCACCGGTGCCTGCGCGGTGCACTGCCGCTACTGCTTTCGCCGCCACTACCCCTACCCCGAGGCCCAGAGCAGCCGCAGCCAGTGGCAGCCGGCGCTGGATTACCTGCGCACCCATCCGGAAATCCAGGAAATCATCCTCAGCGGCGGCGACCCCTTGAGCCTGAGCGATCAACGCTTCGGCGAACTGCTGCGGGAACTGGAGGCCCTGCCCCAGCTGCGCCGCCTGCGCATCCACAGCCGCCTGCCGGTGGTACTGCCCGATCGGGTCAACGAAACGCTGCTCGGGCAATTGCGCGAATCCCGCCTGCGCAGCGTGGTGGTCATCCACGCCAACCACGCGGCCGAACTGGACCCCAGCGTCGCCCGGGCCGTGGCGGCGCTGGGCGAGGCCGGGGCGATGCTGCTCAACCAGGCGGTCCTGCTGCAAGGCGTGAACGACACCCTGGAGGCCCAGTGCGCCTTGAGTGAAAGGCTCTTCGACATCGGCGTGCTGCCCTACTACCTGCACCTGCTGGACCGGGTGCGCGGCGCGCGCCATTTCGACCTGCCCGAGGCCCGTGCTGTCGCCCTCTGGCGACAGATGGCCGCAAGACTGCCGGGCTATCTGCTGCCCCGCCTGGTGCGGGAAATTTCCGGCGAGCCCAACAAAACCCTTCTCGCACCGACGCCTACGCCGCAAAGCTGAATTGGTTTTCAAACAACGCCTGTTATACTCGAACGATCCCCAGCCAAAATGAAAAAAACGATTCGGCCATGGACGATTACATCGGCGTAGACTGGGCCCTGCCCGCCCAGCACAAGGCGACACGCGAGAGCTTCGATTTCCGGCCCAAGGCAATGGAGGCCTGGCGCGCCAGCCTGCCCATGGCCAATGTCCGGGAAACCAGCCGTCTGCTCTATCAGGCGCTGGACGAAACCAACCATCTGCAGATCAAGCCACCGGCCCGCGCCGCGCTGCTGGAGCAACTTGCCGAGACCCTGAACTACATCAGCGAGGGGCTGCGGCGGGAGTATCTGGGCAGCGAGTTCCCCCTGCGCGAGGCCGCGCGCAAGCAGGCGGAGCTGGTGGCGGGCCTGCATGAACAGGCGGCCACCGCCTGGCGCATCGTCCTGCAGGACTGCCTGCGCGGTCACGGCCGCCTGGGCAGGAAGGCCCTGGCCCGGGCCGTGGAGCAGGCCCTGCACCACACGGCCACCGCCATCACCGAGCACTTCCTCGTCTATCAGCCGCCGACCCCGGGCAGCTGGCAGACCGTGCACGAACTCTATCGGCTGGCCGCGGCCCGCCAACTGCTGGACCTGGAAGTGGCCGCCCCCGGCGCCAAGAACCAGCAGACCGTGGCCCGGCGCTATTTGCGACTGGTGCTGCTGGCCGCCGCCGGCCCCTACCGCATGCGCCAGGACGAGATCCAGCACCTGGACCGGCTGCTGGAGCGTTGGGCGGGCCATGCCCGCCTGCGCCCCGGCGATGCCGGCATCGAGGCCATGTTCCGGGTGAATCTGCACGGCGACCAGGGCCCCCTGCCCGGCAGCCAGCGCGGCGAGCAACAGGCCAACACCCACCTTCTGGACACCACCGGCATGATGGAGGCCATGCAGCAGGAGCTCAGCCCTCCGCGTCGCTGGTGGCGCTTCTGGGCCCGGCCCCAGCCCCACCCGCAGGCGGCGCTGATCCAGCGGGCCATGCTGGCGCTGGGGGTGGTGCCGCGGCGCCAGTACAGCCGCAGCCACAGCAGCGGCCGCGCCGAAGTGGTGGCGGGCCTGTCGGCGGTGCATCGCGCGCTAGCCCACGAGCAGGGTGTGAGCGGGGAACAGCAGGCCTCGCGTTTCGTCGCCCGGGACGTCGCCCCGGCCGGCCAGGAAGAGGGCGAACGGAGCGATGTCTGGGAGCTGGTCTACCCCTCCGAACTGGAGCAAGCCCAAGCCGCCGACACCGGCAAGCCCGCCCCGGTGGCGCGCGCCAGCACCGCCCAGGCGCCGCGCTGGCGGCTGGTGAACATCAGCGCGGGCGGCTACTGCCTGCTCTCGGACCCCAGCCAATCCGCTCGGGTACAGGTGGGCGAGCTGATCGGCATCCGCGAACTGGGCGAGCACCAGGCCGCCAGTCTCTGGCATGTGGGCGTGGTGCGCTGGATGAAGCAGATCAAGGGCGAAGGGCTGCAGGTGGGCGTGCAGGTCATCGCCCCCAGCCCCGCCCCGGTGATGCTCAGCCCCGAACTGGACGATGGCCGCTTCGGCCCGGAAGAGCGCGGCCTGCTGCTGCCCGAGGTGCTGCCGCTGGATCAACCGGTAAGCCTCGCCACCCCCGGGCTGCATTTCCAGAGCGGGCGACGTGCGCGGATTCGCGGCATGGGCAGCGAAAGCACGGTACGCTTGGGCAAGGCCCTGGAATCCACCGACAACTTCAGCCAGTTCGATTTCCGCAACGCGGCCGCGGAGCAGACTGCCGGTGGGGAATTCGACCCGGTGTGGTCCACACCGGGCTAACGGATAGTACATGAGCAAGAACGACGACATCCTCCGCCTGCTGGTGGCCGAGGAATCCCTGAACGACGCCGAGATGCTGATCAGCGTGCTGCGCAACGCCGGCCAGGCGGTGCGCGCCAGCCAGGCGGAAGACGCCGAGGACCTGCAGCAGGCCCTGGCCGAGAAGACTTTCGATCTCTTCCTGTGCTCCACCGGCATGGCGGAGCTGAGCCTGGACGAGGCCGTCCGACAGATAAAGCACAGCGGCAAGGATCTGCCGCTGGTGGCCATCAACGACGTGGACGATGGCGATGTGCGCCGGGAGGCCATGCGCCTGGGCGCGGCCGACCTGGTGAGCAAGCAGGACCTGGAGCACCTCTCCCGGGTGCTGCAGCGGGAGCTGCGCAATCTGCGCGACCGGCGCCGCCTGCGCCGCCTGGAGGCCTCGCTGCGGGAAACCGAAAAACGCTGCTCGCTGCTGCTGGAAAGCTCCCGGGACGCCATCGCCTACGTCCACGAAGGCATGCACCTCTACGCCAACCGTGCCTATCTGGAGCGTTTCGGCGTGGACAGCTTCGAGGACATCGAGGGCACGCCCCTCCTCGACATGATCGCCCCGGACGACCAGGGCAGCATGAAAGACTTCCTGCGCCGCTACAACAAGGGCGATCACAGCCAGGACGAGCTGGAGCTGTCCATCATCAGCGACGATGTGCCCAGCCAGGTGACCCTGCACTTCTCGCCGGCCAGCATAGACGGCGAGCCCTGCACCCAGGTCCTGATCCGCGAACAGGCGGACAGCCGGGCGCTGGAGGCGCAGCTGGACACCCTGAGCAAACAGGACCTGCTCAGCGGGCTCTACAACCGCAGCTACTTCATGGAGCACCTGCAGCGGCTGATCAGCGAAAACGCCGAAGGCGCGGAACAGAGCCACGGCCTGCTCTACATCGCCCTGGACAACCTGGAGCAGATCCAGCTGACCCTGGGCATCACCGCCATCGACCAGCTGATCACCGATGTCGCCGGCCTGATCCGCGCCGAGCAGGCCGATCAGGGCCTGGCGGCCCGCTTCAGCGACGATGCCTTCACCGTGGTGCTGGAGCAGGCCGGCGTGCACGAGACCATCGCCCTGGGCGAAGCGATACGCCATGCCGTGGAAGCGCTGGTCACCGAGTCCGGCGGGCGCACCGTCACCAGCACCTGCTCCATCGGCGTGTCCATGGTGGCCGACGCTTCCAATGCCCAGCAAGCGCTGGACGCCGCCCACCAGGCCGCCGACACCGCGCGCGTGCAGGGTGGCAACCGGGTACACCTGCCGACGTCCAGCGATGAGGAAGAAGGCGGCGAAACCGGCGCCGGCGAGCAGCTGCGCGAACTGGTGGCCACCGCCGCCGAGGAAGACCGTTTCCACCTGGTGTTTCAGCCCGTGGCCAGCCTGCAGGGCGAGAGCGTGGAGCGCTACGAGGTGCGCCTGCGCATGCAGGACCGTGAGGGCAAGCTGGTCCTGCCCGGCCAGTTCATCCCGCAGTCGGAGAGCTGGGGCCTGCTGCCGCAGCTCGACCGCTGGGTGATGAGCGAAGCGGTGCGCGTGTTGCAACAGCGCAACGCCCAGGGCACCGAGCTGATGATCAAGCTCTCGGGCCCCACCCTGGAAGACGACAGCTTCCTCACCGATGTGGGCCAGGCGCTGAAGGACGCCGGGGTGGAGGGCCACCGGCTGATCTTCCAGCTCAACGAACCGGTGGCGGTCACCCAGCTCAACCAGGCCAAACAAGCCTTTCGCGGCATCAAGGAGCTCAACTGCGGCTTCTGTCTGGATCACTTCGGCAGCGGCCTGAACCCCTTCCAGCTGGTCAAGCACCTGCCGGCGGACTACCTCAAGCTGGACGCCACCCTCACCGCCGAGATCGGCAGCAATGCGGAAACCCAGCAGGCCTGCAAGCAGGTCATCGACAACGCGCAGCAGCTGCACAAGAAAGTCATCGCCGGCTATCTGGAAGACGTGAACAGCATGGCCACCCTATGGCAGTTCGGGGTCGACTATGTACAGGGCAATTTCCTGCAGGAGCCGGAGCGGGGCATGCATTACGACTTTTCGGGGATGGTGATTTAACTCAATTCGCATCCCAACGAACAACCAATGATAGACCACATAACAATGTGACCTCCGCCTTAGGAGACCTTGAGCCCCCTCAAGCGGCAAGAATAAAAAATCTCGGCTTAAAGAAACCCTCATTGGTATTTATATGCTATCTAGCGGGCCTCTATCAGTCAAAGAAAGCCGCAGCCGTCACAATAAATATTACAGCCAATAATAACCGAATCGAGCCTATGCCGCACAGCAAAAACCCAACGACAAAAACCACCAACAATAAACCCATAGAAGCCTTCAAGGGGCAAGCAATGCGGCGCTTTTTTCTCGCTTTACTTATCATGCTCAGCCTTCCTGGCTGTTTTGACAAATACAAACCAGGCGATGATATCGTAATTTATTTTGCAGGCAGCAATATCAGCCAACATGCCTATGCAAAGGGGACTATTATTGAGACAAACGGAGATATCGCGAAGGTTAGCATAGTCTCGTTATCAGGAACGTCCGATCACGAACTATGGCCACTCCTACAGCTTGGCAGAATCCATTACGTCCCCTTAAGCATGCTAATGGCCTCCTCAGAAGGGCTAGAAAAGTACGTAGCGATAAAAGACGCACATGACATAGCGAAAGAACGCGGCAGAAGAACGCCTCTAAGGATGGCTGAGGCAAATGGCCTCGCTAAAATACTGAGAGCCACAGGGTCACAATATGAAATATCGGAGCTTCTGAGCGCTGCCGACATCCTAGAGTCTCACTCTAGAAACATCAACCAAAGCTCAACACAGGAACTTAAGCCGGAAGACTTACTGTCGGCCGGGAAATCCTTATCGAAAGAAATTGCAGAAATACTAAAGCATCACAAAAGACAAAAGGCATTCTCCGCAGCTGATGAATCGTCCCTCGACTTCTTCATTCACGCGCGGCTACTTGAAAAGACGTTTTCAATCACCCAAAGCTGGATTAAAGATGCGGAACTGGGTGAAGTAAGACATCGTCAGAAACTATTGGTGGACTACATCAGAACCATAATGAGCCTGACTCCGGAATACCCCGACGGAAAGCTATATACCTACCTCGCGCGGGGGAGAAAAGAGATCACCGCCGACATAGACAAACAGGTAAGTCAAAAAATCCTCTTGCGGTTCCCTTTAGTTGAATTCGAATACAAAGCTCGCGATAATATTTTAAATGACTATGTTGCACAGATAGAGGACAAACTACCGCATCCCAAAGATGACCAAAAAAGCTCTCAGATCTTTAACGAGTCGGTCAGAAAGCATCTATCGGACGCAGTTCAGAAAGAAGAAATAAGAAGACACAACGAAGACGCTGCCTTCTTCAATAGTGCAGCAGCCGGGTTCAAGAAATATGGACGACCTACGCTACATGAGCGCCACATTGGCCTGTCTCGCTACTTAAAAGAGAGGCCTGAAGGTCGATTTTCCGACAAAGCACGATCAGAAATAAAACGCATTGAAAACGAATGGGATCGGCAACATAGCATAAACCAAGGAAAAGCGGAATTGGCCGCAGAATCCATCGCTGACCTAATGGAATCCCCAGGCATAAAAATCAGGTATAGATGGAAGGCCACGGGGTTCACCACCACGAGCAGCCTCACCGACATCTCATTCGATAGTTCCCGGCGAAAATTTAGCGGCACCCTAATCAGCAGACGACCTCTCGTTCACGGAAGAAGAGAGATCACTCATACTGCCGTTGAAGGCAGCATAGAAGAGATCCCCGAAAAATCCGGCGCAACGCTGGCTTTCAAAGAGACAAAAGTCATAAAGGGCGACCCAAAATCTTACCGGATAGGAATGGAATGGAGCTTAAAACGCTATAACAACCCAGTGATAAACAATAATAAAGAGTACCTATTCGACGGCGGGGCCACAAGAAAAACCGGCGAGGTGATTTATGGCGTAAATGTATTATCAAGATAGCACACAAAGCCTTTCCGGCCAGTAAAGCCCCACGTGGTTGCAACGCGAGCTGGCCTTTTACCTGCGGAAGGGCGCAAAAAACCTTTGTTTTTAGAGGCGGCCGTTTTGTGGGGGACTGTGGCTTGAGACAATCTCGCCAATACCCGGTTTAGAGTGAGCACACCCCTGATGCAGTCGAGCTTCTCTGATCTTGAATGCGACGCCAAGAAGAAGATCACTCGCCGGGACCGTGGTCTGGGCGAGATCGAACGGGTCACGCCTAGGGCGACGATGGAGGCGAAGCTCGAGCCATTCCATCTCAAGGAGGGCCACCGCGGACGGCCAACGATCGGGTTGGGGCGCATGCTACGGATATACATCGCGCAGCAGTGCTTCGGTCTCCCCGACGAAGGATTCAGGTCGTCATCTACGACAGCCAGACCACACCGTATGCCCCCCTTCGGGAGAGGCTTGACCAAGTTCACCCTTTCTCTCAACACCCCCCAGCCTGCAGCGCCGCGATCCGCTCATCCAGCGGCGGGTGCGACATGAACAGCCGCTTGATCCCCAGCGCCTTGCGCCCGCTGATGCCAAACGCCTCCAGCTGATCCGGCAACTGGCTCTCGGGGTTGCCCTTCAGCCGCTGCAGGGCGGCGATCATCTTGTGCCGACCCGCCAGCGCCGCCCCGCCCGCATCCGCCCGATACTCCCGGTAGCGGGAGAACCACATGACGATGATGGACGCCAGGATGCCGAGGAAGATCTCGGCGACGATCATGGTGACCCAGAAACCAATGCCGTGGCCGCGCTCGTTGCGGAACACCACCCGGTCCACCAGGGTGCCGATCAGCCGCGAGAGCACGATGACGAAGGTGTTCAACACTCCCTGTACCAGGGCGAGCGTGACCATATCGCCATTGGCCACGTGGCTCACCTCGTGGGCGAGCACCGCCTCCGCCTCGTCCCGGCTCATGCCCCGCAGCAGGCCGCTGCTCACCGCCACCAGGGCATCGTCGCGCTTCATGCCGGTGGCGAAGGCGTTGATCTCCGGGGCGTCGTAGATGGCCACCTCGGGCATGCCGATGCCGGCCTGCTTCGCCTGACGGCGCACGGTGTCCAGCAGCCAGGCCTCCAGCTCGTTGGCCGGGCGCTGGATCACCCGCGCGCCGGTGTAGCGCTTGGCCATCCACTTGGACAGCGCCAGGCTGACGAAGGAGCCGCCCATGCCGAAGATGGCGGCGAAGACCAGCCAGAAGCCGGTGTTCATATACACGCCCTGGGCGGCCAGCCAGGGTTCGAGCAGGTTCAGGGTAAGGCTGAGTACCAGCAGGATGCCCAGGTTGGTAGCCAGAAACAGACCGATACGGAACATCGTCGTGCTCGCTCCGGATTGTTTGTTGTTGGGTAGGGGTTTTCCGGTGGTTTAGATACGCGGTGTGCCGGGAAAGTTCAAGGCATGTCCTGCGGAGGTGTATTAACCACAGAGGCACAGAGATGCACAGAGGGGGATGGTGTGCGTTGCGCAGCCAAACCTGAAGCTGTCTCTGTGTAACTCTGTGTCCTCCGTGCCTCTGTGGTTCACTTCATTCCGCCAGCGCCATCCGCTCCACCCGCTGGAAGCCCCGGGGCAGCATCCCGCCCCGCTGGCCGCGCTCGCCGCGGTAGGCCTCCAGGTCGGCCGGTTTCAGGGTGATATGCCGCTTGCCCGCATGCAGCACCAGATTGTGCCCCTGGGGCACGCAGATCACCCCCATCAGGGTTTCCTCCCGGCTTTTGAGCTTCGCCGCGGGGATGCCCATGATCTTGTTGCCCTTGCCCCGGGCCATCACCGGCAGCTCGGCGGCGGGGAAGACCAGCAGACGCCCGGCGCTGGAGACGGCTACCAGCAGGTCGCTGTCCAGGTCGTAGACCCGGGCCGGGGCAAGGCTTTGCGCGCCGGCGGGCAGGGTCAGCACGGCCTTGCCGGCCTTGTTCTTGGCGTAGAGCTCATCGAGCCGGGCGATGAAGCCGTAACCCGCGTCGGAGGCCAGCAGATAACGGTAGTCCTCCCGCCCGCCGATCACATGGCGGAAGGCCGCCCCCGCGGGCGGGCTGAGCCGCCCGGTAAGCGGCTCGCCCTGGCCCCGCGCCGAGGGCAGGCTGTGGGCGGGCAGTGAGTAGCCGCGCCCGGTGGAATCCAGGAACACGGCCTGCTGGTTGGTGCGACCGGGGGCGGCATCCAGATAGGCATCGCCGGCCTTGTAGGACAGGTTCTCGGCATCCACGTCGTGGCCCTTGGCCGCGCGCACCCAGCCCTTCTCGGAGAGCACGATGGTGATGGGCTCGCTGGGCACCAGGTCGGCCTCGGACAAGGCCCGGGCGGCCTGGCGCTCGCGCAGCGGCGAGCGGCGCTGGTCGCCGTATTTCTCGGCGTCCTCGGTGAGTTCCTTGCGGATGAGCTTCGCCAGGCGCTTGGGCGAATTGAGGGTCGCGGTAAGGCTGTCGCGCTCTTTGGCCAGCTCGTCCTGCTCGCCGCGGATCTTCATCTCCTCGAGCTTGGCCAGGTGGCGCAGTTTCAGCTCCAGGATGGCTTCCGCCTGCTTGTCGGACAGGCCGAAGCGCTGCATCAGCACCGGCTTGGGCTCGTCCTCCTGGCGGATGATGGCGATCACCTCGTCGATGTTCAGATAGGCGATCAGCAGGCCTTCGAGGATGTGCAGCCGGGCCTCCACCTTGTCCAGCCGCCACTGCAGCCGCCGACGCACGGTGCGGGTGCGGAATTCCAGCCATTCCACCAGGATCTCGCGCAGGTTGCGCACCCGGGGGCGGCCGTCCAGGCCGATGAGGTTCAGGTTGGCCCGGTAGTTCTTCTCCAGATCGGTGGTGGCGAACAGATGATTCATCAGATCATCCAGGTTCACCCGGTTGGAGCGCGGGGTGATGACCAGGCGGGTGGGGTTCTCGTGGTCGGATTCATCGCGCAGGTCTTCCACCATGGGCAGTTTCTTCGCCTGCATCTGGGCGGCGATCTGCTCCAGCACCTTGTTGCCCGAGACCTGGTAGGGCAGCGCGGTGATGACCACGTCCTGCTCTTCCCGCTCCCAGCGGGCGCGCATCTTCACCGAACCGTGGCCGGTCGCGTAGAGCTTGCGCAGATCCGCCCGCGGGGTGATGACCTCGGCCTCGGTGGGGTAATCGGGGCCCTGGATGTGCTCCAGCAGCTGGTCCAGATCCGCCTCGGGCTCGTCGATCAGGCGGGTTACCGCCGCCACCACTTCGCGCAGATTGTGGGGCGGGATGTCGGTGGCCATGCCCACGGCGATGCCGGTGCCGCCGTTGAGCAGCACATTGGGGACGCGGGCGGGCAGCAGCGCCGGCTCGTCCATGGTGCCGTCGAAGTTCGGCGTCCAGTCCACCGTGCCCTGACCGAGCTCGGCGAGCAGGGTCTGGGCGTAGGGGGCGAGGCGCGCCTCGGTGTAGCGCATGGCGGCGAAGGATTTGGGGTCGTCGGAGGAACCCCAGTTGCCCTGCCCGTCCACCAGCGGGTAGCGGTAGGAGAAGGGCTGGGCCATGAGCACCATGGCCTCGTAGCAGGCGGAATCCCCGTGGGGGTGGTACTTGCCCAGCACATCGCCCACGGTGCGGGCGGATTTCTTGTATTTGGCCAGGTTCGACAGGCCCAGCTCGGACATGGCGTAGACGATGCGCCGCTGCACCGGCTTGAGTCCGTCGCCGATGTGCGGCAGGGCCCGGTCGAGAATGACGTACATGGAGTAATCCAGGTACGCCTTCTCGGTGAACTCCCGCAGCGGGCGGGATTCGTAGTCGGTGTAGTTGGTGGCGTTATCGCTCATCGATCAGCTTCCAGTGGATGCTCGGTTGGTATACGGGACGGGGGTCTGTAACCACAGAGGCACAGAGTACACAGAGCAAGTCAAACGGGGGACGCCAGGAGGTTCTTGTGCCCGCCTGGTGGCCCCTGCGCCTTTGTACGGGCAAGCGCTTTTCTCCGTGAGCCTCCGTGCTCTCTGTGTCTCTGTGGTCAAACACAGCCATGCAGGAGGCGCCCCGCGGCCGTCGCTCAGGCACTCACCTCGGCCAGATCGCCCTTGCTCTCCAGCCAGCTCTTGCGGGCGGCGGCGGCTTTCTTGGCCAGCAGCATGTTCATCAGGCTGTGGGTCTCGTCGGCATCGTCCACGGTGAGCTGCACCAGGCGCCGGGTGTCCGGGTCCATGGTGGTCTCGCGCAGCTGCAGGGGGTTCATCTCGCCCAGGCCCTTGAAGCGGGTGGTGGACACCTTGCCCCGCAGCTTCTCGGCGGCGATGCGGTCGAGGACCCCCTGGCGCTCATGCTCGTCCAGGGCGTAGAAGGTCTGCTTGCCCACGTCCACCCGGTAGAGCGGCGGCATGGCGACGAACACGTGGCCCGCGGCCACCAGCGCCGGGAAGTGGCGCAGGAACAGCGCGCACAACAGGGTGGCGATATGGGCGCCGTCCGGGTCGGCGTCGGCGAGGATGCAGACCTTGCCGTAGCGCAGCCCCGACAGGTCCTCGGAGCCGGGCTCTATGCCCAGCGCCACGGCGATGTCGTGCACTTCCTGGGAGGCCATGACCTCGGCCGGGTCCACCTCCCAGGTGTTCAGGATCTTGCCGCGCAGGGGCATCACCGCCTGGTTGTCCCGGGTGCGGGCCTGCTTGGCGGAGCCGCCGGCGGAGTCGCCCTCCACCAGGAACAGCTCGCTGCGGGCCGGGTCCTGGCTGGCGCAGTCGGCGAGCTTCCCCGGCAGCGCCGGGCCGCTGGTGACCCGCTTGCGGGCGACCTTCTTCGCCGAGCGCAGGCGCTTTTGCGCGCTCTGCAGCACCAGGGCGACGATGGCCTCGGCGGGCTCGGTGTGCTGGTTCAGCCACAGGCTGAAGGCGTCCTTGACCACGCCGGAGACGAAAGGCGCGCATTCGCGCGAGCTCAGCCGCTCCTTGGTCTGGCCGGAGAACTGGGGGTCTTCGAGCTTGACCGAGAGCACGTAGCTGATGTGCTCCCAGCAGTCATCCGGGGTGATGCGCACGCCCCGGGGCAGCAGATTGCGAAACTCGCAGAACTCCCGAATGGCCTCGGTGAGCCCGGTGCGCAGGCCGTTCACATGGGTGCCGCCCTGGGCGGTGGGCACCAGGTTCACATAACTCTCGGTCACGCCCTCGCCGCCCTCGGGCAGCCAGGCCACGGCCCATTCGGCCGCCTCGTGGTCGGCGTTCATGCGCCCCACGAAGGGCTCCTCGGGCAGCCGGGGCAGATCCTGCAGCGCGGTGGTGAGGTAGTCCTTCAGACCGTCCTCGTAGTACCAGCTCGCCCGCTCCTCGCTGCCCTCGTCGAAGAAGTTCACCCGCAGGCCCGGACAGAGCACGGCCTTGGCCCGCAGCACGTGTTTCAGGCGCGGCACGGAGAATTTCGCCGAATCGAAGTAACGGGCGTCGGGCCAGAAGTGCAGCCGGGTGCCGGTGTTGCGCTTGCCCACGGTGCCGGTCTGCTCCAGCTCCGAGAGCTTGTTGCCGTCGCCGAACACCATTCGGTATTCGCCCCCGTCCCGGCGCACGGTGACTTCCAGCCGCCGTGACAGGGCGTTGACCACCGACACACCTACCCCGTGCAGGCCGCCGGAGAACTGGTAGTTCTTGCCGGAGAACTTGCCGCCGGCATGCAGGGTGGAGAGAATCACCTCCACGCCCGGCTTGCCCTGCTCCGGGTGGATGTCCACGGGCATGCCGCGGCCATCGTCCTGCACGGCCAGCGAGCCGTCCCGGTACAGGGTGACCTCGATTTGCTTCGCGTGACCGGCCACGGCCTCGTCGACGCTGTTGTCAATGACCTCCTGGGCCAGGTGATTGGGCCGGGCGGTGTCGGTGTACATGCCCGGGCGCTTGCGCACCGGGTCCAGCCCGGTGAGCACTTCGATGGCGGCGGCGTCGTAACGTGCGCTCATAAGTAAAGCGTGCAGACCTTAGTGCGTGACGTGCAGGAGCACCGGCCCGTCCTCTGGCCGGGGCGGTTGCGGTATGGCACGGGAGTGTACCGCGCACCCGGGAACAGCGCGAGCGAGCCGTTGCCATTGGGCGTGCAAAGCGCCACGGCGCGGTGTTTCAAGCGACAGGGGGACAAGGTAGACTCGTCCCCCTGCGAGCAGGCAGGAGGTCCCGCCATGGCGAACGCCGAAGAACCCGTCGATTTCGAAAAGTCCCTCAAGGAGCTGGAGGCGCTGGTCGAGCGCATGGAGCAGGGTGATCTGAGCCTGGAGGATTCGCTGAAATCCTTCGAGCGCGGCATCGTGCTCACCCGCGAGTGTCAGGAAGCCCTGAAAGAGGCCGAGCAGAAAGTACAGATTTTGGTCGAGCAAGGAACCGAAACCCGTGCCCTCCCCTTCGACGAGCAAGCTGACTGAGGCCTTCAGCCAGGCCCTGCCCCGCTACCAGGCGCGGGTGGAGAAGGCGCTGGACCGCTGGCTGCCCGACGCCCACCGGCCGCCGGCGCGGCTGCACGAGGCCATGCGCTACGCCACCCTGCAGGGCGGCAAGCGCATACGCCCGTTGCTGGTCTACGCCACCGGTGAGGCGCTGGGGCTCCAGCCCGCCCGGCTGGACGGGCCGGCGGCCGCGGTGGAACTGATCCACGCCTACTCGCTGGTGCACGACGACCTGCCGGCCATGGACGACGACGCCCTGCGCCGGGGCCGCCCCACCTGCCACCGGGCCTATGACGAGGCCACCGCGATACTCGCCGGCGACGCCTTGCAGACCCTGGCCTTCCGGGTGCTGGCCGGGGATGCGGCGATGGAGGCCGCGCCGGAGACGCGCCTGCGCATGATCGCCACGCTGACGGAAGCCGCGGGCAGCCGGGGCATGGTGGGCGGCCAGGCGATGGACCTGGCGGCGGTGGGCCGGGCGCTCAGCGAACCGGAACTGGAGGCCATGCACATCCACAAGACCGGCGCGCTGATCCGCGCCAGCGTGCTGCTGGGTGCGCTGGGCGCGACGGAGGCGGAAGAGCGCCGCCTGGAGCGGCTGGACCATTACGGCAAGTGCCTGGGGCTCGCCTTTCAGGTGCAGGACGACATCCTGGACGTGGAAGGCGATACCGAGGCGCTGGGCAAGCAATGCGGCGCCGATGCCCGGCTCAACAAACCCACCTACCCCGCGCTGATGGGCCTGGAGCCGGCCCGGGCGCTCGCCCGCGAGCTGGTGGACGACGCCCTGGAGAGCCTGGCGGGGCTGGACAGCCGCGCCGACGTGCTGCGCGGCCTGGCTCGCTACGTGATCAGCCGCGACTCCTGACCCCCGCCCGCCGGCCCGCGCCGTGCGGGAACCGTTTTTCTTGTACCGTCATCCATGGCATTCTGGCGCCCGCTCCAGGCGCGCCCCGCAAACGAGGAACGAACATGTCCAATCAGGCCGTGACCACCATCGAAGACGTGCAGAGTCGGGAAGACACCCGCCGCATCGCCATCAACAAGGTGGGCATCAAGGACATCCGCCACCCGGTGCGGGTGAAGGACCGAGCTGGCCAGGAACAGCACACCGTGGCCAACTTCAACATGTATGTGAACCTGCCCCACAATTTCAAGGGCACCCACATGTCCCGCTTCGTGGCGGTACTGGAGAGCCACGAGAGCGAAATCACCGTGCAATCCTTCAAGGACGTGCTGGCGGAGATGACGGAGCTGCTGGAGGCGGAATCCGGTCACATCGAAATGACCTTCCCCTACTTCGTGCGCAAGACCGCGCCGGTCTCCGGCGTGAAGAGCCTGCTGGATTACGAGGTGACCTTCATCGGGGAGATCCACGGCGCGGAGCCGGAGCTGACCATCCGCGTGGTGGTGCCGGTCACCAGCCTCTGCCCCTGCTCCAAGCAGATCTCCGATTACGGCGCGCATAACCAGCGCTCCCACGTCACGGTCACCGCTCGCATCCAGGGCTTCGTCTGGATCGAGGAGTTGATCGACCTGGTGGAGGCCGAGGCCAGCTGCGAGCTCTACGGCCTGCTCAAGCGCCCGGACGAGAAGTACGTCACCGAGCGTGCCTACGACAACCCCAAGTTCGTCGAGGACATGGTGCGCGACGTGGCCGCGCGGCTGAACGCCGAAGAGCGGGTGGTGGCCTACACGGTGGAATCGGAGAACTTCGAGTCCATCCACAACCACTCCGCCTACGCGCTCATCGAGCACGACAAGGGGAAATAAGGCAGCCGCCCCGCGCAATGCAGCCGAAGGCGGAATCGAGGGTCTCCCCCGCTTCCGCCTTCAGTAAATCGCCTCCAGCACCAACAGGCGCCCCTCGTGACTCATCTTCAGCCGGCCGAGATAGGACATCCCCAACAGCGGCACCCTCGGTGAACTGCCGTCCATCACCACAGCGGCCACCTTGCGCACCACGATCCCGCCCACGGCCACCGACTCCAGCGTGACCCGCCAGGCCCGTGCCGTGCCCGAGGCGGTGTTCACCTGCACCGGCAGGCCGTCGCGGCGAAAATCGATGCCCAGGCGCCGGGCATGCTCCGCATTGAAGGCCACCACCGTCGCGCCGGTATCCACCAGCCAGCTCACCGGCGTGCCGTTGATACTGCCGGTGGTGGTGAACATGCCGTGGCGATCCCGGGCGATGCTCACCGTGTTGCGGCTGGGCGCGGCGTAGCTGCCGCCCACGCTGCGGCTCATTGGCAAGCGCCGCTGTTGGCCGGCGAAACTGACCCAGGCCGCCTGCCCCTCCACGCGGACCAGCCGCACCCCTTCCGGGCTGCGCTCCCCTTCGGCGAGCACATGCCGCCGCCCGTCCACCGTCAGCACCGCCCTGCCCGGGAACAGCCCCACCAACTCCAGCCGCGGCGCGGCCTGCACCAGCCCGGCGCACAGACACAGTAAAAGCATCATCCAGCGCATGATTCCCGCCCCCATTCTCCTGCCGTCACTCTAACGCAGGTCTTTGCCGCCGCGCACGCCGCCCATACACATGAAAGACGTGCCCTCAGCCAACAACCGGACCATGCCGCCGATGCCGCGCCACCACCCCGCCACCCGCCGCCGTTTCGCCCGACGGGCCCTCGCCGGCCTGCTGCCGGCGCTGTTACTGCTGCCGGCAACCGCCCACAGCGCCTCGGACCGCGAGAGCGCCGACCCCACCCAACTCGCGCGGGTCACCGAATCCCTCATGCCCCCGGCCGACGACCTGGCGCTGGTACGCCGGGTAAAGGCCCGCCTGCTCGCCGACGAGCGGCTGGACGGCAAACGCATCACCGTGGACAGCCTGGGCGGGCGCATCACCCTGTACGGCACCGTGGCGGAGAGCGCCCATGGTGAGCGGGCACTGCAGTTGGCGCAAAGCGTGGACGGCGTTCAGGACGTCAGCTCACGCCTGCAAAGCCTGGCGCGATAGAACGCGGAAACTCCCGAATGCCGGCTCGCATCACCGGGCGGGCGCCCCCGCCCGGTGACGGTACCCCGACAGGTTTTTTCTCCTGGGCATTTACACCCCGCCAAAGCACCCTCATAATTCCTGACCGATCGGTTAGTCAGCAAGCCAGGTCATGACCCGGAACAGCCCTCAGGAACAACGCACCGACGCCGCCCGGCGCATGCTGGAAGCGGCCAAGCGCCTGTTCGCCGAGCGCGGCTACGACGGCGTGTCCATCCGCGATATCGCCGAGGCCGCCGAAGTGAGCAAGGCCAACGTCTTTCACCACTACGCCAGCAAGTGGGCGCTGTACCAGGCGGTGATGGAACACTGCGCCGCCGACTTCAGCGCTCTGCTCGCCGAGCAGCCCCGTGCCGACCAGGGCACCGCCCAGGTGCTGGCCTGCTACACCGCCGCGCACCTGCGCTGCCTGCTCGAAGACCCGGACGCCGCGCGGCTGTTCACCCGCCAGCTCATCGATCAGGCCGACGGCGAAGGCCGGGCCCTGGCCGAGAACCTGGTAGCGCAGAACTACCAACAGGCGCTGGCGCGCATTCAGGAGCTGCAGGCCGACGGCCGCCTGCGCGGCGATACGGACCCGGCGCTGCTGGCGCTGCTGTTGGGTGGCGTGAACATGGCGATCTTCCAGCTGCGCAACGTGTTGCCCCGGCTGGCCGAACACGACCCCCTTGAAGACCCGGACGCCTTCGCCGAAGGCATCGTCAAACTACTGATCGACGGCATCCTGCCCCGCGAATAACCCAAAGAAGGTAGCGCTCATGCGTATCCGTGCCCTGTTGATTTCCCTGCTGATGAGCGGCCTGCTGGCGGGCTGCGGCAACGAGCCCGGCGAGTCGGCCCAGCCCGCCGCCGCCGAGGCACGGAAGACCCCGGTGCAGGTGGAGAAGGCGCGCCTGGAAGCGGTGGAGCGCACCGAATCGGCGGTGGGCCGGCTGGAATCGGCCACATCGCCCATGCTTACCGCCGAAGTGGCCGGGCGCATCACCCGCCTGCTGGTGGACACCGGCGAGCGCATCGAAGCCGGCCAATTACTCGCGGAACTGGACGATGAACCCTACCGCCTGGCGGTACAGGCCGCCGAAGCCGAGATGGGCCGACTACGCTCTCTCATCGCCAACGGCGAGCGGCAACTGCAACGCCAGCGGCAGATGCTCGCCGAGAACTTCATCACCCAGTCCGCCTTCGACGAATCCGAGGCGCAACTCGCCGCCCTGCGCCAGCAACTACAGGGGGCGCGGGCGCAACTGGCGCGTGCCCGGCGGGACCTGGGCAAGAGCCGCATCGAAGCCCCCCGCGCCGGCGTGATCGACGAGCGCCTGGTGGCCGAGGGGGATTTCATCGCCGCCGGCCAGCCCCTGTTCCGGCTGATCGGCGGCGGCGGCCTGCGCGCCCGGCTGCCCTTCCCGGAAACCGTGGCGGCCCGCCTGCGGGTGGGCCAGACCGTGCGCCTGCGCACGCCCCTGGAGCCGGGCACCGTGCAAGAGGCGCGCATCGACGAACTGCGCCCGGGGCTGAACCAGGGCCGCGCGATGGAGGCCATCGTCAACCTGCCCGCCGACACCGACTGGCGCAGCGGCGCCAGCGTGCGCGGCACCGTGGTACTGGCGCGCCGCGAAGCGGTCACCGTGCCGGAAATCGCCCTGGTGCGCCGTCCCGCGGGCAATGTGGTGTACGTGCTCGAGGGTGAGCAGGCGCGCGCCCGCACCGTGCAGACCGATGGCCAGCAGGCGCATCGCGCGGTGATCAGCGCCGGCCTGGAAGGCGGCGAGACGGTGATCACCGACGGGGCGGGCTTTCTCACCGACGGCGCGCCTGTGAGCGTGCAGGAGCGTGCGGAATGAGCCTGCCCGGCCTTTCCATCAAGCGCCCGGTGCTGGCGCTGATGCTCAATCTGGTGCTGGTGCTGTTCGGCTACATCGCCTTCAATCAGGTGGGCGTGGACCGCTTCCCCACGGTGGAATTCCCCATCGTCGCCATCAGCACCACCATGCCCGGCGCCAACCCCGAGATCATCGACGCCTCCATCACCAATGTGATCGAGACCAAGATCAACTCCATTCCCGGCATCGAGCATGTGCAGTCCACCTCCTCGCCCAGCCTCTCGGTGGTGGTGATCACCTTCGGCCTGGACGAGAACGTGGACGTGGCCTTCAACGATGTGCAGGCCAAGATCAACCAGGTGCTGAACGATCTGCCCGACGAGGCGGATACTCCGGTGGTGGCCAAGGTCGAGACCAATGCCCAGCCCATCATGTGGCTGTCGCTGCAGGGGGATCGCACCCTGCAGCAGCTCAACCAGTATGCGCGCAACACGGTGAAGAAGCGCCTGGAGACCATCGACGGCGTGGGCGAGGTGCAGCTCGGTGGGCGGCGCGACCGGACCATCCGCGTGGAGCTGGACCCGCAGCGCCTGAGCGCCTACGGCCTCACCGTCACCGACCTGCTGGGCGCCTTCCAGCGCGAGCACGTACAGCTGCCCGGCGGCTTTCTGGTCAGCGAGCGGCGTGAGCGTCTGATCAAGCTGGACCTGGAGTTCCACAGCCCCGAGGCCCTCGCCGAGATGGTGGTGGGCCTGCGCGGCGGCACCCCGGTGCAACTGCGCGATGTGGCCACCGTGCGCGACGCCCTGGGCGACTACCGCGCCGTCGCCCGCTACAACCGCGAGCCCGCCGTGGGCCTGGGCATCGTCAAGATCGCCAACACCAATACGGTGCAGATCATCGACGCGGTCAAGCAGCGCCTGGACGAGGAAATTCGCCCCCAGCTCCCCCCGGGCATGACGATCAGCATCGCCTCGGACAGCTCCAGCTTCATCCTGGAGATGGTGGCCGCGCTGGAGGAGCACCTGATCCTGGGCACCCTGCTGGCGGCCCTGGTGGTGTGGCTGTTCCTGAAGAGCTTCCGCTCCACCCTGATCATCGCCACCGCCATTCCGGTATCGCTGTTCGGCGCCGTGGCGGTGATGTTCTTCTTCGGCTACACCATCAACGTGCTCACCCTGCTCGCCCTGCTGCTGCTCATCGGCGTGGTGGTGGATGACGCCATCGTGGTGCTGGAGAACATCTATCGTCACCGCGAGGAGATCGACCCCGACCCGCGGCGCGCCGCCCTGCACGGCACCAATCAGGTGGTGTTCGCGGTGCTGGCCGCCACCCTCACCCTGGTGGCGATCTTCGCCCCGGTGGTGTTCATGGGCGGGATCATCGGCAAGTTCTTCGCCTCCTTCGGGGTGGTGGTGAGCTTCGGCGTGCTGGTGTCCTGGCTGGTGTCCATGACCCTCACCCCCATGCTCGCCTCGCGCTATCTGGTGGTCAGCGAGCAGCATGGGCGGGTCTGGCACGCGCTGGAGAACAGCTTCCGGGCCCTGGAGCGCGGTTATGGCCACGTCATCCGCGGCGCCCTGCGCTTTCGCTGGACGGTGCTGGCGTTGGCCTCGCTGGTGGTGCTCTCCAGCGGCTACTTCTTCGCCGAGGTGGGCAAGACCTTCGTGCCCGAGGAGGACGAGGGCATCTTCCTGGTCACCGCCAGGACCCCGTTGGGCTCCAGCGTGGCCTACACCAATGAGCGCCTGAAAGCCATCGAGGCGGTGCTCGCCGAACAGCCCGAGGTGCGCAGCTTCTTCGCCACCGTGGGCGGCGAGAACGCCACCGGCAACAGCGCCCAGGTGTTCGTGCGCCTGCAGCCGCGGGCGCAGCGCGAGGCCCGCCAGAGCGAGGTCATCGCCCGACTGGAGCGGGAGCTCTCGCAGCTTCCCGGCGTGCGCGCCTTCCCCAGCCAGATCCCCATCGTCGGTGGCGCCCGGGGCGAGCCGCTGCAGTTCGTGGTCGCCGGGCCGGATCTGGATACCGTGGCGGCGCTGGCGCAACAGCTGCACGGGCGTCTGTCCGGGCGCCCGCAGCTGGGTCGGCTGGATCTGGACCTGGAACTGGATCTGCCGCAGCTGGAGCTGCGGGTGGACCGGGAACGGGCCGCCGCCCTGGGGCTTTCCAGCCGGGATCTGGCCATGGCGGTGAACGTGCTGGCCGGTGGCCTGGATGTGGCCAAGTTCTCCGACGCCGAAAGCGATGGCGAGCGTTACGATATCCGCCTGAAGGCCGCCGAGGGCAGCTTCACGACGCCGGCGGATCTGCGCGGCATCTATCTGCGCGGCGCCGGCGGCGAGATGGTGCGCCTGGACACGGTGGTGGATTTCCAGGACAGCATCGGCCCGGCGGTGATCTCCCGCTACGACCTGCAGTACGCGGCCAACTTCTTCGGCACCCCGGAGATCCCCCTGGCCGAGGCGCTGGGCATCGTGGAGGACGCCGCGGCCGACATCCTGCCGCTGGGCTATGAGGTGAAATTCCTCGGCGAAGCGGAGGAGTTCGGCAAGACCGCGGGCTACATCAGCTTCGCCTTCATGCTCGCCATCGTGCTCGTGTACATGGTGCTGGCCAGCCAGTTCAACAGCTTCGCCCAGCCGGTCATCATCATGGTGGCGCAGCCGCTGGCCATGATCGGCGGGGTGGCGGCCTTGTGGCTTACCGGCCATACGCTCAACATCTTCTCCATGATCGGGCTGGTGCTGCTGGTGGGGCTGGTGGCGAAGAACTCCATCCTGCTGGTGGACATGACCAACCAGTTGCGGGAGCAGGGCAAGAGCATCGACCAGGCCCTGCTGGAGGCCTGCCCGGTGCGACTGCGCCCGGTGCTGATGACCTCGCTGACCGTGATCCTCGCCCTGCTGCCCGCCGCCCTGGGCCTGGGGGCCGGCGCGGACACCAACGGGCCGCTGTCGGTGGCGGTGATCGGCGGCATGCTCACCTCCACCGCCCTCACCCTGGTGGTGGTGCCGGCGGTGTACTCGCTGATGGAGAACGGCCTGGAGCGCCTGCGCGCCCGGGGCCGGAACAAGCAACAACCGGGAGCCGGCGCATGAAACATCTGGCAACGATCAGCCTGAGCCTCGCCCTGCTCCTGCCCGGCGCCGCCGCTGCCGGGCAGGATCTGCGGGACGTCATGGCACTGGCCCTGGAGCGGGACAGCCAACTGGCCGCCGCCCGCTGGCAGCGGGAAGCCGACCGGGAGCGCCTGCCCCAGGCCCGCTCCCTGTTCCTGCCGCGCATACAGCTGGAAGCCGGCGCGGAGCGGGTGCGCACCGTCAATGAATACAGCCCCAACCTGCCCCAGGTGGCGGAAGACCGGGACTACCTCAGCGACAATCTGCGCTATGGCGTGGGCCTGGTGCAGCCGCTGTTCCGCGCCGAGAGCTTCACCCTCTTCGGTCAGGCCAAGACCATCATCCGCCAGGCCGATCTGCAGTATGCCGCCGCCGAGCAGAACCTGCTGCTGCGGGTCTCCCAGGCGTATTTCGCGGTGCTGCAGGCCCGGGACAACCTTCGCGCCTTCGACAGCGAGGCCCGGGCGGCGCGGGAACTGCGTGACCGGGCGCAACGGGCCCTGGAGGTGGGCTCGGGCACCATCACCGATCTGCACAATGCCCAGGCCCGGCTGGACCTGACCGAGGCCCAGGGCCTGAACGCCCGCAACGAACTCACCCTGGCCGGCGAGCGGCTGCGCCGGCTCACCGGCACCGCCGCCGACAACATCGTCGGCCTGCGCCCGGCGTTCGTCACCCTGGCGCCCGAGCCCGCCGCCCCCGAGCCCTGGGCGGAGCAGGCCCGCGAAGGCAGCTTGCGGGTGCGGCTGCGGCAAGCCGACTGGGAACTGGCCCGGGAAGAGGTACAGCGCCAACGCGCCCAACGTTATCCCAAGGTGGACCTGGTGGCCCGCTACGGCGAAGAAAGCCAGGAGCGCACCGCCTTCGGCCCGGAGCTGCGGGCCGAGCAACGCAGTATCGGCGTGGAGCTGAGCGTACCGCTGTACACCGGCGGCGCGGTGAGCTCACAGATCCGCCAGGCCAGCTACCAGCGGGAAGCGGCCCTGGAACAGTTGCAGGATGCTCGCCGGGAGGCCTCGCTGGAGGCCGAGTCGGCGTTCCTCACGCTGCAATCCAGCGCCCTGCAATTGAAGGCCCTGAGCCAGGCCTTGCAATCCACCCGCAGCACCGAGGCGTCCACGCGGCGTGGCCAGGAGCTGGGCCTGCAGACCGCGCTGGACGTGCTCAACGCCCAGCGCGAACGCTACGCCACCGAGCGTGATCTGGCCATCGCCCGCTACCGCCACCTGCAGGCCTTCCTGCAGCTGAAGGCGGCGGTGGGGCAACTGGACGCCGAGGCCATTGCCCGCGTCAACGCCTATCTGGAGCAGGACCAATGAGCGAACCGGTAGAGATCAAGGTCCGGGGCTATCACCTGGACGTCTACAACCATGTGAACAACGCCCGGTATCTGGAATTCCTGGAAGAGGCGCGCTGGCACTACTTCGAGGGTTACCTGGACCTGCCCCGCTGGCGTCGCGAGCACGGCCTGGTATTCGTGCTGGTGAACGTGAACATCGATTACCTGCTGCCGGCGAACCTGGACGACGTGCTGGAAGTCACCGCCGAGATCAAGCGCATCGGCCGCTCCAGCGTGGTGATGGAGCAGCTGGTGCGCTTCAAGGGTACGGACAAGCTCGCCGCCCGGGCGGACATCACCTTCGTGATGGCGGATGAGAAGGCCGGCAAGGCCGTGCCGGTGGACGGTGAGCTGCGGGCGAGGCTGGAAGGGCTGATCGCCCAGAGCTGACCGCCGACACGGGCACGACACAAGCCGCGATGCAGCGGGGAGTGTCCTGAATTCTGTGTGTGAGCCTCTTGGGCGAACTCGCTCGTTCAGGATAAACCGCTCGCCGAATCGTCTCGCCGGTTGCGCCCTGGCCGCCCGCCACCCCTTCGGCGGGCCTTTCCACCTGCCCTGGATCTGGCGCAGCGACAGGTGGATCGGCTTGATCGCCGCCTCGCCGCCGGAAAAGCGCCGGGCATGCGTGGGAATCAGCGTTGGATCGAACTGGCCGTTGCAGTGCTTGCCCGCTGCCTGCTGTTCCCCATCGTCGAGGCGCACATCAAGCTCGGCGGCCAGGATCCGCTCCGCCAGGCGCTTACTTGAGCTCGCCCATCAGGCCATCGTTGCTGAACAGGCGGGCGCCGTGCTCACGCCCTGCTATAATCCGCCCCCTTCGCCCCAAACCCGTACCCGGTAAGCACCCCCTATGTCCCAAGCAAACCCCAAAGTCGGCTTCATCAGTCTCGGCTGCCCCAAGGCGCTGGTGGATTCCGAGCGCATCCTCACCCAACTGCGCACCGACGGTTACGACATCGTCCCCACCTACGACGATGCCGACGTGGTGGTGGTGAACACCTGCGGCTTCATCGACGCGGCCAAGGCCGAGTCGCTGGACGCCATCGGCGAGGCCATCGCCGAGAACGGCAAGGTGATCGTCACCGGCTGCCTGGGGGTGGAGGAGGATCAGATCCGCGAGCTGCACCCCCAGGTGCTCTCGGTGACCGGCCCGCAGCAGTACGAGCAGGTGGTGGGCGCGGTGCACAATTACGCCCCGCCCCGGCGCGAGCACGACCCCTTCACGGACCTGGTGCCGCCCCAGGGCATCAAGCTCACCCCACGGCATTACGCCTATCTGAAGATCTCCGAGGGCTGCAATCACCGCTGCACCTTCTGCATCATCCCCTCCATGCGCGGCGACCTGGTCAGCCGCGGCGCGGGGGATGTGATGGGCGAGGCCGAGCGGCTGGTGCAGGCCGGGGTCAAGGAGCTGCTGGTGGTTTCCCAGGACACCAGCGCCTACGGGGTGGATATCAAGTACCGCACGGATTTCTGGGGCGGCCGCCCGGTGAAAAGCCGCATGACCGAGCTGTGCAAGGCGCTGGGCAGCCTCGGCGTCTGGGTGCGGCTGCACTACGTCTACCCCTACCCCCATGTGGACGAAGTGATCCCGCTGATGAACCAGGGCCTGGTGCTGCCCTATCTGGACATTCCCTTCCAGCACGCCAGCCCCCGCATTCTGAAGCTCATGAAGCGCCCGGGGGATGTGGAAAAGACCCTGGAGCGGGTGCAGCGCTGGCGCGCCCAGTGCCCGGAGCTGACCATCCGCAGCACCTTCATCGTCGGCTTCCCCGGCGAAACGGAAGAAGATTTTCAGATCCTGCTGGACTTTCTGGAAGAGGCGCAGCTGGACCGGGTGGGCTGCTTCACCTACTCGCCGGTGGAAGGCGCGCGGGCCAACGAACTGCCCGACCCGGTGCCCGAGGACGTGAAGGAAGAGCGCCTGGCCCGTTTCATGGCAGTGCAGGCCCGCATCTCCGCCCAGCGCCTGC
The DNA here is from genome assembly GCF_009295635.1 of Alkalilimnicola sp. S0819. Taxonomy (NCBI): domain Bacteria; kingdom Pseudomonadati; phylum Pseudomonadota; class Gammaproteobacteria; order Chromatiales; family Ectothiorhodospiraceae; genus Alkalilimnicola; species Alkalilimnicola sp. S0819. The sequence goes on along the minus strand of NZ_WHIW01000002.1, from coordinate 137,951 downwards.
AGGCGAAGATCGGCCGCACCCTGCCGGTGATCATCGATGCCGTGGGTGAGGACGGCGCCGTGGGCCGCAGCCAGGCGGACGCGCCGGAGATCGACGGCCTGGTGTATCTCAATGACGAGCTCGATGTGCAGCCCGGCGACATCGTGCCGGTGCTGATCGAGCACGCCGACGACCACGACCTGTGGGGGCGGGTGGTACGCGAGGGGGCCTGATATGCGCACCGAGGTGCTGATCGGCGAACAGCTCGCACCGCACTTGAATGCGCTGGCGGAACTGCGCATCACCGTGTTCCGGGAATGGCCGTATCTGTATGACGGCGAGCGGCGCTACGAGGAAGCGTACCTGCGCAAGTTTCTCGCCTGCCCCGAAAGCATCATGGTGCTGGCCTGGGATGGCGACCGGGTGGTGGGCGCATCCAGCGGTCTGCCCCTCGCCGCCGAGGACGCCGCGCTGCGCCGGCCCTTCGAGGATGAAGGCTGGGATGTGGCGCAGCTGTTCTACTGCGGGGAGTCGGTACTGCTGAGCGAGTACCGCGGCCGCGGCCTGGGGCGTGTCTTTTTCGACGAACGCGAAGCTCATGCCCGGCGGCTGGGGTATTCGTGGATCTGTTTCGCCGGAGTGCGGCGCCCGGCGGAGCACCCGAGGCGGCCGGCGGCATATGTGCCGCTGGATGGCTTCTGGCAGCGGCGCGGATACGAGAAGCGCCCGGAGCTGAGCACGGAGTTTTCGTGGCGGGATCTGGATGAAGCGCAGGAATCACCGAAACCCATGACCTTCTGGGTGCGCCGCCTTTGACCTCCCCGGGCAATCGCCTCCCCTGTGGGAGTGGCTCATGGCCGCGATTCCTTTCTCCTTGAAAGGCATATCGCGGCCATGAGCCGCTCCTGCAGGGAGGCGGACCGGCGCACCGTTTCACGTCAGCGCAGGTAAGTCGCCCGCGCCTCATCCATATACGGCCCCCAACCCTCGCCCTGGTTGGAACGCGGGTTCGCAGGGCTGGGGTGGGTCACGGTGCCGATTCGCACGTCCCTGCCCGCCAGCGCCGCGGCCGCCTGCTGCTCGGCGAAACGCCCTACCCCGATCACGCATGGCACCTGCAGCGCCGTCACCACCGCCTGCAGGGCCTTGTCGCACACGGGGAACAGGGCCTCCCGATCAGCCTTCTTCAGCTTGTCCGGGGTCACATTGCGGCCTTGGGTGTCGTAGAGCAGCAGCGGGCAGTAGTTCCAGATGAAGAAATCATCGAAGAAGGCCCTTGGACTCTCATAACGCGCCTTGGCCCAGCCCCAGACCCGGCGCCCGCTCACTTCGGCCCGATGGCAGTCGAACCCCTGGATGGGTCGCTTGGGATGCACCTTCGGCGGCTGATCCACCGCATCCTCGATCCCCAGCCAGTCCCGCACCGAGGGGATCTCGCCGAAAGGTACACCGGTCTGGCCCATGCCGAAGGGGCCGGGGTTCATGCCCAGCAACAAGGCCCTGGGCGCCGGCCTCGCCAGCGCCAGATACCGCTGCAGGGGCCGCCAGGCATAGACCAGGGGGTTGTAGACGATGTCCACCGGCGCGCCCAGCGACAGGGCATCGCACTCGGCGGCCAATTGGCGGGTGATTCGTTCCAGTTCCTGCTGCAAACCCATGAGACGCTTCCTTAAACCGCGCGCCACACCACCAGCGCCAGCAACAGCCAGGCGGCAATGAAGGCGACACCGCCCAGCGGCGTCACCGGCCCCAGCCAGCGCGGTCCGCCCAGGCACATCAGGTAAAGACTGCCGGAGAACAGCACCACGCCCGCCAGCATCAAACCGCCGGACCAGCGCAACAAGCCGCCCTGCCCCAGCTGCAACATGAGCAGCCCCACCGCCATCAGGCCCAGGGCGTGGACCAGCTGGTACTGCACGGCGGTTTCCCAGACGGCCAGCATGCGCTCGGACAAGCGGGCTCGCAGGGCGTGGGCACCGAAGGCGCCCAGGGCCACACCCAGGGCGGCGAGCAGGGCACCGGCGGTGAGAAGGAGTCTGGCGGTCATCGGTGGTTTGCTCCGCAGAAACTTCGCGGCAAGAAGCCGCTCCTACAAGGGCTTGTGGCTCGGGGTCAGCCGTAGCGGCCGCCGACGAAGGGGTTGCTGGCACGCTCCTCGCCGAAAGTAGACATGGGGCCGTGACCCGGCACGAAGCGCACATCGTCCCCCAAGGGGAAGAGCTTTTCACGGATGGAGCGGACCAGGGTCTCGTGGTCACCCAGCGGGAAATCGGTACGCCCGATGGACCCCTTGAACAGCACATCCCCCACCCAGGCGAGCCGCCCGGCCCGGTCGAAGAACACCACATGGCCCGGCGTGTGGCCGGGGCAATGCAGCACCTCCAGGGTGGTCTCGCCCACGGTGACCGTGTCGCCATCGTTCAGCCAGCGGTCCGGCGTGAAGCCCGGCACCTGGGCGAAGCCGAACATGCGCCCCTGCTCATCCAGCCGGTCCAGCCAGAAGCGTTCTTCTTCCTGGGGGCCTTCCACCGCCAGCCCGGTACGGGCCACCAACTCACCCACCGCGCCTACATGGTCGATGTGCCCGTGGGTGAGCAGAATCTTCTCCAGCTCCGCGCCGGTCTGCGCCACCGCCGCGAGAATGCGCTCCAGGTCGCCGCCCGGGTCGATCACCGCCGCCTTGTTGCTGGCCTCGTCCACCACAATGGAGCAGTTCTGCTGGAAGGGCGTGACGGGAACCACCGTCAGCTTCATGTCCGGACCTCCTGTGAAAACGGCGGATACACCGATGGGTGCCATTGGACCGTTCGTTCTACCCGCGGCCTTGCCACGGGCCGCGGCCTGGCGCAGAGTCCCTGTGGGATCAGTCTGGGCACCCCCTTTCGCGGTAGCCTAACGGAAGCACCCATTGTCCGCAGCGAAAAAATTGTTGCAATGCGTCAAACGAAGCTGCTATTGTGCATCGCAACAAGGGCGGACATACCGATCCCTTGGAACAGCAAGAACCCAAAGCGGAGGTTTTATTATGAACGAGCAGATCATGAAGAGCTGGGCCGAGCAGGTCGAGAAGATGACCCAGGGCTTTGGCCCGGCCCGCGACGCCGCCAAGTTCGGTGTGGACACCCTGGAGAAGATGATCAGCGCGCAGCTGGAATCCGCTCGCGCCTACTCCGAGCTGGCCGTGACCGAAGCGCGCGCCGCGCTGGAAGTGAAGGACCCCAAGGACCTGCAGAGCTACATCGAGCGTCAGCGCCAGCTGGTTGAGACTATCAACAGCCGCGTGAAGAATGACGCCGAGAAGGCCGTGTCCCTGAACCAGGACTTCGCCGCCAAGATCCGCGAGCTGGCCGAAGCCAACATCGCCGCTGCCACCAAGGCCTCCAAGGCCTGAGCAGCACCGGCACCCGGCGGGCCCCGGCCCGCTGAGCGCTGAGACAGAACGGCCCGAGAGCACAGGCTCCCGGGCCGTTTTTTTATGCCCCGCTCTTGCTCTCCGAGAAGAACCACGACCTGGACGCCGGGCGCTGTGGCCGGTGCCGGCTCCGGCGGACGTCGATGCAGCCGAGCATCGCAGCCGGAAGGGGATCAGCGAGCAGCCTGTTTGAGCGAAGCGAGTTTGGCTGCTCGCCCCCTTCCGGCGAGACGCGCAGGGAAGCCCCGGGCGCAGCCCGGGGCCAAATCGTGGGCCGCCGGAGCCGGCACCGGCCACAGCGCCCGGCACTCCACCAAGGGAATCTGGAAGCACTAATCCCAAGCTTCCAAAGGGCGCGTATAATCCCGCCCATGTCAGACGATTCCATCCGCATCCGTGGCGCCCGCCAGAACAACCTGAAAAACCTGGACCTGGACATTCCGCTGGGCGAACTGGTGGTGGTCACCGGGGTCTCCGGCTCGGGCAAGTCTTCACTGGCCTTCGACACCGTCTACTCCGAAGGCCAACGGCGCTACGTGGAGACCTTCTCCCCCTACGCCCGCCAGTTCCTGGACCGCATGGACAAGCCCGCGGTGGACCGCATCGAGGGCATCCCCCCGGCCATCGCCATCGACCAGACCAACCCGGTGCGCTCCTCCCGCTCCACCGTGGGCACCATGACCGAGCTCGACGACCACCTGAAGCTCCTCTACGCCCGTGCCGCCCGCCTCTACTGCCACGGCTGCGGGCGCCAGGTGCAACGGGAATCCGCCGACAGCATCTATGCCCGTCTGCTGCACCGGGCCGAAGGCGAGCGTGCCCACATCACCTTCCGCGCGCCCATCCCGGCGCGCATGGACGAGGAGCAACTGCGCGCCGAACTGGGCAAGCAGGGCTACAGCCGCATCCAGGCCCGGGAGGGCGACGCGTTGATCGTCGTGCAGGACCGTCTGCGCCTGGCGGCCGAGCGCCGCGAGCGGCTGATCGAGGCACTGGAAACCGCCCTGCGCCATGGTCGCGGCCGGCTGGCCGTCTACCCCCTGGATGAAAACCGCGAGCCCGGCGAACCCTGGCGCTTCTCCGCCGACCTGCACTGCGCCGACTGCGACATCGCCTACGCCGAGCCGGTCCCCAGCCTGTTCTCCTTCAACTCCCCCATGGGAGCCTGCGAGAGCTGCCGCGGCTTCGGCCGCACCATGGGCATCGACTATCGGCTGGTGATCCCCGACGAAACGAAGACCCTGGCCGAAGGCGCCATCAAGCCCTTCCAGACCCAGAGCAACAAGGAATACCAGGACGATCTGCTGCGCTATGCCCGCCTGCGTGGTGTGGCCACCGACATCCCCTGGCGGGACCTGCCGGAAGAAGACCGGGACTGGGTGGTCCGCGGCGAGGGCTCCCGCCGGCGCAAGGTCTGGTGGGGGGTGAAGCGCTACTTCGACTGGCTGGAATCCAAGAGCTACAAGATGCACGTGCGGGTGCAGCTCTCCAAGTACCGCAGCTACGACACCTGCGAAACCTGCCAGGGCGCACGCCTGAAACCCGAAGCCCTGGCCTGGCGGCTGGGCAGTCACGAGGACAGCGACGGAGTGCTGGAGCGCGACGCGCGCTTTCGCCCCGCCGGTCAGCGCCTGAGCAAACAGGCCTTCCTCGGCCTGCCGGGGCTGACCCTGCACGATGTCATGCTGCTGCCCATCGCCCGCGCCCGCCAGCTCTTCGAGCACGTGGAACTGCCCAAACCCCTGGACGAGGCCGCCGAGATCCTGCTCACCGAGATGCGCAACCGCCTGCGCTATCTGGACAGCGTGGGACTGGGCTACCTGACCCTGGACCGGCAGTCCCGCACCCTTTCCGGCGGCGAGGTGCAGCGCATCAACCTCACCACCGCCCTGGGCACCTCCCTGGTGAACACCCTGTTCGTGCTGGACGAGCCCAGCATCGGGCTGCACCCGCGGGACATGGACCGGATCAACCAGGTCATGCTGCGCCTGCGCGACGCCGGCAACACCCTGCTGGTGGTGGAGCACGACCCGGCGGTGATGCAGGCCGCCGATCGTATCCTCGACATAGGCCCCGGGCCCGGCGAGCACGGCGGCAATATCGTCTTCCATGACCGCCCCCAGGCCCTGCTGGAAGCACAGGACAGCGCCACCGCGGATTACCTCACCGGTCGGCGCCGGGTGGGCGAGCAGCGCGAGGCCATGCCTCCCGCCGAGCGCTGGCTGGAGGTGCGGGGCGCGGCCGAGCACAATCTCAAGCACCTCGATGTAAGCATTCCGCTCAATCGGCTCGCCTGCCTCACCGGCGTTTCCGGCTCCGGCAAGTCCACCCTGATGCGCGAGGTGCTGTTCAACGCCCTGGCCAAGCTCAAGGGCCACCCGGAGGAGCCCGCCGGGGCGCATGAGACGATCATCGGCCATGAGCACATCGACGATGTGGTGCTGGTGGACCAATCCGCCATAGGCCGCACCACCCGCTCCAACCCGGCCAGCTACGTGGGCGCCTTCGACACCGTGCGCAAGGCCTTCGCCGCCGAGCCCCTGAGCATCGAGCGGGGCTACAAGCCCGGCACCTTCAGCTTCAATGCCGGCAACGGCCGCTGCCCCACCTGCTCCGGCAACGGCTTCGAGCACGTGGAGATGCAATTCCTGAGCGATGTGTACATCCGCTGCCCGGACTGCGACGGCACCCGTTACCGCCCGGAAATTCTGGAGGTGAAGCTCGCCCCCGCCGCGGGGCTGGACGCGCCGCCGGCCTCCATCGCCGATGTGCTGGCCATGACCGTCACCGAGGCCTGCGCCTTCTTCGCCGACTACCCCGAGCTGCAGCGCAGCCTGGAGCCGCTGCAGGCGGTGGGGCTGGGTTACCTGACCCTGGGCCAGCCGGTACCCACCCTTTCCGGCGGCGAGGCCCAGCGGCTCAAGCTCGCCGGGCACCTGGCGAAAAGTGCGGGCAAGCGCCGCCGCCAGAAGTTGCTGTTCCTGTTCGACGAACCCACCACCGGCCTGCACTTCCAGGACGTGGAGGTGCTGCTGCAGGCCTTCCAGCGGCTGTTGGACGAGGGGCACTCGCTGCTGATCATCGAACACAACCTGGACCTGATCCGTGCCGCCGACTGGCTGATCGACCTGGGGCCGGAAGGCGGCGAAGCCGGCGGGGAGTTGCTGGCGGCGGGCACGCCGGCGGATCTGATGCAGGTGGAAAGCAGCCACACCGGGCAGGCCTTGAAGGCGGAGATCGCCCGGATCGCGGCCATGCGCCGCCCTCACAGCGAGGAGCCATCGCCCATAGGCGCGGCGCATGGCCGCGAATCCCCGATCCGCGAACCCACGAGCACCCAACAGGCCATCGCCATCCACGGCGCCCGCGAGCACAACCTCAAAAACGTGGATGTGCGCATTCCCCGCAACAAGCTCACGGTGATCACCGGCCTGTCCGGCTCCGGCAAGTCCACCCTGGCCTTCGACATCCTCTTCAACGAGGGCCAGCGTCGGTACCTGGAATCGCTGAACGCCTACGCGCGCCAGTTCGTGCAGCCCGCCGCCCGCCCGGACCTGGACGCCATCGAGGGTATCCCGCCCACCGTGGCCATCGAGCAGCGCACCAGCCGCGGCGGACGCAAGAGCACCGTGGCGACACTGACCGAGCTGCACCATTACCTGCGCCTGATGTTCGTGAAGCTGGGCACCCAGCACTGCCCCGACTGTGAAGTGCCCATAGAGGCCCAGAGCGCCGAGGCGATCCTGGCCCGCATCCTGCGCGAGCACCGGGGCCGGGAGATCACCCTGCTCGCCCCGCTGGTGCAGGCCCGCAAGGGCTACTACACCGATCTGGCGAAATGGGCGGCGAACAAGGGCTTCGAACAGCTGCGCGTGGACGGCGAGTATCTGCCCACCGCGGATTGGCCGCGCCTGGACCGCTACCAGGAGCACGATATCGAGTTGCCGGTGGCGACACTCGCCGTCAGCGCCCAGGCCGAAGCCGTCTTGCGCGAACAACTGCACCGCGCCCTGGACTATGGCAAGGGTCTGGTGAAACTGGCCGGGGGCGAGCGCGAACAACTGCTCTCCACCGAACGGGCCTGCCCCGGCTGCGGGCGCAGCTTCCCCGAACTGGATCCGCGCCTGTTCTCCTACAACTCCAAGCACGGCTGGTGCGAGCGCTGCTACGGCACCGGCGAACAGCTACCCGGCTTCGACGCCGAACAATCCGGCGAGGAAGCCGCCTGGGAAGACGCCGAGGCGGGCGCCTGCCCGGCCTGTGACGGCCGCCGCCTGAACCCCACCGCTCTTGCCGTGCGCTTTCAGGGCCGCAGCATCGCCGACTACACCGCCCGCTCGGTCAGCGAGGCCGGCGCCTTCTTCGGCGAACTGCAGCTGCAGGGCCGCGAGGCCGCCGTGGCCCGGGACATACTGCCGGAACTGCGCGCACGGCTCGCCTTCCTGGAAGAAGTGGGGCTGGGCTATCTCAGCCTGGACCGGGCGGCCCCTACGCTGTCCGGCGGCGAAGCCCAGCGCATCCGCCTGGCCGCCCAGCTGGGCTCCAACCTGCAAGGCGTGTGCTATGTGATGGACGAGCCCACCATCGGCCTGCACCCGCGGGACAACCGCATGCTGCTGGACACCCTGGCCCGCCTGGAGGGCAAGGGGAATACCATCGTGGTGGTGGAGCACGACGAGGACACCATCCGGCGCGCCGAGCATGTGATCGATCTCGGCCCCGGCGCCGGCCGGCGCGGCGGCCAGGTGATCGCCGCCGGCGATGTGGACGCCCTGCTCGCCAACCCCGATTCGGTCACCGGCCGTTATCTGGCCAGGCCGCTGAAACACCCCCTGCTGGAACAGCGCCGCCCCGCGGCGGAGCAAAGCCTGCGCATCCGCGACGCCCGGCTCCACAATCTGCGGGGTCTGGACGTGGACATCCCCCTGCAGCGTCTGGTCTGCGCCACCGGGGTCTCCGGCTCCGGCAAATCGTCGTTGATCCGCGGCGTGCTGCACGCCAATCTGCGCCGCGCCCTGCAAGCAAAGAAAGGCGATACCGTGGACTGGCAGGCCTGCGCGGCGCTGGAAGGTTTCCAGGCCGTGGACCGGGTGCTGGAGGTGGACCAGACCCCCATCGGCAAGACGCCGCGCTCCTGCCCGGCTACCTACGTGGGTTTCTGGGACGAGATCCGCAAGCTCTTCGCCCAGACCCAGGAGGCGCGTCTGCGCGGCTACGCCCCGGGGCGCTTCTCCTTCAACACCGCCGATGGCCGCTGCCCCGGCTGCGAGGGCCAGGGCATGAAGAAGATCGAGATGAGCTTCCTGCCCGATGTGGCCGTGCCCTGCGAGCTCTGCCACGGCCAGCGTTTCACCCCGGAAACCCTGTCCGCCCTGTACAAGGACCGCTCGGTGGGCGAAGTGCTGCAGATGAACGTGGACGAGGCGGTGGAGTTCTTCGCCCCGGTGCCCAAGGTGCACCACCCGCTGGCCTTGCTGCAGGACGTGGGCCTGGGCTATCTCACCCTGGGCCAGCCCAGCCCGACGCTGTCCGGCGGCGAGGCCCAGCGAATCAAACTGGTCACCGAGCTGGCCAAGGCCCGGCCCAATCTGCGTGCCCGACGCTCACCCCACACCCTGTACGTGCTGGACGAGCCCAGCGTGGGGCTGCACATGGCCGACGTGGAGAAACTGATCCGCGTGCTGCACCGGCTGGTGGACGCGGGCAACACCGTGGTGCTGGTGGAGCACAACCTGGACCTGATCGCGGAAGCCGATCATCTGCTGGACCTGGGCCCGGAAGGCGGCGATGCCGGCGGGCAGCTGGTGGCGGCCGGCACGCCGGAGGAAGTGGCCGCGGGTGACGGTCACACGGCGCGGGTTTTGAAGGAATTCCTGAACCATCACGGTTTGTGAGGTAGTGGTCGGGGAACCGGACCCCGGGGACAACCGTGCAGCGCCGCGTAGCCGGGATGCAGCCGAAGGCGGACTCGAGGATCCCCCTACGCCCCGACCGGCTTTTTGATACCATCCCGCCATCGCAATACGAGCTCCGGAGGCACAGAGCAATGGCAGAGCAAGGCATGGACATCAAGATGGACCCCAACAGCCTGTATCGGGAAGAGGTCTTCACCGATCGCACCATGGGCACCATCATGCGCATGACCCCGGTAGACGCCGAGGGCAACCGCGACGATAGCCGCGACGTGGTCTACGTGGGCCAGACCCAGGTGATGACCCCGGCCGGCGCCCTGCCCCTGAGCTTCGAGCTGCGGGGCAAGGACCTGGCGGAAGCCGCCGAAGGATTCGGCCCGGCGGCGGAAAAGGCGCTGGAAGAAACCATGGAGAAGCTCAAGGAGATGCGCCGCGAACAGGCCAGTGGTCTGGTGATCCCCGGCGCCGAGGGCGTGGACCCCTTCGGCGGCCAGGGCGGCCCCGGCGGCATGCCGGGCGGCGGCAAGATCCAGCTGCGCTGATTTTCCCGCGCCGCCCGGTGCCCGACAAGCACCGTCGGGCACCGGGCGCGAGCCGGACCCGCCCCTCACCGCGCGGAGGCACCGCATGCCGAGCATCCTGCTGTCCCTGGTGGCCGTCGTCGGCGGCATCGTGCTGCTGATCTGGAGCGCGGACCGCTTCGTCGAAGGCTCCGCCGGCACGGCGCGGCACTTCAATGTCTCGCCCCTGTTGATCGGCATGCTCATCGTCGGCTTCGGCACTTCGGCCCCGGAGGTACTGGTGTCGGTGCTCGCCGCCTGGCAGGGCAATCCGGGCCTGGGCCTGGGCAACGCCTTCGGCTCCAACATCACCAATATCGCGCTGATCCTCGGCGTCACGGCCCTGCTCTACCCGGTGGCGGTGCACTCGCGCATCATCCGCAAGGAACTGCCCGTACTCATCGGCATCACCGCGCTGGCCATCGGGCTGGCCTGGGACGGGCATTATTCCCGGCTGGACGCGGCCGCGCTGCTGCTGGTGTTCCTGGCGCTGATGGGCTGGTCGGTATGGGAAGGTCTGCATCAGCGGGAGGACGCCCTGGCCGCGGAGCTCGCCAGCGAATACGCCGGCCAGCAAGACGCGGCCAAGCTGGGGCGCAACGTGTTCTGGCTGCTGCTGGGGCTGGTGCTGTTGATCGCCAGCTCCCGGGTATTGGTCTGGGGGGCGGTGAACATCGCCCAGTGGCTGGGGGTGAGTGATCTGGTCATCGGCCTCACGGTGATCGCCGTCGGCACCAGCCTGCCGGAACTGGCCTCGACCCTGAGCGCGGTGCGCAAGCAGGAACACGACATCGCCCTGGGCAACATCATCGGCTCGAACTTCTTCAACACCCTGCTGGTGGTGGGTCTGGCGATCATGGTCCAGCCCACGGCCCTGCCGCCGGAACTGTTGAGCCGAGACCTGCCGGTGATGGGCGCGCTGACCCTGCTGCTGTTCGTGATGGCCTACGGCATCCGCGGACCCGGGCGGGTCAACCGGGTGGAAGGGGGAGCCCTGGTGGGGATTTACGTGGCGTATACCGCGTATCTGCTTGTCAGCAATATGCCGGGGTGAGGGCTGAGCAATCGCGGCCATGAGCCGCTCCTGAATCGCCTTCAAAGTGCCGGCAAAGAAAACCGCCGACCATAAAACCCCTCCAGCGCCTCGATGAAACACTGCGCCCGGGGCGGGAAGTCCCGCTGCGCATATGCCGTCAAGGCCTCGTGCACCCGCCGGGCGAAGGCCTCCCGATCCACCGGCGCGCCGTCCAGATTGTCCACGCTCACCCGGAACCGAAAGCCGGCGGCAATGGAAAACGCCCATTCCAGCGCCTGGGGCCGGGCCTCCACCTGCTCGAACAGCGCCTGCTGCTCGGCGTCTCGCCCGTCCGGCGCGTACCAGTAACCGTAATCCACCCGCGTCCGGCGATCTGCCCCGGCAATGCACCAGTGGGCCGTCTCGTGCAAGGCGCTGGCATAGAACCCGTGGGCGAAGATCACCCGATGGCGCGGATGATCGTGGTCGGCCGGCAGATACAAGGGCTCGCCCCCGCCACGCAGCAGCACGGTATTGTGGCTGTGCTCGAAGCAGGCGGCGAACAGGCGGATCAGGTCATCGGGGTCGTGCGTTGTCGCGGACAGGGCGGCCATGGGGGCTCCGGCGAAACTGGGAAGCCGCCATGATAACAAGCCACCGACACTCACCCACGAAAAAGACCAGCGCCCATCAGCAGTGTCCGCGACGCTTACTGATGGTACTCGGGGAGATGTTTCCATCGCCGCGAGGAGGCTGGTCTGTCACCTGTGTGGAACTCCGCGGCGAAGGCGGTATCAAAACCGACGTTCCGTCAGCGAAGCCACTCAGGCTATAAAGTTTACTAGGGGCAGCGTCAGAACTCTTCAAGGGTGTTGTCGCCCTTTGCACACAACTTGTTAGGCCCTGGCCACGCTGGCAGACTGAGCCCCACATGCAAAGCAGAGGTTGACTGATGCCCCAACGCGTTATCGCTAGCACCCTGATTCTCGCCCTGGCGCTCATCGCGGCGCCCGCCCTCGCCCAGCAGGGCGGCCAGGCCCCGCAGCCCGGTGCCGCGCAACAGCAGCAGCAGCCGGACCCCCGTGAGCAGGAATTCATGCAGGCTCGTCAGAGGCTGCAGCAGCTGCAGCAGGAACTGGGCCAGATCCAGCGGCAGGCGGTGGAAGGCAGTGAGGTACTGCTGCAGCAGCAGGAAGAGCTGCAGAAGCTGATCGCCGACACCATGGAAGAGAACGGCTTCGATGCCCGCGCCCGCTGGGACGAGCTCAATGCCATGGTCGAGGAACTGCAGAGCGGCGAACTGGCCGAGGAAGCCCAGCAGGAAATGGTGCAAGAGTTCCGCAGCAAGCAGCAGGCCTTCCAGCAGGCCCAGCAGCAGGCCCTGTCCACCGAGGCGGTGCAGCAGGCTGCCCGGGACTTCCAGCAGGACACCCTGGAAGCCATGAAGAAACTGGATCCGAAGACCGACCAGCTGATCGCCGACATCCGCGAACAGCAGCAGACCATGCAGCGGATCTTCCAGAGCATTCAGCAGGAGCGTCAGCAGAGCTCCACCGGCGGCTGATCGCCGCGCCGCCCCCCCGGGGTGGCACGCAAAGCCCAAACCGCCGCCGGCAGGCTTGACCCGCTTCCCGGCGGCGGCGTATGTTTGGGCCATGCCTATTCGAACCTGCGCACTACTACGACTGAGCAGCCCGGCCTCCTGAAGGAGCGTCGGGGCATTTCCGTTCAGTCGTTTTCGTAGTCAGGCAGGTTTTCTTCGATGCCACACCCGTTTTCCCCCAGCGTCCTCGTCCGTCATTCGAACGGCGGTTTCGCCTCGGCCTGCCGCCAGGCCAACATCTTCTGCGCGCTGCTGCTTTCTCTACTGCGACTGCCCCACGGTCATCGGGCCTAGTGGCCGCCTGATGGCCGTAACCGAGCCACGTCTCCACGTTTTCGGTTGACCAGCAGCTACCAAGGAGCGCGCCATGAGCCGCCGCAGTTTCGAGAAATACCGCCCCTACGCCCCCGTCGCCCTGCCCGATCGCCAGTGGCCGAGCCGGGTCATCGACCGCGCCCCCACCTGGTGCAGCGTGGACCTGCGCGACGGCAACCAGGCCCTGATCGAACCCATGAACGCCGAGCGCAAGCACCGCATGTTCGACATGCTGGTGAGCCTCGGCTTCAAGGAAATCGAGGTAGGCTTCCCCGCCGCCTCCCAGACCGACTACGACTTCGTGCGCGAACTCATCGAGCAGGAACGCATCCCCCGGGACGTCACCATCCAGGTGCTCACCCAGTCCCGGGAGCACCTGATCCGCCGCAGCTTCGAGGCCGTGCGCGGGGCGCGCCGGGTGATCATGCATCTCTACAATTCCACCTCCACGGTGCAGCGCCGGGTGGTGTTCGGCCTGGACCGGGCGGGAATCGTGCGGATCGCCGAGGAAGGCGCGCGCCTGGTCGCCGAGGAAGCCGCGGCCCAGCCCGATACCGACTGGGTGTTCCAGTACTCTCCCGAGAGCTTCACCGGCACCGAGCTGGATTTCGCCGTGGAGATCGTCGACGCGGTGAACGCCATCTGGCAACCCACGCCGGAACGGCCCAGCATCATCAACCTGCCGGCCACGGTGGAAATGGCCACCCCCAACGTCTATGCCGACCAGATCGAGTGGTTCGGCCGCCATGTGGCGAACCGCGAGAGCATCGTACTCAGCGTGCACCCGCACAATGACAGGGGCACTGGCGTGGCCGCCGCGGAGCTGGCGGTGATGGCCGGCGCGGACCGGGTGGAAGGCACCCTGTTCGGCAACGGCGAGCGCACCGGCAATGTGGACATCGTCACCCTGGCGATGAACCTGCACACCCAGGGCGTGGACCCGGAGCTGGATTTCTCCGACATCAACCCGGTGATCCGCTGCGCCGAGTACTGCAACCAGTTGCCGGTGCACCCGCGCCACCCTTACGCCGGGGAGCTGGTGTTCACCGCCTTCTCCGGCTCCCACCAGGACGCCATCAACAAGGGCTTCAAGGCCCGCGCCCAGGCGCCCGACGGCTACTGGGAGGTGCCCTACCTGCCCATCGACCCGCAGGATCTGGGCCGCAGCTACGAGGCGGTGATCCGCATCAACAGCCAATCCGGCAAGGGCGGCATCGCGTATGTGCTGGAACGAGACCACGGCCTGGAGATGCCCAGGCGCATGCAGATCGAGTTCAGCCAGGTGGTGCAGGCGGTGACCGACCGCAGCGGGCGGGAACTCACCGCCGAGGAGATCTGGCAGGCCTGTCGGCGGGAGTACCTGGAGAACGCCGAACCCCTGGTGTTGCTCGATTACCGTGAAGCCACCGAGGCCGACCGGCGGGACCGCCTCAGCGCCCGGGTGCGCTTCCAGGGCGAAGAGCACCTGATCAGCGCCCGGGGCAACGGGCCGCTGGAGGCCTTCGTCAACGCCCTGCGCGATGGTCTCGGTCTGGAGCTGGAGGTGGCCGACTACCGCGAGCACGCGGTGGGCCGGGGCGCGAAGGCCCAGGCCGTGGCCTACGTGGAAGTGCAGACCGGTGACGGCTTCAGCTTGTTCGGCATGGGCCGAGACGGAAACATCCTCACCGCGTCCCTGCAGGCGCTCACGAGCGCCGTGAACCGCGCAGACCGAGCCGGCCGCCTCGGCCGCGTGGAGTCCCGGGCGCGGGAGGCCTGATACGCGCAGAAGCTCCGCGTATACGCGATACATCCGCGGGCGGAATCGAGGATTCCCCTCGGACCTGGAACAAGAACGGCGCCTCAGGGCGCTGTTCTTCCTCCCACGCCCCGATCAGACGTCAGGAACAGGATGCACATGTTCATCATTCGACCGATCAGCCCTGCGGTGTGAAAATGAAGAAATTCCTCCTCACGGCGACCCCACTGCTCTGTGCCCTGCTGATGACAAAATTGGCGAGTGCCGCAGAGGCATGGCAACGCTACGAGTCCTATCAGATCACCGCGCGCAATGCTCCTCGCCAACTCGTTGATCCGGACTACCTGTCTCCACGGTTGATCGCCAACTACCGCGCGGCTTCGGACGAGACAAAGGAGCAGATGCTCGGCATGTTCGCGTTCCCCAACTGGTTCGCGCGCGTTGACAGTCACCATGAAGCAAGAACCGCGCGAGGCCATTGCCTGACGGTGAACGGCTACTCCGACGAGGCCGAATGGCTTACGGCGTCGCTGCTATATGTGCCGGCGCAAGCCGGACTCGTGCTGGATGATGCAGATATCGCTTTCCATGAGAGCCAGGCTGATCAACCTGATGGGGCTCAATGTCCGAAGGATGCTCGGGTTCCGCTTCCGCAGCCGGGTCGGGGTAGATGACACCACGTTTTAATGGGTTCATCGCGGGTTAGGCCTCGAATTCACCGAAGGTCATTGGACGATCAACTGATGGATTCAACCGAGGCTGAACGCAAAGCACATTTGAGGCGAGTAGCAGCGTACGGAGGTGCTCTCGCCCTATCCGCCCCCGCCTGGGCCATGCTGTTTTACGCCCCACCATTGGGAGACCACCTCACAGGGGTGCTAGCGTTGAAATACTGGCTGGTCGCGGTCTGCGCAACCACAGCAGCTTTAGGACGCATGTTCATGAAGCGCCTCACAGCCCACGACGCCAAGCAGGAAGACTGATAAACCAAGCCCCCCCAAACCAATCAGTCAAGCCGCCGTTGGGCATTTGTAGCGTAGTGCGCAACGCGCTACACTCCCCGCATGATCAAGTCGTTCCGACACAAGGGACTACGGCGCTTCTACCAGTCCGGAAGCCTTGCCGGGATCCAAGCGCAGCACGCCAAGCGGCTACGGATGCAGTTGGCGGCCCTCGACACTGCCGCTAGCGTGGACGACATGGACATCCCCGGCTTCCGTCTGCACCCATTGAAGGGCAGCGCCAGCGCACGCTGGTCGGTCTGGGTAAGCGGGAACTGGCGTTTGACGTTCGAGTTTCGTGATGGCAACGCCTACGTTTTGGATTACGAGGACTATCACTGATGGCTATGCACAATCCACCGCATCCGGGCGAGTTCATCCGCGAGGTCTACCTCGAGCCGTTCGGACTGAGCGCGCGGCACCTGGCGGCGAAGCTCAAGGTTTCGCCCTCTACCGTTGCGCGGGTCCTCCAGGGCCGGAGCGCGGTTAGCCCCGAGATGGCGTTGCGTCTTTCCAAGGCCGTGGGCCGCTCCCCGGAAAGCTGGCTTGCCATGCAGGACATGCACGATCTCTGGGCTGCGCGGTTGAGAGTGAACCTGGACGGCGTCGAGCAACTGCAGTTCGAAGAGCCCGAGAACGGGATGCAGCCGACGCGCTAAAGCGCGCGGCTGATCCCGAGCGGTTAGCGGGAAGCCACCAACTGCTTTGCCGATCCGGACAGCATGAAGATACGCGCCTGAGCATCTGTGGCGGCGGGCGTAGCCGGGCCGAATCGTGGACCGCCCCAGGCCGTACCCACCCCGGAGCCGGCGCCAGCGTCACACGCCTTGCCCTGGGGCCGTCTTCCTCTTTCCCCCCGCCTCCCAAGCCGCTAGCATCCCAGCCACCAGACCAATAACAACGTGGTACCCCCATGCTTCGCGCCGCCGTCCTGAGCCTGCTCTGGCTTTTCCTTGCCGCCGTCAGTGCCCTGCTGGGCGCCTGGGCTCTGCAGCAGGGCTTCGACACTCTCAAGGTGTTCCGCCAGATGGAGCTCATTCCCCGAGCCGAACTGGCCGCCGCCCTGCCCGGCGAATTGAACGGCGCCGGCTACGCACGCGTGTACCGGCGCACACTGAACGCCCCGGACACCGGCACTCGAAGCCTCTATTACCGCTATACGGTAGAGCGACGGGAGCGGGATGCCGAGGGCAACACCCGCTGGGTCACGGTACGAGACCAGCAGCAGGCGGTGCCCTTCACCCTGGAAGACGGCACCGGCGAGATACGCGTGCAACCCGGGAACCTGCGTGCCGACCTGGCCGCCGATCACGAAACCATCCGCGGCAACCGGCGATACCGAGAATACCGAATAGAACCCGGCGACCGCGTTCACGTACTCGGCTATGCCCGCGTGGCTACGGACGGCAGCCTGGAGCTGGGCTTCACGGCTCCCGGCAGCTACCAGCCCACGCTCTCCGATCGCACGGAAACGGAGACCCGCCGCCGGCATGCCTTCCACAGCCTGCTGCTGATGCTCGCCGGTATGAGCGGCCTGAGCCTGGCGGCCATGCTGCTGTGTTTCGCCCTGCGGGTGCACCAGACCGCACTGCTGCTGGGCGTCACCGCCAGCGTGCTGATCACTCTGATCGTCTCACTGGGGCTGCGCACCGCGCGTCAGGATGCGCAGGATGCGCTGGCCTACCAGCAACGCCTGGATGCTGTGGGCGAGCAGTTGGTGGGCCAGCTATTCCAGCAACACAATCTCTACTGGAATGGCGACTGGCAGGCACTGGCCGACGAGCAGCCGCGCCAGGCAGCCTTGCCGGAGTACGATCGCTACCGCGTGGACCGCATGCGCCTGTACCTGCACCGCGCCAGCCTGCGCAGCCAACAACTGGCCGAGCGCTGGCCGGAAGCCTGGTTCCTGCCCGCGGAACTGCCCGAGCCGCGGCCCCTGCACCCGCGGGAGCGGTCGGAGCTCCAGCGCCTGGAGGCGCAGTTCCAGCCCACCCGTCTCGCCCACTGGCAGGGTCTGCTGTTGGGGTTGGGCGGCCTGCTGGGGGCGGCGCTGCTGGGCGGCTGGGGCTTTCGCCATGTACGCCTCAAGCGCCTGATCGAGAACCTGCCCTTCACGCCACTGCAGGGTGTGAGCTACGGGCTGACCGAAGTGCAGGGCACGGTACGCGCCCCCGACGGCGAGCAGGCCCTCGCGGGGCCACTCACCGGACGGCCTTGCGTGAGCTATGAATACCGGGTGCAGGAGCGCCGCGGCAGTGGCAAGAACCAGCGCTGGGTGACCATCGAGAAACGCGCCCAGCGCATGCCGTTCATGCTCACGGACCGGGACGAGCGCCTGCGGGTGGACCCCGACGGCGCCGAGATCATCAGCCGCCACCGCGACAAACGGCGCCAGGGGCGCCTGCGCTACTTCGAGACCCGGCTGGAGCCCGGCGACTGGCTCTATGCGCTGGGCAACGCGCGGCTCAGTGAGGCGGATGACGCCCTGGAGCTCGCCGAGGGCGAGGCCGACAGCCCCTACCTGCTGAGCAACTACAGCGAACGGGAGGTGATGCTGCGCAAGGCCCGACTGGGCTTTCTGCTGCTGGTGCTGGGCATGAGCGGCGGCGCATCCCTGGCCCTGGGACTGGCCGGCGGCCTGGGCGCCTTCGGCGCACTGCCCTGGCTGCTCTGCGCCGCCGTGCCGTTGCTCTACGCGGTGCTGGTGCTGGCCGCCCTGATGTACAACGATCTGATCTTCCTTCGCCAACGCATTCGCGCCACCTGGGGCAATATCGAGGTCGCCCTGCGCAAACGCTTCGACCTGATCCCCAACCTGCAGGCGGCGGTGCGCGGCTACATGGACCATGAACGGGGCCTGCAGACTCAGCTGGTCAAGTTGCGCGGGCAGCTGGACCAGGCCCACTTCAGCGAAGCCGAGAGCGAGGCGGTGTTAAGCACGGAACACGCCGTCAAGCGCCACCTGATGGCACTGGTGGAGCGCTACCCGGAACTCAAGGCCGACGAGGGCCTGCGCCGCTTGATGCGCTCACTGAGCAGGCTGGAGCAGGAAGTGGCGGCCATGCGGGCAGGTTACTTCAACGCCCAGGAGCGCTACGACACCCGCCGGACACAATTCCCCGAGGTGCTCATCGCCCGCCTGTTCCGCTTCGGCAACCTGGAAGCCGGCCGAGTCTGAGCCTGCGCCCCGAAACGAAAGCCGGCGAGAACTCAGTGCTGGTGACCGCCCACGCCATGCGCATGACCGTGGGCGAGCTCTTCCGTGCTCGCCTCGCGCACGTCCAGAATATCCAGCTCGAAGGTCAGCGTCCGGCCCGCCATAGGGTGGTTGAAATCCACATCGGCATTGAAGCGGCCCAGCTTGACGATGACCACCTGGCGCGGCCCGCGCTCGGTCTGCACACTGGCGATCATCCCCACGCGCCAGCGCTTCGCCCCCTGCAGATGCTTTAGCGGGACCCGCTGCACCATGTCATCCCGGCGCGGGCCGTACCCCTTCTCCGGCGGTACGGTGACGCTCAGGCTCTCGCCCGCGCCCTTGCCCTCCAGTGCCTCTTCCAGCCCCGGAATGATGCCCCCATGGCCGTGGAGATAGGCCATGGGTTCCCCCTGGCGGGAGCTTTCCAGCTCGGCGCCGGCTTCATCCTTCAGCGTGTAATGGAATTGAATGACCCGATCTTTGGCAATATTCATGTGATGGAGTTCTCAAATTCTGAAACTAATGCGGGGGCGACATTCTGCCTTGCCCGGAACGCCCAAGCAATTGTCGCAAAAGCGGATTTTTATATATGGAAGAATCAGCGTTTTCTTACAGACAAGGCAAAGTCCGGCTGCCTATACTCATTCTCGTTGGAATAGGCGTTCACCGGGAAGTGAAAAGGAAGCGCGCCGCCAGGACTGGCACCCAGGGCAGGAAGCCCGCGACTGGATTTCTCCCCAGGGACGGGGCAGGAATCCGACCAGCCTTTGCTGACGATCTCCTCCTGCCTCCCCCTTGCGCGCCTCGCAGCGCGCCCTCTTTTGTCCAAAGAGGGCATACCCACCCTGGCCCCGGCGCCACCCCAGGCGGAATCGAGGGTTCCTGGCCATTGCGGCCGCTCAAACCCCGACCCCGCCGTGGAGAACGCCGGCAGGCTTAGGCCGTGGCCGCCGAACGGTGCGGCCGGCTCCGACGCCGGGCGCCCGGCTTGGGCCCGCGGCGGCTCGGTTCCTG
Organism: Alkalilimnicola sp. S0819; assembly: GCF_009295635.1. NCBI lineage: Bacteria > Pseudomonadati > Pseudomonadota > Gammaproteobacteria > Chromatiales > Ectothiorhodospiraceae > Alkalilimnicola > Alkalilimnicola sp. S0819. Next base: position 118,203 of record NZ_WHIW01000002.1, on the reverse strand, counting down.
ACGCGCGGGCCGCACATCGAGCTTTTCCATGGGCTCGTAGCCCGGCACCACCACGCTGGGAATATCCTTCTTCAGCAGGCGCTGAATCCCCTGCAGCAACTTGGCCTCATCGGCGCTCACCAGCGACATGGCCTCGCCCTCGGCGCCGGCACGCCCGGTGCGGCCGATGCGGTGCACATAGTCTTCCGGCACATTGGGCAGCTCGAAGTTGACCACGTGGGGCAGCTGCTCGATATCCAGGCCGCGGGCGGCGATATCGGTGGCCACCAGCACCCGTACGGCGCCGCGCTTGAAGTCCGCCAGCGCCTTGGTGCGCGCCCCCTGGCTCTTGTTGCCGTGGATCGCCGCGGCGGTAAGCCCGTCACGCTCCAGCTGCTGGGCCAGACGGTTGGCGCCATGCTTGGTGCGGGTGAACACCAGTACCTGCTGCCAGTTGCCGGAGCCGATCAGGTAGGAAAGCAGCTCGCGCTTGCGCCCCTTGTCCACCGGATGCACGACCTGTTCGATGCGCTCGGCGGTAGTGTTACGCGGCGCCACGTCCACTGAAGCCGGGTTGTCCAGCAGTCCCTGGGCGAGCTTGCGGATTTCGCCGGAGAAGGTGGCGGAGAACAGCAGGTTCTGGCGCTGCGCGGGCAGCAGCTTCAACACCCGGCGAATGTCGTGGATGAAGCCCATGTCCAGCATGCGATCGGCCTCGTCCAGCACCAGCACCTCGATACCGGACAGATCCACCGTGCGCTGCTGGGCGTGATCCAGCAGACGCCCCGGGGTGGCCACCAGGATGTCCACGCCGCGGCGCAGAGTCTGGATCTGCGGGTTGATGCCCACGCCGCCGAAGACGGCGGTGGCGCGTACCGGCAAATGCTTGCCGTAATCACGCACGCTCTCCAGCACCTGGGCCGCCAGCTCCCGGGTGGGGGTCAGCACCAGGGCGCGGGGCGACTTGCGGTTGCTCGGTCGCTCGCTCAGACGCTGCAGCAGCGGCAGAGTGAAACCAGCGGTCTTGCCGGTGCCCGTCTGGGCGGCGGCGAGCAGATCACGACCCTGCAGAACCACGGGAATGGCCTGGGCCTGAATGGGGGTCGGTGTGGTGTAGCCCTGTTCGGACACGGCACGCAGCAGCTCGGCCGACAGGCCAAGATTCTCGAATGACATAAACAAGATATCTCCGGGCGCCGCTCATGGGCGGGCCCTAGAATCACCGGCCAAGCGCTGGGCGCCATGGCCCGGTCTCGGCGATGGGTATAGTGACGTCGAAATGATCGGGACGATACACGCGACGATGAGCGGAAGCCCGAAAAGACTTCCTGCGATTGCCTGGCCGGGAATGCCGGCGAGGGGGCGCAGACCGGTGTGCGCCGCAGCAATGCGTGACCCGGAGTATACGCCCCTGAGGCCGGCTGGCAAGCAAAAGCCACGCAGAGTCGCACTGGAGGGCGCTGCTCGCAGGCGCCAAACGCGGTACGCTTTGCCCATGACATTGAACCGATTCCGCTCTCAATGGCTGGTGGAAATCGACACCGGACGCGCCCGCGTGCGGCGCGGACGACCGCCGCCCGGCTTCGTCTCCGCCTGCGACGATATCGCTCGGCTGCACCGCATCGCCGCCGGCGCGGTGGAGTGCGTGGGCAGTGGTCGGCATGCGCGGCTGAAATTCTCGGGCAATTTCCCGGACCGAGGCCGCCAGGCCATTCGCAATGTCTGGACGCCGCCCACGACGCCGGGGCCCAAGGGCGGGCGACGGGCGGTGCGGTAAAGGGGGCGGGGCTGGTGGATGCCGTTGCCTGGGCAGCGGACGCCAGCTCGTTCGCACTGGTGACTACCGAGGATAGCCGCGGGCGTCCAATGAGCCGCTGCTACCGGGGCAAGGTTCCTCGGAGCTCAGCCATCCAGCCCAGGCCCGACAGGGTATCGCCGGCGGGCTGGTACTCACCGCCCACCCAACCTCGGTAAGCACCCTGCTCCAGGGCGGCGAAGACCGCCTGGAAATCGATCTCCCCGCTCCCGGGCTCACGCCGCCCGGGCTCATCGGAAACCTGCACATGGGCGATACGGGGCAGCCAGCGTCGCAGCATCGCCGCCGGGTCCTCGCCCGAGACATGGCTGTGGTAGACATCGAATTGCAGCCCGGTATTGGGCTCGGCCAGCTCATCCAGCAAGGCCAGCGCCTGCTCCGTGCGGTGGACGAAAAAGCCCGGCACATCGCGCTGGTTGATCGGCTCCAGCAGCAAGCGGATGCCATGGGGAGCCAGCTTGCGGGCGGCGTGGCGCAGATTGGCCAGCAGGGTCTCGCGGGCGGCCTCCTCGCTCAGGCTTGTCGGGCGTATCCCGGCCAGGCAGTTCAATTGACGGCAATGCAGCGCCCGGGCGTACTCCAGCGCCCGCTCCACCCCCGCATGGAACTCCGCCACACGCTCCGGCAAGCAGGCAATGCCCCGCTCCCCCGCCGCCCAGTCACCCGGGGGCAGATTGTGCAGCACCAGGGGTATGCCGGCGTCAGCCCGCGCCGCGGCCAGCGCCCGCGCCCCGAGCTGGTAGGGAAATTGGCATTCCACGCCCTGAAAACCCGCGGCGGCAGCGGCGGACAGGCGCTGGAGGAAGGGCTGTTCGGTGAACAGCAGGGAGATGTTGGCGGCGAATTTGGGCATGGGCCTTATGCTAAACGCAAAGCCCCCCGTTGCCACCTCTGCCGCTGCGGGAGCGGCTCCTGGCCGCGAATCCCCACGTGCGAGAGGCGGATTCGTGGCCAGGAGGCACCCCTGGCGGGAGGCAGGCTGGAACGCCGGGGCTCAGCCCTTGCCGGGCTTCTTCACCGAGGGGCGTTTCACCGCGGCGCGCTTTTCGGCCATGGCGCGCCCGGCACCGGGCGCGGGCTTCTTGCTGCGCGGCTTGCGCGGCGGCGCGTCACCCCGGGTCTTGATCACCCGGCGCACCGGCCGCTCGCCGGCACCCTCGGAGCGCTCGGCGCGGGGCTTGCGCGCGGGCGGCGGGGTATCGGGCTCCAACTCACGCGGCGCGGGGCGGTGGGCACGGGCCGGGGGCTTGCCCCGGGTATCGGCGCCGGGCTTGCCACGCGGCTTGTCGTCGTACTTGCGCCGCGGCGGCGGCGTGTCGCGCTCGCCACCGGCCGGCGCATTCAGGGGCTTGAGTTCGAGCATGCGCCCGCGCACCCGGGCCTTGCGCAGCAGGTGCATCACTTCCTTGGGCATGCCGGCGGGCAGATCCACGGTGGTGAAGTCATCGAAGATCTCGATGTGGCCGATGTAGCTGCTGTCCAAGTCCGCTTCGTTGGCAATGGCGCCGACGATATTGCCCGGCTTCACCTCGTGCTGATGGCCCACTTCCACCCGGTAGCGCTCCATGGCGACGTCCGGGTAATCCTTGAGCGGGCGGGGTGCGGATTCCAACACCTTGGGCGTGCGCGGGCGGCGCGGCGGGCGGTCATCGCGGGGGGCGCGCTCGTCCCAGCCCCGTTGGGGCGCTTCACGCTCGCTGAGCAGGAAAGGCTCGTCGCCCTGGGCCATGCGGGCCAGGGCGGCGGCGATGCGCTCGGGTTCCACCTCCCGCTCGTGCTGGTACTCGCTCACCAGCTCCTGGAAGAAATCCAGATCGTCGGATGCCAGCAGCTCGTCGATCCGCGCCTTGAACCGGTTCACCCGGTGGGCGTTCACATCCCCCGCGCTGGGCATGGGCATGGGCTCGATGGGCTGACGGGTGGCGCGCTCAATCGCGCGCAGCATCCGCTGCTCGCGGGGCGCGACGAACAGGATCGCCTCGCCGGAGCGCCCGGCCCGACCGGTGCGGCCGATGCGGTGTACATAGGCTTCCGTGTCGTAGGGAATATCGAAGTTCACCACGTGGCTGATGCGCTCCACATCCAGCCCACGGGCGGCCACATCGGTGGCCACCACGATATCCACCTGCCCCTTCTTGAGCTTGTCCACGGTGCGCTCGCGCAGATTCTGCGGAATATCTCCGTTCAGCGCCTCGCAGCTGTGGCCGCGGGCGGTGAGCCGTTCGGTAAGCTCCACCGTGGCGTTCTTGGTGCGCACGAACACCAGCATGGCGTCGAACTCTTCCACCTCCAGCAGCCGGGTCAGGGCCTCCAGCTTATGCAGCCCGCCCACCCGCCAGTAACGCTGGCGGATGGTCTTGGCGGTGGAGGTGGAGGCCGCGATGCGTACCTCTTCCGGGTCGCGCAGATGCTTGTGGGCCACCCGGCGTATCACTTCCGGCATGGTGGCGGAGAACAGCGCCACCTGCCGCTCGGCCGGGGTTTGCTCCAGAATCCAGTCCACATCGTCGATGAAGCCCATGCGGAGCATTTCATCGGCCTCGTCCAGCACCAGGGCCCGCAGGTTCTGCAGCTTCAGCGTCCCCTTGCGCATGTGGTCCATGACCCGCCCCGGGGTTCCCACCACCACCTGCGCGCCGCGGCGCAGAGCGCGCAGCTGGATGCCGTAGTCCTGGCCACCGTAGATCGGCAGCACGTGGAAGCCCGGCATGTGGCGGGCGTAGGTCTGGCAGGCTTCCGCCACCTGAATGGCCAGCTCACGGGTGGGGGCGAGGATCAGGATCTGGGTGTCCCGCACATCGGCGCTCAGCCGCGAGAGCAGCGGCAGGGCAAAGGCGGCGGTCTTGCCGGTGCCGGTCTGGGCCTGGCCCAGCAGATCGCTCCCCGCCAGCAGGGGCGGAATGCTCTGCGCCTGGATCGGGGTGGGGACTTCGTAACCGGCCTCGTCGAGGGCTTTCAAAACATGGGGGTTCAGACCCAGATCGGCGAATCCGGGCGGGGTAGGCGTAGCAGACATGAATGCGGGATACCTGTGGTTTGCAAGGGCGGCAGGAAGAAGAAGATGACCGCCGGTGGTAACCCGAAAGTATAGCGGGGAATGAGAATGTTGTCCTTGTAAATCATCACCGGCGCCGCCCACGCCGCCGGCGGGAACCTTTTCAAGCCTGTGGTATCAGACAGGGTAAGGACCGCAGGGGTATGCACAGAGGACGTGTAAGGGAGGCGACCCACCACGGACGGTCCAGGGCAGGAAGCCCGTCAGGGATGCTCAGTGTTTTCCCCTCGGCAGGTTGTGCCGTTGCTTGACCCGGTTCCGCAAGGGGCCGGGTTTTCTTTTGGCTCTTCGCGGGTGGGCAAGCTTGGCGCGGACCCTCTTGGCGCGGACCCTCTTGGCGCGGACCCTCTTGGCGCGGACCCTCTTGGCGCGGACCCTCTTGGCGCGGACCCTCTTGGCGCGGACCCTCTTGGCGCGGACCCTGGGGCGGGTACGGCCGGCGGCGGATTACGCCGAGGTGGGCCCGGGCTGCGGGGGTTCCAGCACTCGCAAGGCGCGGCGATACAGCAGCCAGGCCAGGGCGCCCGCCGCCACGTTACCGAGCAGTGCCCCGGTGAACAGGCCATCCAGGCCCGCTAAGCGCGCACCCAGCCACAGCGCCGGCAGATAGCAGACGAACAACCGGCTCACGGCGATGCCCAGCGCCCGCATGGGCAGACCCAGGGCATTGCATACGGACACCATGATCATGCATACCCCCAGCGGCCCGTAACTGAGCGGCACGCGCCACAGATAGGCCTGCAGGGTGTCGGCCACCAGCGCATCCCCGGTGAGCAGACCGGAAAGCAGACCACTGCCGAACAACCACAGCAGCGCCACTGCCAGCTGCCATAGCAGCACGAAGCGCACCGCCAGCCACACTAGTTCCTGTACTTGCTCGCGCCGCCCCTCCCCCATCAGCCGCCCCACCAGGGGCGGCAGGGACATGGTGAGCGCCAGCACCGCCACGATGGAGAAGAACTCCAGACGCGCCCCTACCCCCCAGGCCGCCACGGCCTCATCGCCGAACCTGGCCACCAGGGTGGTGGCCAGCAGCGCCGAGAGCGCCGGCATGAGCTGGCTGATCATGGCCGGGCCGGCGATGCCCGAGAGCTGCCGCATGGCCGCGAGAGCCGGCTGCGGCGCAAGGTCGAAGGCCAGCCAGCCCCGAGCCCACAGGCGTCGGTAGACCACCAGCGCACCGATGCCGAAAGAAGCGCTGGTCGCCCAGGCCGCACCCGGCAAGCCCCACTCGAAGACGAAGATGAAGATCGGGTCCAGCAGCAGATTGATCAGGCTGGTGACCACCATCATCAAGCCCGGCAGGCGGGTGTCCTCGTGGGAACGGCAAACGCTGTAGCCGAAATAGAGCATGGCGCCTATCCAGGCGCTGAGCAGCCAGGGGCCCCAGTAGCGGGCGATCTGGGGCAATACCGCATCGCCGGCGCCCATGGCGCTGACCAAGGGCACTTGCAGCCGCCAGATCAGCAGCGCCAGCAGCAGGATCAGCCCGGCGCCACTGAGCACCACCAGGCCACCCAAGCGTTGCGCCCGTTCCCGCTCGCCCGCACCGCGGGCGCGAGAGATGAGCGCCGTGGTGGCTATGCCGATGCCCACCTGAAAGCCGATGATCAGCTGCTGCATGGGCAGGGTGAAGCCGAAGGCCGCCAGCGGGTCCACACCCAGTTGGCCGATGTAGGCCGCGTCCACCAGCTGATAGCTCATCAGCGAGAACACGCCGAAGATCATCGGCCAGGTCATCTGGTAGAGAGTGCGCCCCAGAGAGGACGACTGGGTCTGTACGGACATGGATACCAGGGGTCAGCGCCAGGTGGCGGCATTCTAGCATCCGCCCATCCCGCCGGGGCTTGCGTATTCCGTGACTATGGGCAGCCCGCCCGCCTCAGCGCAAGGCCGCCACCCGTTGCCCCACCCGCGGACCCGAACCGCTGTCCGCGTGGCTGATTTCCAGGCGAATCCGACCATCGGTACGACGCGGGATCGTCAAACTCAACAAACCGCTCCCGGTGTGCCATTGCAGGGTACGTTCGAAATCCCCCACAGCCAGAGCCATCGGCAGATGGGCATCGAATTGCCCCGCCTCCACCCGGCGGTCGGGGCGGCCGTAACGGCGCAGCAGCCACTCCCGCACCTGCTCGTAGGTGTGCAGGGCCTGTTCGGGGCCGCCCCGCTCCTCGATGTCCACGATCAGGGTGGCCTGCCTGAGGGCCCCGCCCTCATGCTCCAGGGCCAGCCGCTGACGGTTGCTCAAGGAAGGCAGGATGTCGGTCTCATAGACCAGCAACCCCGCACGGCGCAGCGGCGCGGGGGCCGATACCGCCCGCAGGCGCTCCAGCACCGCGTGTATATCGGCCCCCGGTGGCAGACGACCGGGTTCCGGCATGGCGGCGAAAACGGGCAGGCTGACGGCCCGATGGGGCTCAGCCCCGGGTTCGCGGCCAAACGCCGCCAGGCCCTTTCCGGCGCTGCCCTGCTTCTCGAAATACAGGGTCCAGAAGATGCCCACTCGGTAGGCGTCGGTGTCTTCCGCATCGGGCAAGTCCTCCCGGCGGCTGTATTGGTCGGCCTCGATTCGCAGCTCGTGCCACTCGCCCCGGTAGCTGTACTCCAGCGCCAGATTGCGCACCTGCTGGTCGGCCCACAGATCGGGGCGCTGGTCCAGCGCCTTCCAGCTGGCCCGCAGGTTGTGCCGACCGCTGTAGAGCGCCAGGCTCAGGCTGGGACCGACTTCCAGCTGATCGCTGGAGCCGCGATTCTCCCGCACCTGCAGGCCGGGGGAGAAGGTGCCATTGGCGCTGCCGATGCCGAAGTCCCAGTCCGCCGCCAGCCACGCCTCTCGGGTCCTGGCCACCTCGTCGTAGACGCGATCTTCATCGCGAATGTAGCGCAGGCCCCCGTTCACGCTCCACCGGGTAGCCCCCACGGGCGAGGAGAGCTCGCCGGAGTAACTCTCTGTGCGGTTGTCATGGAAACCCTCCCGGTCCTCGCGCTTCTCCACGAAGGCTTCCAATACCCCCTGGATGCGCGGTGCGATGCCGGGGAGAACCGGCCCGGCGAGATCGAAACCGAGCACCCGGGTGTCGTCCGGGTTATCGCTACGGGGGCGCTCCCGATAGTGTTCATAGCGCCCGCGCAGGCGCAGGGCATTGTCGAAGCGCCAGCCGGCCCGCAACTCCAGCGCGCGCTGATCAGGGCTGATGGCGGCGCCGGCGGGACGGTAGTGCTCGCCATAATCTTCCAGCACCAGGCGGTAATCCAGCGGCCGATGCCGATCCCGCCCTTCCAGCTTGAAGTACTGGCCATCATCGCTCTGGGATTCGTCGCGGTACCAGGCCAGCTCCAGTTCGGCGGTCAGATCCTGGGAGCCGGCCCGCAGGGCCTGCTCGAAGGCAAGCGAGGCGACATCGTGGGCTTGCGGGGTATAAAAGAACCCCTCACCTGGCTGGTAGCGCGCCACATTGAAGGCCACCGCGCGCCGCCCGTCCCAGTCACTGAGCCAGGACAGGCCCGAGAACCGGTCCCGGCGGCCGTCAAGGTGCTCATAGGTGGCGGCGCTCACCCCGGAGAACACCTCCAGGGAGTGCTCGGCACCCCAGCCGAGCTGCGGCTGCAGCTCGAGTAAAAGGCCCTTGAGCCCGCGCTGCACCGTGCGCAGGCTCTGGTAGGCGAAGATGTCACCCAGCTGCACTTCGAAGGGCACGGTCACGTCACCCTTCTCCCAACGCAGACGGCCGCGCTCCAGCACACCGTGACGAAACTCGCTGCGGTAGGCGGAATCGTTGAGCAGCGCGGCGAACTCGCCGTCGAACCATTCGTACTCGGAGATACGCCGGGAGAAGTACAGATCACCTTCCACGTAGCGATGTGTGCCCAGCGCAATATAGGGGGACTGAGCTTCATCGCCGGAGACCGAATAGCGTTCCGCGGCGAAGGTGAGGCTACCCCCTACCTGCCAGTCCTGGGCATGTGCGCTGCCCAGGCTCAGCGCCAGCAGCAGACCGGAATACCACCAACGCCTGTTCATGGCAGCGCTTCGGTGATCCGCAGCAAATACTGGTTGCTGCCTTGCAGGCGTTGAAAGCCGTGCCGCACGTCATTGAACTCGATCTGCGTGGTGGCATCGACCAACACCAGGCTGACCCGTCGACCCCCATGCAGGTACTGCTCCACCGTGCTGACCGCACCCACACCGGTGATGCGCAGTCGCGCCCCGCCCGGCACGACCGTGGCAAGAGTGTCCAGCAGACGCTGACGATCCACGAACTCCGGCGCCAGGAATCGATCGATGGAGCCGGTATTCCAGCCCCGGGCCATGGCATCCATGGCCCGTATCACCAGCTGCCGATCCACCGGCCGGCGCTGTTCTACCGCTTCGGCACCCTCCGGCAAGTCCACGGGCGTACCCAAGGCCTGCAGATGACGGAAGCCCCGTCCCTGCGCCTCACATAGCGCACCCGCCAGCACGCAGCACAGCAACACCCTGGCCAGCCGCCTGCTTCGCCTCACGGACAACCTCCAGCCGTGCAGTCAACGCCGCGGATGGCGGTCACCGTGAGACCGCCCCCAGCATTCAGAGAGAAGGTGGCGTTAATGGTGAAGCGTTCTCCGCCCGCGCTCTGCAAGACCCACTCCCGGACACCCGTGGCCACCGGCCCACTGGGGCCGGCGAGCAGCATCCAGTCCGCCGCGGCGCTCACCCACACTCGGCCATCGAGCGCCGCGCGCGGCTCCAATAGCAGCGCGCTGCCGCTCTCCTCGGCGACACGCAAACGCACCGTCAGGGTCTTCGCCGCCGGGTCGATGTCGATGCTGATCAACGCATCGGACGGATAGGCGGCGGGCGTGGGCAAGACGCCGTTGAACGTCAGCCTGGGCATCGCCCCGCCACCCCTGGGATAGCCCCCGGATGATCGGTCTCCGTGGTTGATATCCCGACGCAGATCGGCCTGATCGAAGGGGTTGGTTCCCTGATCCAGGGGGGAAACGCCGATCAACTCCACCTGGGGCTCGCCCGAGCGCAACGCCTCGGCGCCCGCGCTCTCGCCCGCCGACAGCGCGACGAGCGCAAGAAACCCGATCCATGCGGGCCCGGCAACTGGAAAAGACTGTCCGAACATGGTCGTTGGGCTGGCTCGGCTCTGGGCTTGGGGGGATGACAAGGCTGCCAGTCTCGCCTTGGGCCGCCAACCCCCCAAATCGAGGGTCCTCGACGGCAAGCGGGCGCGTTAGGCTGTATGGCGACATACAGCAAGCACCGGCCATGATACTTAGAGAACCCATCCGCACCCTGCCGGGCCAGTTCGACCAGGCGCTGCTCTCCCGCATCGAGCAGGCGGCCTCCAGGGCGACGCTGCAAGCCGCCCACGCCTATATGGCCGGTGAAACCGGCGTGCACAGGGGCGAACGCGACGCCCAGGTTTGCTACCTGCAGCTGGACTGGCTCACCGCGCTGCTCAAACCCCTCATCGATACGATCAACCGGGGGATGGGCTGGAATTTCTCCCTGACGTGCATGGAGCAGCTGCAATACGGCGTATATGGCCCAAGTGGCCATCACGGCTGGCACGCGGACCAGCTGCTGCCGGGCACGGAGCCGACGAATGCCGGCCTGCAGCGCAAGCTGTCCTTCATCATCAGCCTCAACGAGGGTGCGGACTATGAGGGGGGCGATTTCGAGCTGGAGTACGGCCACCCGGAGAGCCTCGAGCGACGCCGACGGGTGCCCGAGCTACGCCAGCCCGGCACGCTGGTCGTGTTCCCCTCCTTCATCTACCACCGGGTGCTCCCGGTGACGCGAGGCGAGCGCCGTACGCTGGTGGGTTTCATCTGCGGTCCGCCCTTCCGGTGAGGCTCGTTCAAACCCGGCGCAGAAGCTCCACCCGTGCGCAGGGGATGCCCAAGGCGACGCGAGTGAAATTGAACACCCGAATTTCATAGCCCTCATCGCTCAGCGCGGCCAGCAGCTGCGCAAGATTGGGCGGCGCCGGCGGCGGTGAAGCCTGTACGCACCGGCCCGGCAGGGGCCCCAGGCGCTCTTCGCGCACACCGTACAGCCGCTGCTGCGCCAGCTCCGCCCTGGCGCGCTCTTGTGCCGCCCGCGCATCGGCCCGGCAGGCGGCACCCAGGAATACCGCCTCGCTGCCCAAGCCGCTCAGCGCCACCACCACGGCCAAGCCCGCCGGCGCGGCCAGCCGCAGACAGGCTCCGGATTCCAGCCAACCCAGCGGCGGCTCGCCGCCCTCACGCCAGCGCGCCAGTGCCTCCCGCTCCACCGCCTCCAGCAGCCCTGACAGCACCGCCGTGCTGAATGTACCGGCCACGGCGCAACCACTGGTGTCCGCGCGGCCTATCGTGCGCGGATGTCCCAGCAAATAGGGTGCCCCCTCCACGGCGTCGTGCTCGCCGCCCGGGAAGCGCCGCGCGGGCAGCAGGCGCGCTTCGTCACCGTGCCAGGCAAGGCTGCGCCGCTCCGCCACCTCCGCCAGGCACACCCGGCGGGCAGCCGCCATGCTCGCTCCCGTGCCGGCACAACCGGGAACCGTCAGCCCTCGGGCAGCGGCTGCCTGCAGCGCCGCAAAGGGCAAGGCGGGATGCGCGGCGGCGTGACACAGCCCCTGCGCATCCCGATACAGACGTAGATCCCGAGCGATACCGACAAGCGGGGTTGCCAGCGCCTCGAGCCGTTCATCAGCGACCGGCTCGAAGGCTCGCAGCGGGGTGGCCAGGTCCAGACCCGCCGACCGGCCGCGCGGATCCACGCCGGGCACCCACAGCACGCCCCGGCTGCACGGCGCCGGCTCGGAGTCCGCTGCTCGGGGCCACAGGGCCGCGCCGCCCCGGGCATCACAACGCCACCAGCGCTCCGGCGGATCCGCCAGCCTTGCCGTGAGCCCCGGCGGCAGCTCGCGCAGCGCCACCGCCGGCAGCACGGAAAGCCCCTGCCCGTGCCCCTGCCGGGCGTAGCTGAGCGGCGCCTGCTCCCAAAGCGCGGCGGCCAGCCGCTTCAGCCCCGGCACATCGTTCCGCGGCGCCACCAGGGCCCAGGGCGTGCCCAGCACCACGACCCGCACCGGCGGCGCCTCGCCAAGAAGGCGCTCCAGGCAAGCGACGGCGCCGCTGCGACGCGGATCATCCAGCAGCAACAGGCTCTCGCCGTCGGGCACCGGCACGCGCCGCGCCAGGCTCTCCCGCACGCCGAGGATCCAGCGCCCCTGGCCCAGCGCACGCAGCGTTGCCCGCCCGGCAACGTCGACCTCCGAGGCGGGCCTGTCGCCGTGCTCGCTCAGATGCAGGGCACCCGCCTGCTCCAGCTGGCGCAACGCGCCGACCAGGAGGGCGAAATTCACGGGTCGCGGCAAGGCCTGCTGGAGCGCCTCCAGCGTCATGCCATCGCGCCAGGCGGCCAGCAGCGCCCCATAGGGCGCGCCTCGCAGCAGCCGCTCGCCCGCCAGGTCCAGGGTCAGCAAGGCATCGCGGCCCGCGGCGATGAAATGCAGCCCCGGCCGCAGGGCCAGTCTCATGGCAGCGCGCCGGCATCGGGCCGATACCGCTCCAGATGCATCACCCGATCGGCCCGATCGTCCAGGCTGTCACGATGACTCATGACCACCATCGCCAATTCCGGGCGCGTGGCACGCAAACCGTCGACGATGGCGCGTTCGACGTCCGGCTCCACCCCCGACAGGGCCTCATCCAGGATCAGCACGGCCGGCGCACCCAGCAGGGCCCGCGCCAGCGCCAGGCGTTGTGCCTGGCCATGGGACCAGGGGGTGCCATCCGGCTCCACGATCTTCTCCAGATCCCCGTCCGCCAACACCTGATCCAGCTGCGCCTCGGCCAACACCGCCTGCAACTGTGCCGGCGTGGGCGGACGCGCCACGGCCAGCAGCAGATTGTCTCGCAGGCTGCCTTCGATGAAACGCGGCGCCGCATCCACCAGCGCCGGCCGGCGGCTGCCCTCGGCCAGACTCAACACCCCCTCCGACGGCCTCTGCTCACCGACGAGCACCGATGCGAGAGTGGATTTGCCAATGCCGCTGCCCCCCTTGATCAACAGCAACTCGCCGGGCCCCAGCCGCAGATCCAGACCCTGCAACAGCACCCGAGCATCCCGGGCGATCGTCAGGCCCCCCGCGCTCAACGCCGCCCCCGGCGGCGATGTCGGCGGTACGCCAGGGGCCGAGTCGCTGAATTCATCGAAGGGCCGAAATGCCGCCACACGGGCGGCATTGACCTTCAACCGCGCCAGGCTGAACAAATAATCCACCACCCCGTTGAGCGGCTCCATGGCTCGGCTGGCGATCATGCTGAAAGCGAGCAATTCGCCCACGCTCAAGCTCTGCTCCAGCACCAGGCTGCCGCCGTAGGCGTAGGTGGCGAAGAACAACAGCACCAGCGGCGAGGCGCTTACCCCGCGCTGTATGATGGTGAAGCGCTGGAAACGCCCGGCCACCGCGGCCTCACGAAGCTGGCGCCGCTGATAGCGGGATGCCACCCGCCCCTCGGCCCCCAGGCGCCGCAGCAAGGGCCCGGCACTCAAGGCATCGATGAACAGGTTCTGACTGGAACCGGCGGTGCTGTGCATATGCGCCAGATGCCGCTGCAGTCGGGGGAAGAACACGCAGGAAATAAACAGCCACAGCGCCGCCAGCCCCAGAAATACCGCCGTCAAGGCCAGCGAGAACTGGACCACCAAGGCCAGCGCGACCAGCAACAGGGCCAGATTGCGCAGCAGCAGGCTCAACTGATCGGTGACATGCTCCTGCAGCCCGCCCAGGGCGGCGCGCTCCACATGCGCGGCACGCCCCGCGCCCCGGTCGCTGTCCCGCGACTGGGCGGCGCTCGCCAGCGCGGCGCGGAAAAAGCGGTTGCGCATGTCCAGTTCCAGCGCCGTCTGCAGGTAGAAGGAAAAGGCGGTCTCCACCAGCGAGAAGAAGCGCTGCAGCAGGAATACGCCCAGCAGGACGGCCACCAGAATCACATGGTTGCTCAGCGGCCCCTGCACGGTGAGGTTATCCACCAGGGCGGCGATCACCAGCGCATCGGCGTAGACCAGGCTGGACCCGGCCAGGCCCAGCAGGGCCAGCGCGGCAATGGCCCCCTTGCGCCCGACGGCGAAGCGAAAGGCCAGCCGGTAGGCCGCCGACAGGCTGAGCGGCGTCGGCTGGGAGCGGTCCGCCGCGTCCAGACCGATACCGCTCATGGCAGCAGCCACGCCAGCAGGCGGCGGCCGAACAACACCGCGGCGATTGCCCCGGGCGCCAGGCACAGCGCGAGCGCGAGGGCGACTTTCAGCCCTGGGCTCAGGGCCACCGCCTGATCGCTGGGGCGCGCCTGCCAGCGCGCGGCTTCCTCGGGCAGACACAGCCGCACCCCCAGCACACGCTCGCGCTCCCGGGCGGTTTCGTCCCTGCCTTGCTCGCTCATCGCTCCTCCAGGGGCAGAAAGGTCCGGGTGCGGTCCGCCCCCCGGGGGGCGCGAACCGCCAGGGCGAGCCAGCGCCCTGCCTCGCCCAGCACCAGCCCCAGACGCTCCAGCTCGGCGAGAAAACCGTCAAGTTCGGCGGCGCTCACCGCCGGCTCGCTGTCAGCCAGCTCACGCAGCACCCGAGCCGGCGTGCGCGGCTCCAGCAAGAGCTCGTAGGCCCGGGCACGCCAGCCCCGCAGCACGATCTCCCGCGACTGGGCGCGGCGATCCCGGATCAGCACGTGGCCCGGGCCGCGCTGATACGTCAGTCCCCCCGGCCGCCAGGCCCGGCGCCAGGATTCCACCGCGGCGATCAACGGCCGGGCCTGCTCCAGCACGTCGCGACCGTCCGTAAACCGGTGCCGGAAGCGACTGGCCAAACCGGCGACCAGCGACTCCTCGAAGGGATAGGCGCGGCGCAAGGTCTCGTCGGGGCCGTCCAGCACCAGCCCGAAGTCCTGGGGCCGCTGGAACCAGGGGCTGGAACGCTCCACCCGAGCCTGGGCCATGCCATGGGGCGGCGGCAGGTGACACAGCCGGGGAATCAGCTCGGCCAGCGCCAGGTAGCTCTCGGGCCCCTCCTCGGGGAAACCCAGCAACCAGGTCCAGGTCAGTGGCAGGCCGAACTCCGCGCAGTGCTTGAGAAACGCCACCACCCGCAGCCGGTCGGTGCCCTTGCCCATGCCCCGCAGGGCGCGGCTGTCCAGGGTCTCTATGCCCGCCAGCAGGCTGATGCCGCCGTAGTCCGCCAGCCGGCGCAGCCGCGCCCGGCTCAGGTCGGGCCGCACCTCGAAGAAGAACTCCAGATCCAGGTCGCGCTCCGCCGCCGCCCGCAGCAAGGCTTCCACATCGGCGTACTCGGGCAGCAGATCGGCGGTGACCACGCTGAGCGTTTCGTAGCGCTCACACAGACTCAGCACGTCCCGCACCGCAATCTCCACGGCGCGCGCGACGAACACCCGCTCCTCACCCACCAGCCCGCAGAAGCTGCAATGCGCGGCGCGCTGCGCCCACCAGCACCCCCAACTCAAACGGTACGGAAGCACCGGGGGTCGCCCGGTGGGCCGGAAACGAGGAAAGAAACCATCGTAGTCCGGGCGCGGCATGACCCGCTCGCCGGGCAGGGGCTGGACGGGTCCGGCGCCACGGCCCACGACGCCGGGCAAGGCGCGCCCCTCGCGCAGGGCCTGCAGGCCGTGCCGCACCACGGTGGGCGCATCACGCCAGATCACACCGCTCAGAGCGGGCTCGGCGGCCAGCGCCGCTTGAGCCTGAGCCTGGCTGGCCACCTGCTCGCCGTGCAGATAAAGGGGAAGGTCCGGCCAGCGCGCTCGCAGAGCCCGCGCCAGCGAGAGGCCCGCAGCCAGCTGCTGATGCTGACAGGCGATCAGGCACAGGTCCGTCTCGCGCCAGCATTCCTCCGCCGCCACGGCTTGGAGAAACGGACCCAGCCGCGCCCCCAGCGCCAGCATTTCCCGACTTTCCTGCTCCGTAAGCTGCAGCTGCTCGCCCAGCCGGTCGCGCATCCAACTGTCCGAGTGCGCGACACCCGCCGCCTCGCGCAGCGGCGCGGCACCCACGTACTCCCCCAGCTCCACCACCCGGGACTGCAGGGCCAGGCGCCAGGCTGCGTCTCGACCGGCGAGGTCGGCGAACGCCTGATTCAAGTAACGATCGTGGACTGCCCAGCCTGCGTCACGGGCGGCACTGCGCAGCATGCCGCTTTGCAGGCAGGGGTAATCCAGGGAGAAGAAGGGCGGCACCACCAGGGTGAGCCGAGGTTCGGGGCGCTGTTCGCTGATCAACACAGTCTCGCAATAAAAAACGGCGGCCGACGGCGTCTCGCACGCCGGCCGCCGCAAGGGGAGGTCATCAGCGCCGCATTTTGTGCATGCGCTCCTTCATCCGGCCTTCCATGCCCAGCTGCTTGGCCATGTCCATGAGGTCCCCCTCCATGCGCTTGCGATCACGGGGCGAGAGGCCGCGCATGTAGAATTCCGGGTTCTCCACCATGGTTTTCATGATCTCCCGGGACGGCCGATCCCAGTCGACATAGGCCGTGCCGCCACAGGGAATGGGGATGGGCCCGCCGTTGGCGGCCAGCCCGTTGCCGCATTCCACGGTGCTGGTGTGTTCGGCGCTCTCCTGGCGTACGTCCATAGCGTTTTTGTCAATCATGGCGACACTCCCTTTGCATTGTTGCTGCGATGAGGTCCGCGGCGACTACGGCGGACTAGCGAGGTGACGATAACAAACGCCATTCGCCGCGGCCCGCCCCCAAACAGGGGGGCTCGCGCCGCGCCTCCACTTCCGCGCACGGTCAGCGCGCCGGGTCCACCAGGCCGCGACGCACGGCTTCCAGAGTAGCCTCGGCACGTCCGGAAACATCCAGCTTGCGGTAGATATTCTTGATGTAACCGGCGGCGGTATTGGACGTAATGCCCAGAGCCTTGGCGATATCGCTCCGATTGAAGCCGCGGGCGAGCAGATTGAGTACCTCAGCCTCGCGCCCGGTGAGATCGGGGCTGGCCTCCAACTGCCGGCGCTGAAAATGCCGCAGCACACGGCGTGCGATACCGGCGGACAAGGGCGGCTGGCCCTGGGTAATGTCCCGCAGCTGGCGCAGCAACTGCTCACGGGGCTGGTCCTTCAGCACATAGCCCTGGGCACCGCTCTGCAACGCCGAGAACAGATGGCGATCGTCATCGAAGATGGTCGCCACCACCGTGTAGGTATCGGGCCGCTCCCGCGCCAACTCCTCCACCAGGCTGATGCCGCTGCCGTCGGGCAGGCTGATATCGATGATGGCCAGGTCAAAGCGCGCCTGGGTCAGCCGCTGACGCGCCTGACCCAGGGTGGCGGCAGGGGTTACTTCGATACCGGGAAAGGCATCCTCCAGCAGTGCCATGAGCCACGCTCGCGGCTCATCGTGGTCCTCCAGCACCAATGCGTTACGCATCATCGTCCTGCTCCCTTGTCTGCCCCAGGGGCATGCTCAAACGCACCTGATAGCCGTCGCCCTGGGCCTCGGCGTGCAGGCTCCCACCAAGCTCCATCGCGCGAGTACGCATATTGTGCAGGCCTCGCCCGGGCAACTGGCCGGCCGGGCGCCGCTCGGCGCCGTCATTGTTCACGCGCAGCCTGAGACTGTGCTGGTCGGCGGTGGCGGTGATCACCAGACGGCTCGGGTGCGCATGGTGCAGGGCATTGCTTACCGCCTCGTGGATGATGCGCTTGAGGTTTATCGCCTGACGCGCGCAAAGCGATACGCCCGGCACCCCCTCGCAGTGCCATTCCAGCACCGTGGGCACGCTGTGCAAGCGCTGCTCCACCTCCAGCTGCCACTGGTCCAGGCAGTCCAGCAGCTCCACCCGCACCTCGTCATCCAGGGCGAAGATGCTCTCGCGCAGCGCCCGCAGCGCGGCCCGAGCACGGTCGGCCTGTTTCTCGTCAGGCGCGCCGAGCACCAGACTCAGCAGTCGCGCACCCACATCATCGTGCAAATCGCGCATGATACGGCGACGCTCCTCCCTGGCGCCCGCCTCCCGGGCTGTGCGGGCCTTTTCCGCCTGTTCCGTGACCGTGAGCATGGCCCGCACCATATCCAGATCGCGACGACCGAACAGGCGCGCGCCGCGCTGGCTGTATACCAGTTCCAGGCCCTGATCGCTCCCGGGCACCGGGACCTGCATGCGGGCCCCCTGCTCCACCAGGCACGGCGCCGACGGGGCAGCCACCCAGCGCACGTCCAGGGGATGGAAAATATTCTTCAAGACACGGCACCACCGATGCGCCATGTCCGCCGATCCGTTCGCCGCCAGCAAACCACCCACCAGCGTCGGCAGATGATCCTCCAGCTGTTCCTGCCCGCTGGCCGCAAAGGTACTCCAAAACCATTGCCGCACCGGGAAATAGACCCAGCCCACGGCGATCACCGAAACGCCCAGCGCCGCTACCGGTTGTATGCCGAACACAAACACTACGGCCGCGTCCACCAGCAACACCGCCAGTCCACCGAAGAACCACAGCCAGGCACCGAACCACCAGCGCTCCAGATCAAACAGGCGATAGCGCAGAATGCCCAAGGCAAGCCCCAGGTAGAGCGTCACCGCAAAACCCACCATGGCGGTTTGGGATATCAGCAACTGCCGCTGAAGCATCGCCGGCACGAAATAGACCATCAGGCTCATGCCCGTGGAAATGAACACCGACAAGAACATCCAGCG
Source organism: Alkalilimnicola sp. S0819 (assembly GCF_009295635.1). Taxonomy (NCBI): domain Bacteria; kingdom Pseudomonadati; phylum Pseudomonadota; class Gammaproteobacteria; order Chromatiales; family Ectothiorhodospiraceae; genus Alkalilimnicola; species Alkalilimnicola sp. S0819. The sequence goes on along the minus strand of NZ_WHIW01000002.1, from coordinate 99,662 downwards.
CAGCGCCGCACGATCCAGCGGCCGGCCTCGCGCGGCGCGCCACTGCCAACTCGCCGCCAGCACACCGGCGAAGTACATCAACAGAATGGGGAAATAGAAATCGTGCAGCGGCCAACCCCACCAGCGCTGGTGATCGTTGAGCACCAGCACCAGACCGAGCACGCACAGAATATAGGCTGGTGCGCGACGCACCAATCGCCGGGGAAAATACAGCAGCAGGCCCAGCAGACTGCCCAGCATCAAATAAAGAGCGCCGTGATTGAACTGGCCCAGGGCGGCGAGCAGCGCCGGGTCAATGGCCAATTCCCGCGACAGGTACAGGGAATTGCTCCAGGTGGCGAGGAAAAAACCCAGCCCGGAGAGCAGAAACAGACGGGTGGCCGGTTGCCCTCGGCGGAAGGCCCAAACCCCCAGCCCCGTCAGCCAGGCGACCATCCCGAACAGGTGAAACAGCCAGAAGGGGGCCGGCAGTGCGCGCACGGGGGTCTCGGCTCGGGGGGCGAGACTTAGCGCCGAGCCATTGTCCAGCAGCGCCGTGAAGTGCGGCTGCTGCAAATAAGCCCAGAACTCACCCTCCCGCTGTAGCCGCGCGTCATAGGCTTGGTAGCTCGCCAGCACGTGGGGCTCCAGCGCCGGCTCGAAACCCGCCGCATGCAGCCGGCCCAAGGCGGGATCTTCCAGCGCGACGATCAAATCACCGGGCACCAGCTGCTGAGCCGCGGGGCCGCTCTGAGCCACCGCCGTTACCCGCAAGCCCGGCCCCTCCATCCGCAGCTGGAGACCCAGCCAGGGCTGGCGCACGGCCAACAGCACCGCCAATACCACCAGCGCCAGCGCCAAGGCACTGCCGGCGGCGATCAGGCTCATGGGTGCCACGCGCGGCAACCAGGCGGCAACATCCGCGGCCCCTCCAACGGCCGGCGCGCCGCCTGTCGGGGCCTGGCTATCGACAATGGACATGGCTTTCCTCTACCCCCCGGATGGAGCTATCAGCATGCACAGCGCTACCCGCCCCGTCGACCCCCCAAAGGGAGCCCCGTCAGCCGAGCGCTGAAGGGGCAGGGCGTGCCGGTTTTCATGGCGCCCGGCCCTTCGCTACACTTCCCGGCCAGCGACACGGAGAAACCCGCTTGCGCGCATCCACCCGCCCCCAACGCCATGCCGTCGCCCCCGGCGCCCTGCTACTGCTGCTGGCGGTGGTCTGGACGCCGGTGCTCTACAACACTCTGCCCCGCAGCCTGGATGCGGCGCTGCTGGCACCGATACTCACGCCCGCCCTGCTGAGCGCGGCGCTGTTGTGGTACTTCGCGGTGGTGGAGCGCTCCGAGCGGGGACTGCGGCTTTTCCGCGGCCCCTGGCTGCCCTGGGCGGAGATCCGCGGCCTGCGTCGACGCACGGCGATGGGTCTGCCCTTCGTGCTGCTGTACCGTGTCGGTCGCCCGCCCCTTTGGCTGCCCCTGTTCGTGCGCCACCGGGACCTGCTGGAGCAGGCGCTGGAGAAGCACTGGCGAGATCTGGGCGGCGGCGGATGAAAGCACCCGAGGACGGATCATGCCCAAATTGCTGATGAACCTGCGCCACGTGCCCGAGGACGAGATCGCGGAAGTCCAGGAGATGCTGGAACGGCGGGGCTTCGATGTCTACCGCACCCCGGCAAGCCGCTGGGGCATTTCCATGGGTGGCCTGTGGCTGCGGGAGCCGGAGGATTACCCCCGGGCCCGGCAGTTGATGGATGAATACCAGCAGGAGCGGCAGCAGCGGGCAAGGGAGGAATACCAGCGCGCCCGGGAGAGCGGCGAGCTGGAGGGCCCGCTGCGGCACCCCGTGCGCACCGTGGCCATTGTCGGTGCGATCCTGGTGGTGCTGTATTTCTCGATCAAGCCGTTCTTGAGCTTGGGCCCGTAAGAGCGACTCCTACCGCGGTACAGCAGGCACGCCGTTATCGCGGCAGGAAGCTGAGAGCCACGCCGTTGTTGCAATAGCGCTTGCCGGTGGGCGGCGGGCCGTCGTCGAAGACATGGCCCTGGTGGCCGCCGCAACGGATGCAGTGGTACTCGGTGCGCACCATGAACAGCTTGCGATCCTGCTTCATCTCCAGCGTGCCGGGAATGTAGCTGAAGAAACTGGGCCAGCCGGTGCCGCTTTCGAACTTCATCTCGGAGGTGAACAGGGGCAGGCCGCAGCCGGCGCAGACGAAGACGCCCGCCCGGTGCTCATCATTGAGCGGGCTGGTACCCGCCCGCTCGGTGCCCTCCTTGCGCAGCACCTTGTAGGCCATGGAATCCAGCCGCTCCTTCCACTGCGCCTCGCTCAGCTCCAGGCGATCCCCCGGGCCGGGCACCTCGGCGCCCTCGGGGAGGAACGCCCGCCAGTTGCGCTGCATCTCTTCCACGGTACGGTTCATCACTCGCTCCTCGGCGGTGGCCAGCGCGCGCAACAGGGGCGCCGCCGCCAGCAAGAAACCGCCCGTCGCACTCAAAAAGGTTCTGCGTCGCATCAGGAACACCTCCGGCCCTACCACTGGGGCTGAAACACCATCAGCGCGAATATCAGCAGCGCGCCCAGGCTCTCCGGCCAACGCAACCGATACCACCAGATCATGTAGCGTCGAAAGCGCGCCGGCAAGGGCTGGCCCTGCGCCGCACAGGCTTCGGCCAGGCGCGCCGCACGCCCCTGCAGCCACATCACCGGCAGCCAGATCAGCCCCACCAGGCTGAAGACCACCACGCTGGCCACCAACCAGGGGGTATCCCGGGGCAAGCCCCGCAGCTCGGCCAGGCTCATGCCGCTGAGCAGCAGGAGCAGCACGGCGGGGACGATCAACAGGCGCTCGGCCCGCACCACCGCGCGGGCGGTGGCCGCCATATGGGCCGCATCGCCCGCCCGGTCGGCCTGCAGCATGAAGAAGGCCGTGGTCAAGCCGGCACCGAACATCACCACGGCGGCGAGCAGATGCAGCAGCTTCAATGCCGAAGCCAACGATTCCAAACAGGCACCTCCTTCAACCGCCCCATAGTTGCTGCTCCAGCAGCGCTCGCAGGGCCGCCACATCATGCACCGTCAAATGATCCCCCCGCACACCCAGCAGACCTCGCTCCTGCAGCTCGCGCAGGGTCCGCGAGAGCGTCTCCGGCGTCAGGCCCAGGCGGGAGGCGAGTACCCCCTTGCGCGCCAGCAGCGACACCGTGGCCTCGCCTTCGGCCACTTCCGCGACCCGGTTGACCAGAAACCGCAGCACCCGTACCAGGGCGCTGTGGCCGGCCAGGGACTCCACATCGCGGGCCAGGGCATGGAACTGGCGCCCCAGGCAGGTGAGCATGGCACGGGCGAATTCGCCATCCTCCTGTACCCATTGCTGCACCGCGGCGGCGGGAATGAGGATGAGATTGGACGGTTCCAGCGCCTCCACGTAGTAGGGGAAGGGCTGATTGGCGAACAGCTCCGCCTGACCGAAGCTGCGCCCGGGCAGCAACAGCTCCAGCACCTTCTCCTGGCCGGTGGCCGAGGGGAAGGCGAGCTTCAGGGTGCCGGCGGTGAGTATGGCCACGCCCCGGGGCGTCTCGCCGGCCTGGGCCAGAAACTGCCCCGGGCGCAGATGCAGGGTCTGGGCACTGCGTCCCAGCGCCCCCAGCGTACTGTCGGCCAGACGCGTGAACGGCGGTGTGCGGCGCAGCTGCTCGGCCACGGCGCGGGTTTCATCGGCTGTCGCGTTCATGGGCGCGGGTTCCTATCCACAATCCATCGATGCCCTTGGGCTTTTTTGTCCGCCAGGCGGCTCTCGGCAAGGGCGGCAAGCCGGGCTGGGGCTGGTGGTCGGCTTCTTTCGCGGCCAAGGCCGCTCCCACAGGGGAGGGGTATCCCATGGCTTGCCGCGGCCTCCCCGTGGGAGCGGCCTTGGCCGCGAAAGCCCAAGCAATTTGATCAAGCTCTCCCCTGCCAGTATGACGGCAACAAAGGACGAGCTCTTGACCCAGAGCAAGTCCCTGTACGCAAGCATAGCGCGCCAATCGTTCACGATAAGGCAACAATATGTTTCTTTTTAAACAGATTGTTTCATGAAAATTCCTGCGTATGGTGGGAGGCGGTTCATTAACGGGAGGGCCGCGGACCATGTGGCGCAACACACAAGAGCGATTCGGCCTGATGGCCCGACTACTGCATTGGAGCATCGCCCTGCTGCTGGTGGTGTTGTTCGCGCTGGGCTGGTGGACCACCGAGATGGACTATTACGACCCGCTCTACCGCGTGGTGCCGAACCTGCATCGCAGCCTGGGCATACTGGCCCTGCTGCTGATCCTGGTTCGCCTGGGCTGGGCGCTGTACGACACCCGCCCCGCGGCGGTGGCGAGCATGCCCCGCTGGCAGGCGCTGGCGGCACGCTTCACTCACTGGCTGCTGTACGCCGCCATGCTGGGGCTGCCGGTGAGCGGCTATCTGCTCAGCACCGCCGACGGCCGGGGCGTGGAGGTCTTCGGCCTGTTCGAGATCCCCGCCCTGCTCCCTGCGGCGTCGGGCCGCGAGGAGATCGCCGGCACCATTCACTACTTGCTCGGTTTCGGCGGCGCCTGGCTGGTGCTGCTGCATGCGGCGGCGGCGCTGAAACATCACTTCATCGATCGTGACGACACCCTTCTCAAGATGATCGGCAAGCCGAAAGGAGACTAGATCATGCGTACCATCAAGACGCTTTCCGCCCTTACCCTCAGTGCGTCCCTGCTCGCCTCCGGCGCGGCCCTGGCCGCCCCCGAGGAGTACAAGCTGGACCCCACCCACAGCTTCATCGAGTTCAGCATTCCGCACCTGGGCATCAGCGTGCTCAAGGGGCGCTTCAACGAACTCGGCGGCAGCTTCGTCTACGACGAGGAAAACCCCGCCGCGTCCTCGGTGAACGTGCAGGTGCGGACCGCCAGCGTGGACAGCAACCACGCCGAGCGGGACAAGCACATTCGCAGCGAGGACTTCCTGGAGGTGGGCAAATTCCCGGTCGCCCGTTTCGAGAGCAGCAGCTTCGAACCCACCGAGGGCGGCGGGGTGCTCAAGGGTGAGCTCAGCCTGCACGGCCAGACCCACCCCATCACCGTGGACGTAGCGCATGTGGGCGCGGGCGAGGACCCTTGGGGCGGCTACCGTCGCGGCTTCACCGGCGTGGTGGAGATCGACCGCGGTCAGTGGGGCATCGACACCATGAAGCCCGAGGGCGAGACCGTGAAGCTGGAGATCTTCCTGGAAGGTATCCGCCAGTAAGCGGAAAGCGCCCGCCCCTGTAGGAGCGGCTCATGGCCGCGAATCTTCTCTTGCGGGAAAGACATTCGCGGCCATGGGCCGCTCCTACAGGCGTTTACACCCGCAGCGCGGTCTTCAACAGCCGCGCGATCCAATGCCAGCGGTTGATCACCAGGGCCAGGAAGATCAGGGCGCAGCCCGCGAACTGCAGCAAGCCCATGGTCTCCCCGAACCACCAGCCGGCGAGCAGCGCTGTCCACACCGGCTCCAGCATCATCAGCACCGCCGCGTGGCTGGAACTGGTCATGCCCTGGGCGCGAATCTGCAGGTAGAAACGCCCCACCGTCGCCAGCAGCATGCTCGCCAGCAGCCAGCCCCAGATCGAGGGCGCGACCACCGTGGGCCAGTCTTCCAGCGCCACGGAAACCGCCAGCGCCACCACCCCCACCACCAGCAGTTGAATGCCGGTCAGGGCCACCACCGGAATGCGCCCCACCACGTGGGTATTGATGTTGAACAGCAGCGCGAAGAACAGCGCCGCGCCGAGGAAGTACCACTGGCCCGGCTCGATGCGAAAACCGTGCTGCAGGGAAAGACAGGCGAAACCGGCGATCGCCACCGGCAAGGCCACCCAGGTACTGCCCGGCGGCCGGTCCCCGAACACCCAACGGGCGATCACCGGCACCAGCACGATCCCCAGCGCCGTGATGAAGGCCCCCTCCCCCAGATGCCGGGCGTGGTGCAGGCCCATGATCCAGCAGACGATGGCGGCGGCGAACAGCGCCCCCACCCCCAGCGCCTGGCGCCAGCCGCGCCGGTCCAGCGCGCGCACCGAGCGCCAGCCCAGCGCCAGCAGGATCAGCCCGGCGAAGCCGAAGCGTATGCCGATGAACAGCTGCGGCGGCAGCCCCACCAAGGCTTCCTTGGAGAAGATCCAGCCGGCCGCGGCCAGCAGGGTGACCAGCAGCAGGAGTGCGTCGGCGCGCAGGGAGTGGGAGGAAGTTGCGGCGGACAAGGCGGCCTCCGAGGTGGCAGAGGCCGCCGATTATGCCTGAAAGTGCCGGCCGCTGTGGGCGGGCTCAGAACCCGTAGGCGATACTGCCCCAGACCCGCGGCGTGCGCTGCTTGTCGTCGGACAGGGCATCACCGCCGTCCACCGCCCAGGCGCTGCTCAGTTCCAGTTGCAGCGCGCCGATGCCATAGCGCAGCCCCAGCCCGCCGCCGGAGATGTTGCGTCGCTCGTCCCGGTTCACGCCACCGCCCGGGGTGCGGCCGGCATCGAAGAACAGGAAGGGCTCCAGCCCACGGGGCGCGCGGTAACGCAGCTCCAGCTGGGCCAGCCAGCCCCGGCTGTCCGAGCCCTCGCCCACCGGGTAGGCGCGCACCCCGTCGGGCCCGCCCAGATAGAAGCTCTCGGAACCGTCGATGACTTCACGATCGGCCCATTGGCCGCTGAAGCGACCGAACAGCGTGAGCCCGCCCCCCAGGGCCTGCAGCCGCGCCAGTTCCAGATTGACCTTGGTGAGCCCGTAGTCGGCGTCCGCGAGCCCCGTCTGCCGGCTCTCGAACTGCACCGGAGTGATCACCAGGCCGCCGTAGCTCACGCCGCCACCGGCCAGGCCGTCGCGCACATCGAAGCGCAGCCCCAAGGGTAGGCTCTGGCTGGTGGCGGCCTTGTCGTAGAGGATATCTTCGGCGGTGTCGTCCAGGTCCTTGTGCTGCCAAGCGGCGGTCAGCAGGAAGTTCGCCTGCTGACGGCGGATCAGCGGATAACTCAGGCCCAGGGAGCCGATCTTCGCCGTGCCCGTGTAGCCCTCGAAGCCCTTGCCCAGCTGGTAGTCGGTGTGGGCGTAAGCCACGGAGCCGCGCAGGCCGCTGCTGCCCAGCGGCAGGCTGTAACGGATATCGCCGAACCAGGTGTCCTCGCTGGTGTAGAGCGCGGTGAGGCTCGCCTCGTCCCCCACCATGAGCACCCGGTTGACCGCCAGCCGGCCCCGGGCGCGGTATTCGCCGGAGTACCGGCTGCCGTGGTTATCCAGCGCCACTTCGCCGCTGACCCGCGGTGCCGCCGCCACTCGCACATCCAGATCCCCCGTGCCGTGGCGCTCCCCCGGGCGCATGACGGGGGTAAGGCGCACGCCGGGGAGATCACCGGCAATGAGCAGCGTGCGCTCCAGCGCGTCGGAGGCGATGGGCTCGCCCGCTTTCAGCGGGCGCAGATAGGCCTGCACCGCGCTGGCAAGCCGCGGCTCGCCGCTGGCGGCCACCTCGCCGTAATGGCCTTCGATGATATCCAGGCGCAGCCGCCCGTCATCCAGGCTCTGTGCCGGCAGCACGGCCCGGGCGAAGGGATAGCCGTGCTCCCGGTAGTGGCGACTGACCCGGTTGGCCAGCGCCTGCAGCCCGGCCAGGTCATATGCCTTGCCCAGCACATCGCCCAGAGCGGTCAGCAATTCGGCATCGGAGTACAGCGCATTGCCCTGGAAGTCGATGCGCGTTATCCGCGCCCGGGCGCCACCCGCCTTGCGATCGCGCAGGGGCTCGCCCCGCAGGTCGATGTCCACGGACGGCGCCAGCGGCGCGGCGGTATCGGGCTGCATCTGCTGATAGACCTGGCCGGCGTCGGGGGGCGTCTGGCCCAGGGCCGGGGCGGCTGCCGCCAGGGCCAGCGCGCACAGGGCCGCCTGGCGGGTGAAAGTCATAGCGTGTTTCATCTTCATTATTCCTGATTCGAGGCGTCCCGGCGGATGCCACCGTCCACCACGAACAGCCGCAAGGGGCCCTGGCTGTGTTGCTCACCCGCCTGGGGCGCGGCGCCCCGGGGGGCTTCCTCGCCGCGCAGTTCCACCACCTCCAGACCAGCACTCATGGTGGGTGCGGCACGCTCGGCGGGCGGCTGAAAATCAGTGACCCCCGTTAACTTGCCCGCCTCTTGCTGCACGGCGCCGGTGGCGGCCTCCCTGCCCGGCTCCGTACCGGGGGCCACCACCAGATCCGCGCCCACGTAGGTGATCTGGTAATTGGGATTGTGCGCGCCGTTCACGGTGCCCCGCAGTATCCGGTACACACCGGCAGCGCGGCCCGCCTGGCGGCTCAAGGCGCCCTGCAGGCGCTCACCCGCCACCAGGCCGCAGTCGGCCTGCAACGCGCCGCAATCGGTGCGATAGCTCAAGACCGGATCCGGCTCGCCGGCGAGCTTGCGTTGGGCATCGGCCGTGACCGTGACGGGACGGGGCGTGATGCTCGCGTTGCTGTGGGCGGCGCCGGAGACCAACTGGTAGTTCCCCGTATCCGCCCCGGAAAGGCCGAAGCCGGTGAAGGTCACTACCTTGTTGCTGCCGACATTGCGATCCACGAAACCGGTCAGGTTGCCGGTGGCCACCGTCAGGTCATCGCCGGCCAGCATGCCGTTGGCGCTGACCGTATAACCGCTGAAACCGATGGCGGTGCTGCCGTCGTAGACCCGCTCGCTGGTGCCTCTCAAGGACAGGCCCAGCGAGCGCTTGCTCACGGTGAGCTCGGCGAGGCTGGCCGCATCATCGGTGAAGCCATAACCCAGGCCACTCACCAATCCGCCGTTGTAGGCCACGTCATAGCTGCCGACTACCCGATGACCGCCGGCGGAAGTGCCCCCCGCCGCCGTGGTCCAGGTGGCCGTTCCGCTCGCCAACGGCGCGCTGTCGCCATTGACCAGACCGCCGTAGACGGCGGTGTAGTCGGGCTGGGCACCCCCGTAGACCATGCCCGCCGCCTCGGGGCTGACGGAGAGCAGCGGCTGTTCCCGGAACATCGCGTAGCGACCCCCGCCCAGGGCCGCGGTGTAATTGCTGGCGACCTCATCGCTGTTGTAGCGGAAACGGCCACTGCCGGAACCGAGCAAGGCGACAAGCCCGGTGCTGCCCGCCAAACTGCCGGTGTACAGACGCGTGCCACCGACGGCGTCCACACTGGCCCCATTGATCTTGATATCGCCACCGTTGCCCACACCCGCGGCTTCATTCAAACCGGCGTTCAGCGTGAGGGCGACGCTGTTGGCGCTGCTGGTGTGGACATCCTCGTTCACCGACAGATCGCCACTCAGGGTGGCCACGTCGACGCTCCCGGTGGCCTGCACACCCTTGTAATTGCTGCCATCCCAACTGATCGCGCCTATGGCCAGCGCGTCCTGATCCACCAGCGTGAAATTGCCCACCTGCGTGGCGACCAGGGTGTCGAAATCGTTCTGCGCCGAGTTGAGGCTGGCGCTGTTGCTGTTACGCACCAACAGACTCGGAGCAGTCAGATAATTGCTGCCGGTGGCGCTTATCTGCCCACCCAGGCCGTCGAGCACCACCAGTCCGTCCCCGGTGATGCGGGAACCGCTGTTCACGTTGATGGCCTTGCCCCAGGACCGCTGACCGGCAAGGTGCACGGTGCCCGTGCCGGCGACGACGCTGCCCGGGTCATCCGCCAGCGCGGTATCGCCGATGGCCACGGCATCCGACCACGCCGCCGCCTGGCCATGGATGCTTATGCTGCCGGCGCCCTGGGTGCTGATATCGCCGCCCACGCTCACCCCGCGGGCCGAGTTACCACCGGCATAGCCCTTGCCGCGGATGCTGATGTCGCCGCCAGCGGCATTCAGGGTGCCGTTGACGGAGGCACCGCGGAAAATGGCGTTGTTCTCGCCCAAACCCTTGACCCGATTGTCGCCCAAGCCGTAGCCGAGCAGCGGGTCCGTGCCGCCACCAATGGTGATGTCGCCGCCGTTGGTATTCACCGCGGAGCCTTCCTTGAGCCACACGCTACCGCGCTTCCAGTCGGTCGCGGCCAGATTGCCGTCGGCGCGGGACCAGAGGGTCAGGGACGCATTCTGACCCGCGGCGCCGGTGAGGCTGCCGACACTGTCCACCACCACGCTGGTGCCGGATTTCAGCACCAGATCGTCCCGGTAATTGACCACGCCGCCCACCGTGATGGTGTCCGAGTTGCTGTCACCAATGGTGATGCCGGCGAAGCCGTCGGCGAAGTTCGAGCCAAAATAGCCGCCGGCGATCTCCAGCGCGGTGGCATCACTGCCGCCAATATTGATCTTGCGGTTTGCGCTGCGGATGCGGATGGCCAGTTCGCCGCTGCTGGCCAACGTGCCGCTGACATTCAACGAATCGCCGATGATCTCGATATCGCTGCTGCTGGCGGTAACCGCGGTGGCGGCCTTCTGACCCACCGTGCCCTGAATCAGCACATCATGCTTCCCGCTGCCGGAACCCAGGCCTTCCAGGGTGATCCGGCCGGCATCCGCCAGCACATGCGCGCCGCTGGCGATGGTCACACCGGCGTTCTTCGCCCCGCTGCCCTTGATGTGGATGCCACCCCCGCCGGTGCTCTCGATCTGCGCAAGCCAGGAATAGAAACCCCAGGAATTGTCGGCCGTGGCGTTGTTCTCGGCATAACCCTCGATCAGGATCGCCTGCTCGGCGGCGCTGGCACTGAGTAGGCGGTCGGCCACCTCACTGCTGAACTCCACGCCGTTGGCGCTGCCCGCGCCGGGCAGGGCACCCCCGCCGGGCAGGGCATCGGTGTAGCCGTAGAAATACAAGGTTCCCGTGCCGGCATCGATAGTGTTACCGCTCTCGAGGCGGATGCCGTTGCTGTTGAGGAAGGTATCCGGCGCGGGCGAAGGGTACGGGGTACTCGTTGAGGTGCTGGTGCCTGAGCGCCCCCGGCCCAAGAACGCCATATGACCACCGGCGGTTTCCAGGGTCGTACCCAGCAGGATTATGCCGTTGCTGTTGAAGGCATTGCCGGTGGCCTCCCCATCCCCCACGGTGAGTCCGTTCCAGCTGGCGCTGCCGCTGCCGCCACCCAGCCACAGGTGGCCGCCGTTGGTGCGTACGGTTGCGCCGTCCTTGAGCCAGATCATGCCGCCGTCGGTGGCGTCCTGATCCGCCCAGAAGACGGTGTTGAGCTTGCCGGAGCTGGAGGATATCTCCACGCCTTCATCGACGATGATGTTGCGATTGGCCTTCAGGGTCAGGGTGTTATCGGTATTGCCGGCGCTCACCTGGATGCTGTCGTTGACGAAGATATCGCCGTTGCTGCCGCCCAGGGCCGAGCACGTGACCCCCGTGCAGGAACCGCTGGCGCTGGTGTCCAGGGTCACATTGGTGGTTTCCAGGGCCGCGGCCAGATCGGCACCGGTGACATTGCCGCCGCTGGCGGCGATGGTGATGTCCACCGGGTCGATCAGCCATTCGCCGGTAGCGCCGTCCCGGGCCTGGGTGCTCACCTTCACCTCGTCGATCCGCACCCGCGCCGCGCTGGTCTCGATGAAGCCGCCATCCCCGCCGGTCGGTGCCGAGGCATCCAGCGTGCCGGCCACCTGCAGTTCACCGCCGGCCATGTCCCCCATCAGCATGATGCGACCATTCTCGCCGCTGGCCAGCGTGCGCGCCTCGGTCACGCCGCTGTGATTGATCACGCTGGATGCCAGATCGCCCGCCGCCCTGGCGGTGAGGTAGACCAGCCCGCCATCGGCGCGGATGGCACCGCCCTGCTCGATGTACGTATCCAGCAGCGCCTCTTCCACCTGGATCTTCACCGGACCACCCAGGTCCAGGGTCACCTTGCTGCCGGCGCCCATCAGGGTGCTGCCGCCGGGGGTGTGGATGCTGCCGGTATTGATGATCTCGGCGGCGATCATGGCCACCACCCCGCCTTCCGCGGCGGTGATGTTGCCCTGGTTGATCACGGCGTTGGCGCTGGCCCCTTCGAAACGGTAGTTGCCGGCCATGAAATCCTCGGTGGAAATAGCCAGCGTGGAGGCCACCAGCGAGCCCACGTCCACCTGGGCGCTGGCGCTGAACATCACGCCATTGGGGTTGACCAGAAACACCCGGCCATTGGCGCGCAGCGCGCCGCGGATCCGCGAGACCTGATCGCCGGTGACCCGATTGAGCGCCGCGGCCCGGGCGTTGGGCTGATGAAAGCGCACGGTGTGCCCTTCGCCTACGGAGAAGCTCTGCCAGTCCAGCACCAGGTTCTGGCTGCGCTGCTCCACGGTGAGGGTGTCGCCGTGGCCGTGGATGCCGCCCTCGCCGGCCACCACCGTGCCACCGCTGGGCAAGTCGGCGCCGAAGGCGGGCACGGCCAGCAACAGGCCGCTGGCGGCGAGCAGACGCCGCGGCGCACGGCCTGCGCCGGCCGACTTGCCGCGACGGCGGCCGATTTCGCCGGCCACCTGCCAGCTTCTTCGGGCGGCATTCCAGACAGGCCGATAGATGCGATTCATGAGATCCCCCGGGGACGAAAAGGCGGCTTGAGGCTTATGCCGGGACTGTGCCCAAGGGGGTCAGCAGGTAGTCAGTCTCAAAACTCTCAATGCTCTCAGCGCAGCCCACCCAAAAAGGCCACGCCCTTGCCAAACACCGCCCGGATGGGCAAGCGCAGTTCATGCTCCCGCGCCTTGCTGCGCAGACGGCTGAGGATCACATCCACACGGTGTGTGTCCGGGTCCTTTTCGTAACCGAACAGCAGATCGTGCACCAGCGCCTTGCTGTGGACTTCACCCGGGTTTCGACATAGCACGTCCAGCAGGCGGTATTCCTGAGGGGTCAGCGGCAGGCTCTCGCCCGTGGGAGCGTGGAGACGCTCCTCTTCCAGCAGCCAGCCCCCGTGCGTATCCGGCCCCTCCGCCGTGGCGGCGGTCGTGGCGCCCGCCGCTCCCTGTTGCCGCATCCGCTGCCACAAGCCCGAAACCGCCTCCGCCAGCGCGGCGAAGTTCACCGGCTTCACCAGGTAGAAATCCGCCCCCAGGCTCAGGCCGCGCAACTTGTCTTCCTGACTGCCCCGGGCGGTGAGCACGATCAGGCCGTGCTCGGCCAGCCCCCGCAGGTACTCCAGCGCGCTGAAGCCGTCCTCGCCGGGCAGGCCCACATCCAACAGGATGATGTCCGCCGGGTGCCGGTGCAGCTCGCGCCAGAAGGCTTCGGCGCTGCCGACACCCCAGGCCGGATAACCCTTGGCCTGCAGGAAGAACAGCAACTCTTCGCGCAGATCGGGGTCGTCTTCGATGATCGCCAGTCGCGGCGGGTTCTCGTTATTCATGCTTCTATGATCGTCACTTCATCGTTCTCGGGCCACTCGACGTGCCTCGGCAGGCTGATCAGGAAACTACAGCCTGGCCCGAGGCGTCGCTCCAGACGCAGATCTCCGCCATGGGCGAGGATGATCTGCCGGGCCACATGCAGGCCCAGACCCGCGCCGCGGGCATTGGCCGCGCCGGCCTCGGCCCGCCGATAACGCTCGAAGACCCGGGCGGCCTGTGCTTCGGGGATACCCGGTCCGAAATCCCTGATACGGACCAGGAAGCGCCCAGCCTCCTCGCTCAGCTCCACCACCACCGGCCCGCCCGGCGCGTATTTGGCGGCATTGTCGAACAGGTTACTCAAGGCAATGCGCAACAGGCCAGCATCGGCCTGCACGTGCAGGAGCGGCTCATGGCCGCGAAGGCCTTTCTCGACGAGGTGAGATTCGCGGCCATGAGCCGCTCCTACAGCGGAAGGGGGGCTGGGCAGGTCTTTGCCGTTCAGGCGCAGTCGCAGCTCGTGCTGCTCGGAGAGCGCCACCATTACCGCGGACTCGCGGATCAGGCCGATCAGGTCCACCGGCGCCGGGTTCAGGTACAGCTTGTCGGAGGACAGGCGGGCATCGGCGAGGAAGTTGTCGGTGAGCTGAATGAGACGCTCGGTGGCGCTGCGGATCTTGCTGTGGCGCTGTCCGCGCTGGCCCTCGGACAAGCCCGGCAGGGCCAGGTTCTCCAGCGCTCCGGAGATCACCGCCAGCGGCGTGCGGAACTCGTGGGAGACCAGGCCGATGAAGTGCCGCTGTCGCGAGGCGGCCTCGCGCTCCAGGTGCAGCTGCCGGGCCAGGTGCTGCTTCTCCAGACTCTGGCGGTTCTCCTCGCGGATGCGCCAGATCGCCAGGCCCAGCACCAGCAGCATGTTCACCAGGGCCACGTACTGCCAGACGCCATAGAGCCAGGCGTAGTAGGGAATGAGGCCGAACAGTGAGCCCAAGGCCAGCAGCGCCGTGAGCACATAGAGCAGGGGCGCGATTCCCAGCACCAGGGTGATCACATTCACCCCTTCCCGCCACCATAGGCGCAGGGCGCCGGCGGTGAACAAGGGAGTGACCAGCAACATGATCACCCCCTGGAGCTTCACCGCCAGGTGGTAAAAGTCCAGCGGTATGCTCAGCTGCATCAGCAGGTTCAGGGCGATGACGCCCAGCAAGAAGCGGTACAAGCGGGGCGCATTGCGGCGGAACTCCAGTGCCTCGCTGCACATCCACAATAGGCTGCTGTAGGCGAGCAGGGTCAGCACGCTGGTGAGGTAATGCTGCAGCAAGGGAAACTGCGCCCCCCAGAGCCAATGCACGAAGCCCTGCACACAAGCCACCAGCAAACCGCTGCTGGAGAACAGGAAGACCGACCAGAGCAGGCGGGTACGGCTGATGAGCGCCAACAGCAAGGCCATGGCGCCGCCGATCGACACCAGCCCGAAGTAGAAACTCCAGCCGGCGGTGTCGGCGGCCGCCGCATCGGCATAGTTCGCGGGGGTCCACAGGCCGCCGTCCACCAACACCGCACTGGTGCTGGCCGCGCGTATGACCACTTCATAGCCCGGCGCGTTCGCCGGCGCCGGCAGCACCACCACAGGAGTGCGGGAGTCCAGGTCCCCGCGCCGAGTCCCGGCGGTGTCCCCTAATTCCTTGCGCTCCCAGGGTGCCTGACTGCCTAGCGGCCTGAAGTAGACCGTCAGCTCATCCACGTAGTTGGGCCCCAGCCGCAGCCATCGCTCGCCCTGCCCGAACTGCTCGGCGGGCAGGCGCAGACGCAACCACAGGGCCGAGCGGGTGTAGCCGGCTGACAGCACGCGCTCCCGGCGTGTCAGGGCGGCCTCCGGCAGCGCCAGGAAACCCTGCAGATCAAGCGCCGCGTCGTGGTCCTCGTACTCGTGGAAAGGCAGATCGGCACCCAGACGCAGCGGCTGCCCCTGGGCCAGCCCCCCGGCGAGCAGCAAGACCAGCGCCCAGCCGGTGCGGAAAAGCCACCGCTGCTTCAAACGAAACCGATCCGCTGCGCCGCCCCGCCCTTGGCCCGGCATTCCCGCTTGAGCATCTCGTAGAGCCCGGCGGCTTCGGCCCGCTCGCCCCAGAGCTGCAGCTGGCGTGCCGCCACGGCGAAATCGCCGGGCGTGAGCTTGTCCAGCGCCCGCACCTGGCGCTCGATCGCGGCATCAGCGCCCTCCTCGCCTCCCAGGCGAGCAAGCTCCCGGCTGAACAGCGCCCAGCGCTGATCAGGGGTGAGGTAATCGAAGCGCACCTTGGCGGTGAAGCGGCGCAGGCTCGCCGCATCCAGCTTGTCCATGAGGTTGGTGGTGCAGATGAACACCCCGTCGAAGCTCTCCATCTGGGTGAGCAGCTCGTTGACCTGGGTGATTTCCCAAGCCCGGTCGGCATCGCGCCGGTCAGCCAGGAAGCTGTCGGCCTCGTCCAGCAGCAGCACGGCATCCTCGTTGCGGGCCTGCTCGAACATGCCGGCGATGTTCTGCTCGGTCTCCCCCACCCATTTGCTGAGCACGTCCGAAGCCCGGCGCAGCAGCAGGGGCTTGTCGCATTCGTGGGCGAGATACCGCGCCAGCTCGCTCTTGCCGGTGCCCGGCGGGCCGTAGAAGCACAGGCTCGCGCGGCCGTTGCGACGCAGCCCTTCCACCAGCCGGGGCATGTCCATGTCGGTGTTGAGGAAGGCCAGATCGTAGCCGCCGCTGCGCCGCGCGCCGGCGCCGCTGGCCTGGCGGCCCAGCAGCTTGGCGCTGCGCGCCAGGGTCTGCTCGGCGATTTCCAGGGCCCGGGCGTTGTCGCCGCCACTGGCCACCAGCGCGACCTTGGCGGCCTTTTCCATCTGCGCGGGCGTGGTCAGCTCGTTCTCGGCAAGCTTTGCCAGCCACGCCTCGGGCGGCTGGAAGCGGGCGAAGTGATGACGAACGATATTCAGCCTCACCCGCCCGGGGGGCACCGGGCATTCCACGGAATAATCGAAGCGGCGCAGATAGGCCGGGTCCACATGGCCCACCCGGTTGGCCACCCACAGGGCCGGCACCGGGTTGCGCTCCAGCGCCCGGTTCACCCAGGCCTTGCCGGCGGTGCTGCGCCCCTGGCCACCGCCTTCCAGCAGGGCGAAGGGATGGCTGTCCACCTCGAATACGTCCTCGATCTCGTCGAACATCAGCAAGGCGTTGCGTCGACGGGCGAGCAGCCGCTGGCACAGGCTGTAGGCCCGCAGCCGCTGCTCGCCGCGAATGGGCCCGCCCTCGGCGTTGCTGAAACCGATCTCGTAGAGGTCCGCCCCCAGATCGGCGGCCAGGGCCTGTACCAGCTCGGTCTTGCCCACCCCGGGCGGGCCGTGCAGCAGCACGTTGGCCCCTTTCACACCCTCGGCCATGGCCCGGCTGAGGTAGGCCCGCAGCAGGCCCACGTCCTCGCTCAGGTGGGGGAAGTCGGCCACCTGCAGGCTGGGGGGGTCGGCCCGCTGCACGAAACGCTCCAGCAGCTGCTCCACGTCCTCGTGGGCGGCGAGCATGACCTCGCCGAAGCCCTCGATCAGATCCAGCTTGCGCTCCAGGTCCACCACGTTGCGGTCTATGCGCAGAATGCCGGAGCTGAGCAAGGGGGCGTCATCGCGGGTGGCGCCCTGGAAATCCTTCACCGGCACGCCGCACATATGCGCCAGGGTGCGGCACAGGCCGAGGGTGGAGGTGCGCGGCGTAAAGGGCGAGATGGCCGCCCGGAAACCGGGGAAGGTCTCGCAGACCACGGCGAAGGCGAGCAGCACCTGTTCGGCCGGCGAGAGCCCCAGCACTTCGGTGAGCAGGCGGATATTATCCAGCAGCGGCTGCTGCCGGGCGGCGTGGGCCTCGGCGTAGTGCTTGCGCCGGGCCTTCAGCAGCCGCTCGTAGTACGGGGCACCACGGCGGGATTTCTTCCCTTCGGGCAGCTCCTCGAAGGGCTCCAGCTCCAGCACCCGCAGGAAATCCGCATCCTCGAACACCGGGGGGATATCGCCGGGCCGGGGCGGCCGGTGCCAATCCAGATACAGGGCCAGTTCGATGAGCCAGGTGGCGAGCATGGGCTGGTAGGTGGGCATGTGCTCGTCCAGCGCCGCGGCCTCGGTGCGCTTGCAGCGCAGCAGGTCTTCCAGATCATCGAACATGCGTTATGCCACCTCCGTTGCTTGCCGTCGCCAGCGGGCCAGCATGCCCGCCGGGACGACCAATCATGTCGCGTCGCCCAGGGCCCGCAGGCCGCTGACGCGCCGCACCCGGCGGCGCACCGCCTCGTGCAGTACCTCGGGTTTGCTGGCGACCAGTGTAAACCAGCGGCTCGCCCGGGTAATGCCTGTGTAGACCAGTTCACGGCTGAGCACCGGATTGCCGTGGGCGGGCAGCATGAGGGCGGCGTGGCGGAACTCCGAGCCCTGGGATTTGTGCACGGTCATCGCAAAGCAGGTCTCCAGCTGCCCGAGCCGGCTGGGCAACACCCAGCGCACCCGGTCGGAACCGTCGCCGCTGAGGAAGGCCACCCGCAGGCGCCCGCCCGGCCCCGATTCCTCGCCGGGCAGGCGCAGGGCGATGCCCACATCGCCGTTCATCAGGCCCAGGCCGTAGTCGTTGCGGGTGACCATGACCGGACGGCCCGCATACCACTGCCCTTCCCCGCTGATCAGACCCCGGCTTTGCAGCATCGTGCGAATACGGCGGTTCATGGCCTCTACCCCCCAGGCCCCGCCGCGCAGGGCGCACAGCAGCTGGAAGCCGCCGTAGGCCCCCAGCACCGCCCGAGCCCAGTCGTCCCGGGCCTGCGCATCGGCGCTCTTCCCGGGCTGGCGGCTGTGCATAAGCCGCAGGTAATCGCCATAACCGGGGCTGCCGGCCGCCGGGTCGCCCTCCACCAGCCATTCGGCCAGCGCCGCCTCCTCCGGCTCGGCGGGACGCCGCCAGCTCACATCGTCATGGGGCCCGCGCTGCCAGAAATCGTTCACGGCGGCGGCGTCCCCGGCGCGCACCCGGGCCGCCAACGCGGCGATGCCGCTGTCCGGCCCGAAGCGGTGGCTGTCGCGCAGCATGACGATGTGCTGGTCCAGCGCTCCGCCCTGCTCGCTCAGATATTCGGCGGGCACCGGCTCGTCGCTGATGCCGGCGAGCCAGCGTACGGTCTCGGGGCGATAATGACCGCCCTCGGCGCGTCGACACAGATCCCCCAGCACCGCGCCGGCCTCCACCGAGGCGAGCTGGTCCTTGTCGCCCAGCAGGATCAGCCGGGCAGGAGTCGGCAGGGCCTGGAGCAGCGCGGCCATCAGTTCCACATCCACCATGGAGGCTTCGTCCACTACCAGCACATCCAGCGGCAGGGGGCGCTCGGCATCGTGGCGGAAATGGCGGCTGTCCGGGCGACTGCCCAGCAGGCGATGCACAGTGCTCACCTCGGTGGGGATCAGGGCGCGCAGCGCCTCGCCCTGCTGATCGTCACCGAGGGGCAGTCGGGCCACCGCGCCGGCGATGGATTCGTTGAGCCGGGCGGCGGCCTTGCCGGTGGGGGCGGCCAGGCGAATCCGCAAGCCCTGGGGCTTGCCGCCGGCCCGAGCCAGGGCCTGGAGGATGGCGAGCAGCCGCAGCACGGTGGTGGTCTTGCCGGTGCCGGGGCCGCCGGTGATGATGCTGAAGGCGGAACGGGCGGCCAACGCGCAGGCGATGCGCTGCCAGTTCACACCGGAGGGCGGGCGCGGGTCGGCGGCGAACAGGCGCTGCAGCCAGTCACGCAGTTCGGCCTCGGGCAGCCGCGTCAGAATCTCCTCATCCCGCGCCAGACGCTCGCCCAGCGCCCGGGCAATGTCTTGTTCGTACTGCCAGTAGCGGCGCAGGTACAGCCGGCTGCCCTCCCGCACCAGGGGCGTCTCGCCGGGCCCGTCGGCCACCAGTTCGGGGCAGAGCAGCGCCGCCAGCCAGTCTTCCAGACGCTGCCCGGCCAGCAGTTCGGAGGGAAGCCGCGGCGCGGGCCCGCCGAACAGGCCTTCCGGCGGCAGGGAGAGGCTGTCGTCGGGCCGGGCGAGCAATTGCTCCAGGTCCAGGCAGACATGGCCACGGCCGAGCTGGTGGCTGGCCAGCCCGGCGGCCAGCAACAGCCGCGGCTCCGCCCGGGGGGCCTCCCGGTGCAGGAATTCCACGAACACCCGGTCCAGCCGGCGCAGCCAGCCGGCCTCCACCCAGCCCTGCAGCAGGTTCAACACCTGGGCGGGGCTGTCCAGGGACGCCTTCAGGGGGTCCACGACACTCATGCGGGGGTCTCCTCCAGGGCGGCGCCGGCGCGGCGGCCGCGGAACAGGGCGTCCAGTTCCTCGATCAACTCGGCGGGCGGGCGCTCCCAGTGCAGGCCGCCGCTTGCCGCGCTGCCGCCGCGCAGAAACAGATAGGCCGCCCCGCCCATGTGCCGCTGGTAGTCGTAATCGGGCAGGCGAGCGCGCAGCAGGCGGTGCAGGGCCAGGGTGTAGAGCACGTATTGCAGGTCGTAGCGCTTCTCCAGCACGGCCTCGCGCATGGCTTCGACTGTGTAGGCACTCTCGTCCGCGCCCAGCCAGTTGGATTTGTAATCGGCCAGGTAATAGCGGCCCTGGTGCTCGAACACCAGATCGACAAAGCCCTTGAACATGCCGTTGAGGCGGCTGGGCAGCACCGTCGGGCGCGGCGCGCCGCCCAGGGTGCGGGCGCGCACCCGCGCATCCAGGCGCTGGCTGGCCACGTCGCCGACCTGGAACCAGAACTCCAGCTCGCACTGATAGCCACGGCGGTCCAGTTCGGCCAGGCTCACCGGCTCCGCTCCCGGCAGGGCCAGGGGCGTTTGCAGGTAATCCCGCAACCAGGCATGCAGCATCTCCGCGTGGGGGGCGTAGCCGCGCCGGGCGCAGCGGCTGTAGACGGTGTCGCGCAGCAGTTCGGGGTCGTTCAGCACCTCCCCGAAGCCTTCCCGGCCGGCCCACTCCAGCAGGCCGTGCAGGAAGGTGCCGGGGTTGGGGCCTCGGGGGAAAGCGTGCAGCCCCTGCAGGCGGCGGGGCAGGGCCGGCGGTTCGGACGGCTCATCGGTGGCCTCGCTGAAGATGTCCTCCATGGGGCTGTCCGGGGCGCCCGTCAGGCGGTCCTCGTCCGGCGCCGTGGCGCCCAGGCGCAGGGCACTGTAACTGGCAATCCACCAGTGTTCCCGGGCCGGGCGCGCGACTGTCCGCGCCCGGCCCGGCCCGGCGTCGGCCCGGGGCGGGGACCAGCGGGTCGCATCCGGCTCCGGCGCCGCCAGGGCGTGCAACTGCTGGTGGCCGGCGCACAGCGCCCGCACGGCCTCCGCGACGTCTTCGCTGGCCAGCGGCGCGCCGCCGCCCAGCACATGGCCCAGAGCGCCCTTGTGCAACTGGCAGGCCTTGCTGTTGCCCACCTTCAAAGGCGCGACACCCAGCCAGCAGGCATGGCGGGCCCGGGTGAGCGCCACATAGAGCAGGCGCAGGTCTTCGGCCAGGCGTTCCTGGTCGGCACGGGCCAGCACCCCCTCGTCGGCCTCCAGCGCCAGCACCAGCTCGCCCTGGTCGTTGTGGTATCGCAGCGGGCGGTCTTCCTTGCGCACCTCGCGGAAGCCGCAGACGAAGGGCAGGAAAACCAGCGGGTACTCCAGGCCCTTGGATTTGTGAATGGTCACCAGCTTGATCAGGTCTTCATCGCTTTCCAGGCGGATGACCTGCTCGTCGGTGCTCTCGCCCTGCTCCAATTGCTCGGCCAGATGGCGAATCAGTGCCTGTTCGCCATCCAGCTCGGTGGCGCTCTGCTGCAGCAGCTCGGCCAGGTGCAGCAGGTCGGTGAGGCGCCGCTCGCCGCCGTCCTCGGCCAACAGCCGCTCGGGCACCCGGAAATCGTGGATCAACTGGCGCAGCATGGGGAGCACGCCCTGGCTGTGCCAGCGCCGGCGATAGTCGCGAAAGCGCAGCACCTCGGCTTCCCAGTGCAGCTCGTCGGTGTTGAGCCGATCCAGGGCCTGCCAATCCAGACCCAGGGTGCGGGTGGCCAGGGCGGCCCGCAGCAGGCGGTCGGACTCCGGCTCGGCGCAGGCACACAGCCAGCGCAGCAAATCCTGCGCCTCGGCGCAGGCGTAGACGGATTCCTTGTCGGACAGATAGACGCTGCGCAGCCCGCGGGCGGCCAGCGCGCCGCGGATGGCGTCGGCCTCGGTGCGATTGCGCACCAGCACGGCCATGTCCCGGGGGCGCACCGGGCTCGTCCCACCCTCGCCGTCCCGCAGCTCGCCCTGTTGCAGCAGGCGCACCATCTGGGTGGCGCAGACCGCGCTCATGCGGCGCAGGTAGTCGTCCTTGCTCAGCGCCTGCTCGCCGTGCATCCAGATGTTCAAGGCGGGCTGGGGAGCACCGGCCAGGTACAAGGCCTCATCCCGCCCCTGGGCGTCCACCGGGTGGAAGGGCAAGGGGTTCTCGGGGCCGTCGCGGAACAGAAACGCGCCCCGGGGGCATTGCTGCTCCGCGTGCTCGAAGACCCGGTTCACCGCCGCAACCATGGCTTCGGTGGAGCGGAAGTTGCGCCCCAGGGTGTAGTGGCGACCGCGGGTGGCGCGGCGGGCCTGCAGGTAGGTGTGGATATCCGCCCCGCGGAAGGCGTAGATGGCCTGTTTGGGGTCGCCGATGAGGAACAGGCCCTGCTCCGCGGGCGATTCCTCCAGCCGGTAGACCCGTTGGAAGATGCGATACTGCACCGGGTCGGTGTCCTGGAACTCGTCGATCATGGCCACCGGGAACTGCTTGCGGATCACCTCGGCCAGACGCTCGCCATTGTCTGTCGCCAGCGCCTCGTCCAGGCGGCGCAGCAGATCATCGAAGCCCAGCTCGGCGCGACGGCGCTGGGCCTGTTGCACCCGGCGCTGAATCCAGGCGGCGGCGTGGCGCGGCACCTCGCCGCAGGGGGTGGGCAGCGCGGCCAGCGCGGCGGACAGCTCGGCGATGGCCGCCAGGGCCGGGTGCGCCGGCGCCTCGCCCTGCTTCCAGATCTCTCCCAGGCCCTCGGGGGTCAGGCGCTTGAAGCCGGTCTTCAGGTCCAGCGCGTCGGCCGCCGGGTCGGCGGCCCAGGCCCGCAGCTTGTTCAGCCAATCGTTCTGGAAACGCTGCTGGAGCTTGTTGCCGTTGAAGGCTTTCCGGCCCCGGGCTTCGTTGAGCAGTGCCTCCAGCTCATCGCACCACTGTGCCCAGGGCGGGGACTTGAGCCTCCGCAGTTCCTGCTCACGCTGCACTTCGGCTTCGCGCATGCGGGCGAGCAAATCGGCGTCGGCCAGGGCTTCCGGCACATGGCCGATCAGGCCACGCACCGCGCCCAGCAGGCTGTCGGGGGTGCTCCAGCGGGACTGCAGATCGGCCAGCAGACCCGCCCCCAGCTGGAAGACGAAGCAGCGCCAGTAGTCCCGGGCCGCCTCCTCGTAGAGCGGCCCCTGGTCGGTTTCCAGGTTCTGGGTGAACAGGCTGCCGCTATCGAAGGCGTGTTCGCGCAGCATGCGATAGCACCAGGCGTGGATGGTGGAGACCGCGGCCTCGTCCATCCAGTCGGCGGCGCAATCCAGCTGGTAGGCGCAGGCGGGCCACTCCTCCGGGGGCCACTGGTCGCGCAGCTCTCGCAGGAACGGGTCGGCTTCGTGCAATTCCTCGCGGAAGTACCGGGCGGCCTCGCTCAGCCGGTCGCGGATGCGCTCGCGCAGCTCCTGGGTGGCGGCCTCGGTGAAGGTGACCACCAGGATCTGCGGCGGCAACAGCGGCTGCTCCCGGCCATGGGCCAGCACCAGGCGCAGGTACAGCGCGGCGATGGTCCAGGTCTTGCCGGTGCCGGCGCTGGCCTCGATCAGGCGGCTGCCGTGCAGGGGGAAGCTCAGCGGCTGCAACAGGGTGCTCTGGCTCATGGGGTGGCCTCCGTGCTCAGTCCCTGGAGCGTGGCGCTGCCGGCGGCGGCGAACAGCGGTGTGTAGAGGGTGTTGCGCCAAGCGTGGAACTCCTCGCTGGCGAGCAGGGCATCGAAATCCTCGAACACCCGGGCAAGATACGGGCTCCGGGCGCGCTCGCCGGCGTGGGTATAGCCGCCGTCGAAGCATTCTCGGGCGGCGGCCCCCGGGTCCTTGCCGGCCTCCTCCGCCCGCAGCCAGGCGAAGCTGCTGCGACACGCCACCGGCAGGGGCGCGCACTGGTTGGCGCGCCAGGCGTTCACCAGCGCGCGCAGCGCCTCCCGGGCGGGTTCGGGGGCCAGGGGTTCAAGGCACAGCGTCCCGTCGGTGGCGAGCATATAGCTGCTCAGCGGCTCGCCCAGGGCATTGCCGGCCAGATGCTGCAGCCACAGCCGCAGCAGGGCGTGGTGGCGCAGCTTGGTTCCCTCCCCCAGCTCGCCGGCGCGGGTGTGGATCAGCGCGCGCCGGCCCTGGGCGTCCACACGCAGGCCGGTGAGCCAGTCCTCCAGCTGCCAACCGCCCTCGCAGGCCAGGCTCAGCCACTGGGGCTCCGTGCTGGGGCGGTAGCGCTCCAGCAGCGGGCCGGCGGTGTCCAGGAGTTTATCCAGGGGTTCGCGCAGGTGCTGCGTCAGCCACAGCTCACCGGCGGTGCCGGGCGGCAGCTGGCCGCTGCGCCGCAACCGGGCCAATTCCTGCTCGACGATATCGGCGGCCCTGGCAGGCGGTGCGGCCACCACCCGCTGCAGCACCGCATCGCGCAGCTGGTAGAGCTGCAACCGGTCCAGGGCGAAGGGTTCCTGATCCAGCCGCGCGCCACCCTGGGGGTCGAAGTGCACCTTCAGGCGCTGGCGGAAGAAGGCCTCGGCCGGGTCACGCAGCAGGGTCTGCAGGGCGCTCAGATCCAGGGCGGTGTCCGGGCCGGGAGCCCCCAAGGGCTCGGCCCGGGCGGCGGCCTGGCCGCCGGCCACGCCCGCCCATTCCCGGGCGTAGCTGAACAGGGGGCTGGTTGCGGGCTCGGCGGGGAAATTGGCCGGGCTGAAGGGCTGCAGCGGATGCCGCGTGGTCAGTACCGGCAGCAGTTCGCCACCCTCGGCGAGCCGCCAGCCGGCGGCCAGATGGTCGCGCAACTGGGCCACCAGCACCGAGGGCGGGCGGGCGCTGTTGTCGCGTATGCTCGCCCCCACCCAGCTGATATAGAGCTGGCGGCGGGCGGAGAGCAGCGCTTCCAGAAACAGGTAGCGGTCATCCTCGCGACGGGACCGGTCGCCGGGGCGCAGGTCACCGGCCATGAGGTCGAAATCCAGCGGCGGCGCGCTGCGCGGGTAATCGCCATCGTTCATGCCCAGCAGGCAGACCAGGCGGAAGGGAATGGCGCGCATGGGCATCAAGGTGGCGAAGCTCACCGCGCCGGCGAGCAGGCGCTGGTTGCGGGCCCGCTCTTCCGCCATCGCCAGCCAGCTCTCGCGCACCACGGTGAGCGGCAGCGCCTCGTCCAGATCGGCCTGCTCGCAGGCCTGCAGCCAATCATCCAGCGCCTCGCCCAGGCTGGCCAGCAACAGCGCCTCGCGGCCTTCCTCCGCCATGAAAAGCTCTTCCAGCAAGGCGCCCAGACGCGCCGCCCAGTGCTGGGCGGCGGCGGGCTCGGCCACCCGGCGCCACCAGCGCTCCAGGGTATCGAGCAGCTCCACCAGGGAGCCCAGGGCGGCGGCTTCCAGGCCACCCACTTCCGCATAGGGCTCTATGCCGGACCAGGCCTCGCCGCGGCCCACGGCGTAGCCCAGCAGCATGCGCCGCAGGCCGAAACGCCAGCTGTTCTGCTCCTGGCCGTGGGGCAGGTCCAGACTCGCCCGCTGCTCGGCGTGCAGCCCCCAGCGCACCCCCGCGCCCTCGATCCAGCGGCGCAGCAGGGGCAGATCCGTCGCCTCCAGGCCGAAGCGCCGGCGCAGCGCCGGCACGTCCAGCAGATCCAGCAGATCGGAGACGGCGAAGCGGGATTCCGGCAGGCTCAGCAGCCGTTCCAGGGCGATCAGCAGGGGCTCGCGCCCGCGGCTGCCCTGGTCGGAGACGGAAAAGGGAATATGCCGCGGATCGTCCGGGGCGATACGGCCGAACACCGCCTGGATGTGCGGCGCGTAGCGATCGATGTCGGGCACCATCACGATCACGTCCCGGGGCCGCAGTTCGGGGTCGGCGGCGAAGCGGGCGAGCAGCTGGTCGTGGAGAACCTCCACCTCCCGCTGGGGGCTGTGGGCGATGTGAAAGCGCAGGGAGTCGTCGTCGGCGGCCACCGCCGGCCAGTGCTCGCGGCTCTCGTGCAGGGGGCGCAGCTCGCGGATATCGTCCTGCAGCTGGTTGAGCAGGCTCCCGCCACCGTGGGGCTCGAACAGATCGATGCGCTGGCTGAACAGCGCCCGATAACGCTCGGGCTGGTCGTATTCTTCCAGCAGGCCGATGTAGTCCCGCCCCTGCTTGCCCCAGGCGGCGAGCAGGGGGTGGGCGTGCAGGTGCAGATCGTGCTGGTTCAGTTCCGCGGGCATGCCGGGGCGGGCGGCCTGACGGCGCTGACGGGCGCGCAGCAGATCCTTGCCGGCGATGATGTCGGCCCAGTGATACTCGCAGGGGTTGTGCACGAAGAGCATCACCTGCAGCTGGCCGGAGAGCGCCTGCAGGGCCTCCAGGGTCTGGCTGGGCAGCGAGGAGATGCCGAACACGATCACCCGGCGCGGCAACTCGGTCGGGATGCGGGAAAGCTCCCGGGCGGCTTCCACGAAACGTCGGTGCACCGCGGCCCGGCTGTGGCGATACCGGTCCTCGCCCAGCTCTTCGAGCAACGCGCGCCACAGCGCCGGCTGCCAGAAGTCGCGGGCATCGAGCGCCCGCACGCCCCCGTGGGCCAGGCGCAACCGGTCCTGCCCCGCGGCCCAATCGGCGAGCCAGTCGGCACGGTACACCTGGTACTGGTCGAACAGATCCGCCAGCCGCTCGGCGAGCTGGTAGCGCTTGCGCAGGTCCCCGTCATCGTGCAAAAAGGCGCGCAGGGGCTCGAACACGGGCTGGGCGAGCAATTCGGGGAGCTTGCGCATCAGCCGCCAGAGCAGCGGCGCCTTGTCGAAGGGCGAGGTTCGGGGAACGTCCTCCGCGCCCAGCACGGTGCGATAGGCCTGCCAGAGAAAGCGCGCCGGCAGCTGCACATCCAGCGCCGCGGCAATGCCGCAACCGCCGCCCTCGCCGTCATCGCGGGCCAGCGCGAGCTTGAGCCACTGGGCAATGCCGTTGCTCTGCACCAGGATGGCTTCGTTCTCCAGCGGCGCGAGCGGATACGCGCGCATCCACTCCACGGCCAGATCGCGCAGGTCCTCCAGACGATTGCCGTGCACCACCATGAAACCGGGCTGCAGCGGCTCGGGCCGAGACATGGACACCCCCAGAAACGGTTGGAATTGTTCAACGTGGCGGAAAGCCTAACACCGCCGGCGACAGCACGTGTCGCGCCGCAAGCTTGCCTGCCGACCGGAGAGCCGGCCCGGGCTCAGGCGCGAGCGACGGCCCGGGCGTAGAAGCGCGGCGCCAGCGTGGCCACCAACCGGCCCCAGGGGCTGACGTTGGAGAGCATCAGCAGATCCTTCTCCCGCACCGCGCCGCGGTAGATGTCATCGGCCACATCCGCCGGAGAGGCTACGCTGCCGGCCAGGGAAAAACTGTGACTGATCCGGCTGCCGTCGCCCTGCAGGGCATTCTTGTTGAGGTCGGTGGCGGTGAACCCCGGGCAGACCATCATCACCTTCAACTCCCGGGGGCAGTACTCACGGCGCAGGGACTCGAACAGCCCGTGCAGGGCGTACTTGCTGGCGCTGTAGCCGCTCTGCCCCCACTGTGGGGAGACACCGGCGCGACTGCTCAAAGTGATGATCATGCCGCGGCGTTCCAGCAGGCTGGGCAGGGCGGCGCGGGTACAATTGAGCGCGCCGAAGAAGTTGACCTCCATCACCCGGCGGAAGACCTCGGCGCTGGTCTCTTCAAAGCGGCTGCGATGGGCGATGCCGGCGTTGTTGATCAGCACGTCGATCCCGCCAAAATGCTGCTGGGCGGCGAGCATGGCGGCCTGGCAGGCGGCCTCGTCGGTGATGTCGCAGCGCAGGCCCAGGGCCTTGCTGCCGTTGCGCTCCAACTGCAGCTGCAGGGAGCTGAGCAGTTCCGGATCCAGATCCAGCAAGACCACCCGCGCACGCGCCTGCCCGAAACGCTGACACAGTGCCGTGCCGATCCCGCCCGTGGCACCGGTGATCACCACAACCTTATGCCGGAAATTTCGCCGTGCCATACCCACTCGCTTTGCTTTCCCCTGCCCCGATGCGGCGGCCTGCGCCCCTTCCGCCCCGACACTCCTGGCATCATAATAGCCGGGCGCAAAGCAACAACAACAAGGCTCCGCCATGAAAAGAACCTTCCTCGCCCTGATCCTGCTCACTGGGGCAAGCGTCGCGGCGTACTACGGCTACCAGCAATGGCAGGCACGCGGCCCCGAGATACTGGCGGAGATCCCCGCCGATACCCCCTACTTCTTCGGCGCCCTGGAACCCGTGGACAGCAGCGCCTGGTTGAGCCAGTGGCAGCCTTTCCAGTACCAACCCGGCCCCGAGGAGCAGCAACGGCTGGGTGAGGCGTTAAGCGAACTGGGCGCCGCCGGCGGCCTGCTCTACGGCCTCTACAGCCAATATCTGGAACTGCTGCAGGACCCGGAACGCTTCAGCCAGCGGCTGGGGCTGGACCCGAACCGTGTGGGTGCGCTCTACGGCGTGGGCCTGATGCCCGTCCTCCGCCAGCCCCTGGCGGACGCCGAGGCCTTCACCGCGATCCTGGACGAGGCGGAGCGCCGCGGCGGGATCCGCCACGAGCCGGTTCGCTTCCGTGGCGAGGCTCTTCGTCGCTACGGCTTTGGCCCGAACCTGCCGAAAGCGGCACTGCTGGTGCGTATCACCGAGGATGAGCTGGTACTCACCGTGGACATGCCGGTGGAGCGCGACGCCCTGCTGCCCCTGGCCCTGGGGCTGGAAACGCCGCAGGACAGTCTGGCGCAAAGCGGCCTGGCTGTTCACGTGCAGCGCCAGTACGGCTTCGAGCCGGTGTCCGTGGGCTTTATCAACCACCAGGCCATCGTCGACGGGCTGGTGGGCGCACAGGACAACCGGCTGGGCCGCCAGCTCAGCGCCCTGGATGCCGATGGCCAGGAGCTGGCGGCGCTGCGCAGCGCCGGCTGCCGGGCTGACCTGACGGCCATGGCCGCACGCTGGCCGCTGACGGCGGTGGGCTACACCGCGTTCAACCCGAATGCACCCGAGGCGCGCATGGAAATGATTCTGGCCGCCGCCGAAGCCGAGCAGATGAATCAGCCGATGCGCCTGCGCGGGCATATCCCTCGCGCCCTGCGCGAGGGCCCGGACGCGCCCCTGTTCGGCTGGGGTCTGGGGCTGGACATGAATGCCCTGGCGCCGGTGATCCAGACGCTTTGGGGGGATTTCACCCGACAGGATTTCCGCTGCGAATTCCTGGTGGAAGCCCAGCAGCGCATGCGCGCCCAGAATCCGGCGATGATCGCCATGGGCACGGCGATGCTCGCGGGCATCAAGGGCGTGAGCCTGGCCGTGCAGGAGCTGGATCTGGATTTCAGCGGCCCGCAACCCCGGCCGCGGAATCTGCGCGCCCTGCTCAGCCTGAGCGCGGAAAACCCCACCACCGTGCTGAACCGCCTCCAGGCCGTGAGTCCGGAACTTGCCCAGGTGCAGATCCCCAGCGACGGCCGCGCCGTGGCTGTGCCCCGCCTGGGACAGTTGAGCATCCCGCTGCAGCTGGCAATACGCGGCGAGCACCTGGTGCTGTTCACCGGCGAGGGGCTGGAGCCGACCCTGGACGCGCTGGAAGCCGAGGCCGCGGAGCCCAACGGGCTATGGTGGATGGCGGTGGACTACGGCAAGCTCATGCCGGTGATGGAAGGAGCCCTGAAGGCCGGCGCCCTGGATCAAGGCATGTCCGCCCAGGAGGCCGCCAGCCTACGGGCCCAGCTGCAGCAGCTGAGCACCCTGAAACTGCGCCTGGACGGCGACCTGGACACGACCGAGCGGGGCTGGGTGTTCGGGCTGGAGTTCGGCGAGAACTAGGGGGTCGCTGAATCGATTCCCTTGGCAGGAGCGGCCTGGGCCGCTCCTGCCAAGGCCGCTCAGTCAGCGCCGAGCTCGCGATCCACCACGCCCTTCAAGCGCGGCCAGGTGGGCCGGGCAAGCGGGATATTGTCCACCACCACGGTGGGCGTGGAGCTGACGCCCAGCTGCCGGGCCACCTGCAGGCTGGCGTTGATCGCCGAGCGGTGCCGCTCGGATTCCATGCAAGCTTCGAACTCATCCCGGTCCAGGCCGAGCTCCCCGGCATAGACGGCGAATCGCGGCACCGGGTTGCCCCGGCCGCTCCAGTCGTTCTGGTCGTCGAAAAGACGCTGCTGCATGGGCCAGAAGGCGTCCTGGTCCGCGGCGCAACGGGCGGCATGGGCGGCGGGTACGGCGTTGGCATGCTGACGCAGGGGCAGCTCGAAGAACACGAAACGCACCTGTCCGCTATCCACGTATTCGTTCTTCAGACGCTCGGCCACCGGGGCGAAATTGGCGCAGCCCGGGCACTGATAATCGGCGAACTCTCGCACCACCACCGGCGCATCCGCCGCACCCACACTGATGCCGTGGCGGTCCAGCTCGGCGGGGAACGGCCCGGCGCCGGCCTCGGCCCGGGGCAACTCGTCGGCCGGCGGCACCCGCGGGATGCTCAGCCACCACAGGAAGGCGGCCACAACAAGCAGCACCAACACCAGCACGGCGATCATCCCGCCCTTCCCGCCGCGCTTGTCACGCGGCTTGTGCTCGCCCTGTAGCTGTCGGCGTTTCGCTTCACCCATGATTCGT
This sequence comes from Alkalilimnicola sp. S0819, assembly GCF_009295635.1. Taxonomy (NCBI): domain Bacteria; kingdom Pseudomonadati; phylum Pseudomonadota; class Gammaproteobacteria; order Chromatiales; family Ectothiorhodospiraceae; genus Alkalilimnicola; species Alkalilimnicola sp. S0819. The sequence continues at coordinate 69,429 of NZ_WHIW01000002.1, read as the reverse complement.
GCTCCTCGAAAGCGGTGTCGTTCGTTCTGGTGGATAGGGGCTTCAGTTCAGGCCTTGCGCCCCAGCGACAGGGAGGGGTCAGTGGGGTCGAAATCCAGCATGGCCCGGATGGAGCGCCCCATGTGCCGGGCGCGCTGCAGCCAGGCCTCGGCGAGCTCCGGCTCAAGGTGATCGTGCAGGGTCTGCTCGAACAGCGCCAGCCAGTCGTCCACCAGCGCCCCGTCCACGCCCAGGCCCATATGCGCCCCCGCCACCCGGTAGCGATCATCCCGGTAGGCCTCGCCGCCCAGGCTCACCCACCAGAAATGAGTCAGGCGGGCCTTGTGCTCCGGCCAGTCATCCACCCGGCCGAAGGGCTCGGCCAGGGTCGGGTGAACCTGTACCCGGCTGTAGAAATCGTCCACTACCGCGGCGACCCGCGGGTGACCGATACGCTCGTGGGTATTGCGTTCGCGTTCTCTCATGGCGCTCATAATGAAACCTGTCTCCGCAAAGGCTGGATCAGGAAAGTCCCCGCGCTTCCTTGATCAGGTCATAGGCGGCGTTGATCTCTCGACTGCGCTCCTCGGCCAGCTCGCGCAGGCTCTCCGGCACCTCACGGCCGAGCTTGTCCGGATGGTTCTGGCTCATGAGCCGGCGGTAGGCGCGCTTGAGTTCGGCGTCCGTCGCCTCGGCATCCACCCCCAGGGCCTTGTAGGCATCCGCCAGTCGGGCACCGCGCGCCGCCCCCCCACCGGGCCCGCTGGAGCCGGGACCCGGGCCCCGGCTGGAGGCACGCAGCAGGGCTTCCAGGCGCTGCACGTCCATCTCGCTGAGCCCCAGGCCGCGGGCCACGCGCACCAACATCTCGTGCTCGGCCGGATGCAGCCGGCCGTCGGCCGCCACGGCGCTGAGCTGCAGTTGCAGGAACATCTGCATCAGGGGGCGACGGCCGCGGCAGACCCTCGCGAAGCGGGCCACTTCCGCGTCCAGGTCGAAATCCGGGCGCTTGCCGCGATTGAATGCGGCCTTGGCGGCCTCACGCTGGGCGGGGTTGAGATGCAATCGGACGAACATGGCCTCGGCGTGGCGGATCTCGTCACGGCTGACGACGCCGTCGGCCTTGGACACGGCGCCCATGACGGCAAAGGCCGACTCCACCAGTTGCTCCTGCACCCGTCCCAGGCCCTCGACCAGGGTCTTGCGCACGCCCCAGCGTACCAGTGCAAGCAAGACCAAGGCCACGATCAGGCCCCGGGGGCCACCGAACATCAGGCCGATCAGACCCGCGATAATCCACGCCATCATCCATCCGGTCCTCGTGAAAACTGGGGCGAAGCCTACCCAATGGCCGGCTTGTTGCCCAGCCCGGGAGGGGCGGGTCAGGTGGACAACGGTTCCGGCTTGTGAATGCCGTATCCCTGGGCGTAGTCCACACCAAGATCTTTCAGCAGCCCGGCCATGGCCTCGTTCTCGACAAACTCGGCCACGGTTTGCAGGCCCATGACCGCTCCTACTTTGGCGATGGCTTCCACCATGGCGGCATCCACCGGGTTGCCCAGTATCTGGCGCACGAAAACCCCGTCAATCTTCAGGTAATCCACGGGCAACTGCTTGAGGTACGCGAAAGAGGACATGCCGCTGCCAAAGTCGTCCAGCGCGAAGCGACACCCCAGGGCCTTGACCTGGCCGATCAGCTTGGCGGTTTCGACCAGGCTCGCCACTGCCGCGGTTTCAGTGATCTCGAAGCAGATCTGCGCCGGGTCCACGCCGCTGCGGCCGATTTCGTCCCGCACGAATCGGGCGAAACTCGCCTCATTGAGGGTATTGGCGGAGAGATTGATACTGAAAGCGGTGCGCGCCCGTTGCGCACTGGGCAACTCGGCCAGATGAGTGAGGGCGGCGCGGATGATGTAGCGATCCACCGCCGGCATGAGGTTATAGCGCTCCGCCGCCGGGATGAACGCCATGGGCGGGACAATGCTGCCGTCAGTCTCGCGCAGGCGGACCAGCACCTCCCAATGCTCCATCGCTTGCTCGCCAGCCGCCTGCAAGGGCACGATGCGTTGTACGTACAGCAGCAGGCGGCGCTCCTCCAGCGCTACGCGCAACCGCCCCACCCAGTCCATCTCACGACGGCGGGCCAACAGTTGCTCATCATCGGCATGATGCGCATGCACCCGGTTACGGCCCCGCTCCTTGGCCAGGAAACAGGCCGAATCGGCGGTACTGAGCGCCTCGTCAAGGCGCAGTTCCTCGGCCTGGCAGACCGCCAATCCGATACTGACACTGGTCCCGAAGCGGCGCTGCCGCCAGATGAACTCCAGCGCCTCGACACGGGCACGCAGGGCCTCGGCCATGGCCACAGCCTGCTCACGGGTAGAACTCTCCAACAGCAAGGCGAACTCGTCCCCGCCCAGACGCGCCAGCACGGCCCCTTCCCCCGCCACCGCTGAAAGCACCTCCGCGACCCGGCGCAGCAGGGCATCCCCCGCCTGATGGCCGCAGGTGTCGTTGACCAGCTTGAACTGGTCCAGGTCCAGATACAGCAAGGCGTGCGAGGTGTCCGCGGGGTACTCGGCGGTGGCCAATGCCAACAAGCGGCGCTCGAACTCCCGGCGGCTCAACAGGCCGGTGAGCGCATCATGGCTGGCCTGGTAACTGAGTTCACGGGAAAGCTGGTGGGCCTCGGTGACATCGTGCCCCTGCACGAACAAACCGCAGACCTGCCCCTGGGCGTCGAAGATCGGTTGGTAGATGAAATCCACGTAGCGGGTAGTCAGGCCACCCTTGGGATCCTGGCGGAACTGCATGGGCACCGCCCGGCCCACATAGGGCTCCCCGGTGCTGTAGACCTGTTCCAGCAACTCGAAGATTCCCTGCCCCTCCAACTCGGGCAAGGCCTCGCGTACCGGTTTACCCATGAGATCCCGGTGCCCCACCACGCGGTAAAAGGCCTCGTTGGCGAGCTCGAACACCATATCGGGGCCCTGCCCCACGGCGACGAAACCCGGGGCCTGTTCGAACAGGCCGCGCAGGCGCTTACGCTCCGCAGCCAGAATCTGATTGTCATCTTCCACGGTGCGGGTGTGGCGGTAAAAATCGTTCTGGCGCTGCAGGCTGCCCAACTCCATTTGCAGATCCCGCAAACCGGTGATGTCGGTGGGGTGCTGCACGATCAGGCGCAACTCTCCCCGCTCGTCCAGCACCGGCGTGTGCGTGGCGCTCCACCAGCGTTCCTCCAACACCCGGCCTTCTGGGGTTTCAACAGGAATGGGGTAGCAGACATTGCCCAGGGTCACCGGGCGCCGCTCGCGGATCACCCGCTCCAGCGCTTCCCGCAGCCGGGACCTGCCGAGATGGGGAGCGTCTTCGGGGAAGGCATCGAAATATCGCAAGCCCACGATGGACGCCAGGGTCCGTCCCGTGGCTCGCAGGTAGGCCTTGTTCGCGCCCAGGATGATCAGGGCGGGGGAAATGAGCAGACAGGCGTTGGGAGATTCCTCAAAGACGGCTCGATAATCATTCAGTCCCACGGCATCGATGGCTGTATCCAAGGCTCCCCTTCCCTGTCTGGGCTCATCCGGACAATGGTAGGCCTCACAGCAGGCGGGCACGACCTTGGATAAGCGGAAGCGAGATGCCTATCACACTTCTCTCGATTCTCTCAACGAAAAACGCGACGCTGGGGCGTCGCGTTGTGGGTTTCGGGGGCTGTTCGCCCGGGGAGATCAGAAGTACGTGCAACCGTACTCGATCTTCACTTCCACCGGGGCGCTGAAGTTGTAGTCGGAATCGGCGGCCACCAGAGTCAGTGTCGCGCCCTTGACCGCGGCGGGCACATCGCAGACGTAGCTCACGCCCTGCACATTGGGCATGGCGTTCTCGCAAACGCCCAGCGGCAGCGGGGCCACGGCCTGGGCATTCCATTCGGCGTCGAAGACCATGCCGGTGATACGTGCGACCTCGGCATTGGGGAAGGTCACGCAGGCATTCTGGATTCGGGGGGCAGTACCGTTGGCCAGCGCGGGGGCGGTGACGGCAAGCAGGGCGGCGGCGGCGAAGAGGCGATGCAGCTTTTTCATCGATGAAGTCTCCAGTTACGTTTTATCGGAATTCCCTGACCGTTTATTCTTGTGGTCTATCGGAAACATCACTCTTTGGTGCGACGCACAATAATATGATTGACGCGTCATGTCAACAAATTTGTTGCAGCGCACACAAGCCTGCCTCACGCCCGCATCAACTGGCCCAAGGCCGCGAATCGCCGTTCCAGTGAATCGAAAGGTTCTTCGCGGGTTAGCGGGATAATCTGAAATGAGAACGCAAGCTGGCGCTGTAGCGCAGGCCTTGTGCCAACCGCCGGGTCCGGGTGGGGCTTTCCGGGTTCCCATTGCTGGTGGAGCGCCCACCGGAGCGTGAAGGCCCTGGGGCGGGTACGGCCGGCGGCGGCCGTCGATGCAGCCGAGCATCGCAGCCGGAAGGGGATCAGCGAGCAGCTTGTCTGAGCGTAGCGAGTTTGCTGCTCGCCCCCTTCCGGCGAGAAGCGCAGGGGAGCGCCGGGCGCAGCCCGGTGCCAAATCGTGGGCCGCCGCCGGCCGTACCCGCGCCAGGGTCCGCGCCAAGAGGGCCCGCGCGAAGAAGCAAACAAAAGGCCCCGGGCAGTCACCTGCACGGGGCCTGGGTTCCAGGTCGACGTTTTGGCTCAAGCGACGGCGGTTTCGTCTTCCTCCGCTTCCACCGAGCTACGTACAAGGTGGTCGAAGGCCGCCAGCGCCGCCTTGGAGCCCTCGCCCATGGCGATCACGATCTGCTTGTAGGGCACCGTGGTCACGTCTCCGCAGGCAAATACGCCGGGCACGGAGGTCTGGCCGCGCGCATCCACTTCCACCTCGCCGTGCTTGCTCAGGGTCACCGGCGACTGCTTCAGCCAGTCGGTGTTGGGCAGCAGGCCGATCTGCACGAAGACACCGTCCAGCTCCAGCCGCCTCATCGCACCGCTTTCCCGATCCTTGTAGCTCAGCGCATTCACCTTCTTGCCATCACCGTGGACCTCGGTGGTCTGGGCGGAAGTGAGTACGTCCACGTTGGGCAGGCTGTGCAGTTTCTTCTGCAGCACCGCATCAGCGCGCAGCTCGTCGCCGAACTCCAGCACCGTGACGTGGCCGACGATACCGGCGAGATCGATCGCCGCTTCGACACCGGAGTTGCCGCCGCCGATCACCGCCACGCGCTTGCCCTTGAACAGGGGACCGTCGCAATGCGGGCAGTAGGCGACACCATGCCCCAGGTACTCCTTCTCGCCGGGAACATTCAGCTCGCGCCAGCGGGCGCCGGTGGCGATCAGCACGGTCTTGGCCTTGAGGCTGGCGCCGTTCTCCAGCTTCACCTCACTGAGCTTGCCGGGCACCAAGCCGGCGGCGCGCTGGCCATCCATGATGTCCACCTCGTAGCTCTTCACGTGCTCTTCCAGCGCCGCGGCGAGCTTCGGGCCTTCGGTCGCCTGGACCGAGATGAAGTTCTCGATGGCCAGGGTATCCATTACTTGGCCACCGAAGCGTTCGGAGACCACCCCGGTGCGGATGCCCTTGCGCGCGGCATAGATGGCCGCCGCCGCACCGGCCGGGCCACCGCCCACCACCAGCACATCGTAGGGAGCTTTCTCGGCGAGGCTCGCCGCTTCGCGCTCCAGCGCGCCGGTGTCCACCTTGCGCAGAATGTCGGTGAGGCTCATGCGGCCGCCGCCGAAGGCTTCGCCGTTCAGGTACACCGTTGGCACGGCCATGATCTGGCGCTGTTCCACTTCGTCCTGGAACAGCGCGCCGTCGATCATCTCGTGGCGGATGTTCGGGTTGAGCACCGCCATGGCGTTGAGCGCCTGCACCACGTCGGGGCAATTCTGGCAGCTCAGCGACACGTAGGTCTCGAAGTGCAGCTCCGCGTCCAGGTCGCGGATCTGCTCGATCTGGTCATCGTCCAGCTTCAGCGGGTGACCGCCGGCCTGCAGCAGGGCCAGCACCAGCGAGGTGAACTCGTGGCCCATGGGGATACCGGCGAAGCGCACCCGGGCCTGCTCGCCCTGGGCGGCCACGCTGAAGGAAGGCGCCCGACGGTAATCACCGTCCTCGCGCAGGCTGATCTTGTCCGATAGCGCGCTGATTTCATTCAGCAGGGCCGACATCTCGCGGGATTTGGCGCCGTCATCCAGCGTCGCCACCAGCTCGATGGGCCGGGAGAGCTTCTCCAGGTAGCCCTGGAGCTGCGTTTTCAGATTGGCGTCCAACATGAGATCCCCCTTCGGATGTCAGGCAGTGTGTGCGGTGGGAGAAACGGAGCGATTCGCTTGGGGAAGCCCCGGGAGCGCACGGCTCCCGGGGTGTGCTCCAAACCCCTGTGGGGTTTAGATCTTGCCGACCAGGTCCAGGGAGGGCTTCAGGGTCTCTTCGCCTTCCTGCCACTTGGCCGGGCAGACTTCGCCCGGGTTGTTGCGAACGTACTGGGCGGCCTTGACCTTGCGCAGCAGGTCGTCGGCGTCACGGCCGATGCCTTCGGCGGTGATTTCCATGGCCTGGATCACACCGTCCGGGTCCACCAGGAAGGTGGCGCGGTCCGCCAGGCCCTGACCTTCACGCATCACGCCGAAATTGTTGGTGATGGTGCCGGTCTGGTCGCCCAGCATGTAGTACTTGATCTTGTTGATCGTCTCGGAGCTGTCGTGCCAGGCCTTGTGGGTAAAGTGGGTATCGGTGGACACGGAGTACACTTCCACGCCCAGCTTCTGCAGCTCGTCGTACTTGTCGGCCACGTCGCCCAGCTCGGTGGGGCAGACGAAGGTGAAGTCGGCCGGGTAGAAGAAGAAGATGGCCCACTTGCCCTTCACGTCGGCGTCGGTCACTTCCACGAACTCGCCGTTACGGAAGGCGGTAGCCTGGAAGGGTTTGATTTCACTGTTGATCAGAGTGGACATTCGCAATGCTCCTTAGCTCTTGGTGGGTGTCAGCTGTGAATTGACGATCCTTAGACTACGGGCACCGGTTACATATTTCCAATTGATTGATTGATTCGTTTGGATAGGCTTTGCCTATGGCCCAGCAGGCGGCATACAGGCCCGGTCTGCCGGGTGACCTCAGGAGCGGCCGGGGGGTTCCCGGTGAGGCGCGAAATAAAAGCTTTGCGTTCATCCGCGACGCGGGTTACTGTGCGGCTTGGTTCGTGGCCTTCTTCTTCGCTTCCTGCCGATTCCGAGGTTTTCGCCTCGTCTTTCCTGGATGTTCGAGATCGACGGTTTTCGACCGCTACGGGGTGTCACCCATTTCGGGCTCACCCGCACCATGATGCGGCATTACCGGCCGACGCCGGCACCGCCTTTAGACGAGTAAAGTTTATGACCTCCATTTATGTTGGCAACCTGCCCTTCACCTCCACCGAAGACGAACTGCGTGATCTGTTCGGCGAGTTCGGCGAAGTGGAATCCGTACGCCTGATCAACGACCGCGACACCGGTCGCCCGCGTGGCTTCGGCTTCGTGCAGATGCCCGCCGATGCCGCCGAGAAGGCCATCGCGGCCCTGAACGGCCAGAACCACGGCGGCCGTGACCTGCGTGTCAACGAAGCCGAAGACAAGCCGCGCCGTCCGGCCGGTGGCGGTGGCGGTCGCTGGTAAGCACCAGCCGCCCCGGGCGCCACGGCGCCTGAATTGAGAGAACCCGGCCATGCGGCCGGGTTTTTTTATGTTCTTCGCGGGTAGGCGGGACAAGCAACAGGCCTCTTGATGGTGATGATAGGCGGGTCGTCAAGCTTGGCGCGGGCCCTGGGACGGGCACGGTCGGCGGCGCGCAGATCGACCACATCCTCGGCCATCACCGAACCAGCCATCACGTGGTAGGTCGCCACCTTGGTCAGCGCGGGCTTGACCTGCAGCAGCACGTTGAGCTGATCCCGCGGAATGGCCTCGAACGCCGCATCAGTGGGCCCGAAGACGGCCAACGGGCCGGGGCCCTTCAGGGTCTCCAGCAGGCCGGCGACCAGCACCCTGGTCACCGGGGCGCGTGTTGTACCTGGGCGCCGATGGACTACCCGCCGCGGCACGCCAATTCGAGTCGCTGGTCGTGGCGCTGTCGGTACTGAGCGCGGACGCGAACGCGCGGCTCGACGAGGAGCTCGGCCGGCTTCAGTGCCGCTCCGCAGCGGCCGCCAGCACGGTGCGAAGCCGCGTGACATTGCCACCAAAAGGCGACATAACAGCCAGCGTGCGCGAAGGGGATTGTGGGCTCAGCACCTGACGCACCAGCGCCGACACCGAGCCCGCGGGACTCAGATCCAGGTACAGCCCCCCTCCCCTCGCCTCCACGGCTTCCACGGTGGTGCGCAGGTTCATGGGCTCCCGGACGATGCGCCACAGCACATCCGCGTCCGCCGGATCGACGAACCCGGCGCCGCGACTGGACCAGCAGGGCCAGTAGGGCGATTGCAGCCGGTATTGGCTGAACGCCTTCTTGCAGACTTCGCCCGCCGGCTCGATCCAACGGGAATGGAAGGCAAAGGGCACCGGCAATCGCTGGTGGACCAGCCCCCGTGCGCGCAGTTCCGCCTCCACCGACGGCAGCGCCGACGCCGGCGCGGCCAGCACGAAGTGTTCTTCTGCGCTGACTCCGGCGATTTCGCTGCTCCGCGACAGCAGCTCGCTCTGCCCGTAAACCATGGCGGAACCCAACACCGCCACCATCCCGCCGGGCTCACAGCTCTGGCGGTACAACGCCGGCTGCGTGGCCACACCGGACAAGGCACGCTCGAAAGAGAGCATGCCAGCCAGACTCATCGCGGTGAACTCCCCCAGGCTGATGCCCAGCAACTGATCGGGGCGCAACCCGTGGTGCTGCACCAGTTTGGCCAGGGCGTACTGCACCAGAAACAGCGCCGGATGGGAGGCTTCGAGCCGGTCGAAGGGTTCGCCGGGCCTGCATTCGGGACCGTAGAAGGAGTCCAGTACCGAGAAACCATGGCTATCACGCAGCAGGCGGTCACCGGTCTGCAGCCAATGACGGAACACGGGCTCCTCGGCGTACAGGTCCGCCCCCATCTGATGATACTGGGAGCCCTGCCCGGCAAAGCAGAATATCAGTGGCAGCCGATCGGCCGTTTCCTTCAAGACAGCACCCCCCGCATGTGCCAAACTTGCCAATGCGCGTTGGCGTGCAAACAACCAATAATCCCAATCAGGCCACGCGGCATCCGATCATGTCGCACAGGCTATCAGGAGACTTCCATGGCCACGACCTCCTCCCGAAAAGCCGAGACCGCAGAGGCTGCGGCGGAACCGAGCACCGAACGACAGGATCTGGACCGTGCCTTGGTCGCCGACAACCAGATCAAGAACTACGTAATCGCCTCGGTGGGCGCCAGTATCGTGCCGGTGCCGCTGTTCGATATCGCCGCGGTGTTCGCGATCCAGATGCGCATGATCCAGAAGCTGTCCCAGCTTTACGGCACGCCCTTCTCCGAAGGCGCCGTCCGTAACACGGCCATCGCGCTGGGCGGCGGCGTGCTGGGTTATGGCGCCGGCGCCACCGTGGCCGTGAGCCTCACCAAGATTATCCCCGGCGTCGGCTGGATGTTGGGCATGGCAGCGCTGCCGGTGGTCTCGGGCGCGAGCACCTACGCCGTGGGCCGCGTTTACCTGAAGCACTTCCAGGAAGGCGGGTCGGTGCTCGACCTCAACCACGAGAAGATGCGCGCCTATTACCGGGAGCAGTTCGAGAAAGGCAAGCAACTGGCCGCCAAGGCCAGGGCTGAACTCAAGGCTCGCAAGGGCGGCGTCCCGCAGGATGATAGCCAGGAAGTCGCCTAGCCGCCCTCGCCTGCGAGCCCCTATAAAGGCCGGACCATCATGGCGATGGCCCGGCCTTTTCAGTTGTGTTTTGGCCGGCGCGGCGCCATGGGCTCGGAGGCCAGCAGCACGATAACCCCCACCAGCGGGCTGAAGACAAAGGCAATCAGAAAGTTGCCCACAAAACCGAAGCGCTTGTTCCGGCCCAGCAGGCCGATCAGCCAGGAGGCGCCGATCCACACCAGCAACACACTGGGATTAAAGAAATACGTCATACACTACCCTTCCCCGCCAGCATCATGGTTTAGCGAGCGTCCTGTTGAGCATCCCGCCGGGCGCCGCGAAAAATGTCCTTGTCGACGGCGTGAAAGGCGCTGCCATCGTGGCGCACGATGTACGACTCCGCATCCGTCAGGCTTCCCCGGGCATCGAAGGCGAAATCACCCGCCGCGCCCCTGTAACGCTTCTGAAAACGCAAGGTCCGCAAGGTATCCGCCATGGCGCTGCTGCCCAGTGAGCCGGCCCTTTCCGCGGCGAAGGCCAGCAACCCGATGGCATCGTAGCCAAGCGCGGCCAGATGGTCCGGCACCCCGCCGGCCGCCTCCCGATATACCTTGGTGAAGTGGCGATTTTCCGGGTTGCTGCTTTGCGGGTCGTAGAGCGAAACCGCGGTCACACCGCGCATCTTGTCCAGTCCCACCGACGCCTCGATCGTGGCCGCATAGAGCGACTCCGGACCCAGTATGGGCATGGCCAGATTCAGTTCCCGCGCCCGACGGATGAAGCGCGCCGTGTCGGCGTAGGAGGAGGAGGTGATGAACAGCGCATCGATATCCTCGACGGCGAACACCTGGTTATCGAGCATGAACAGGATCAAGCGGTCGATGGAGCGGCCGTGGGCTGTGAGTCCGCCCCGATAGAGCAGCTCCGCCCCACCCCGGGTCACGTAACTGGCGAAGCGACGCGTGGTTTCCTTTCCATAGCTGGTGTCATCCGAGAGTACGACGAAACGGCGCATGCCCTGCCCCAGCGCGTAGCGGGCCATCAGCCGCGCATTGTCGTCATTGTTCGGCTGCAGGGAGAACACATGGTCGAAATCATGGTTGTTCAGGGACGTGGCGGTCGCATGCGTGGCGAAGAAGAGCTTCTTGTTGCGGTCGTAAACGGCGCTGGCCGGCACCGCCGAGGACGAGGAAGAATGCCCGATGACCGCCAGCACGTCGGGGTCGCGACTGACTCGGGTGGCCAGTTTCAGGGAGTCGGCAACGATATCGGCGAGATTCTGATCCTCGGTATAGACGGGCTCTTCGACGAAGGTGACCGACAGCGGCAGGCCAGCCACGCCGCCGTTGCTGTTGACGTTCTGCACACCGAGGCGGATACCGTCCAGAAACTCCTGGCTGTCCTCATCCGGCGCGTAGATGACCACCACCTCGGCGGTCTCCATCCCCTGCTCGCCGCTCCAGGCCTCCACCGACCAGAGCAGCCAGCCGAGCAGCACCAGCAGCAGGCCCGAGAGCAGCATCCACGGTAGCCAACGGCGACCAGCTTGTCCTGCCTTGAACACCATGATCCCGCTACCGGTCTCCGCCCAGAATCAGCGGCAGGCCATCCTTGCCGGCACCGATCACCACGGTCTTCGCGTTCGGCGAGGTGGCCAGATCCCGAGTGGCCTGAACACCCTGCCAGCGCAATAGATCCGGCGTCAGGCTCTGGCCGACGATACCCTGATACGCCTGAATGCCCTGGGCCTCGATGCGCTTGCGCTCCGCCTCCTGACGCTCGATGGCCAGCCGGTACCTGTAGGCCTTGTCCTCTTCCTTCAGGGCCAGCTTGCGCTCCACCGCTTCACGCACCACCGGCGGCAGATCCACGGATTTCACCAATACGTCGTCCACCAGAATGTAGCGGTTCTCCATCTCGGAGAGGCTCTCGACGACCACACCTTCCAGAAATCCACGCTTGCTGGTGTAGACCTCCTCCGGTTGATACTGGCCGACCGCCTTACGCAACACCGCCTCGGTTTCCGGAAAGACCACCTTTTCCAGGTAATCCGGACCCACGCTCACGTGAAGCAGAGGCAGCATGCGCAGATCCGGGCGGTAGCGCACCGCCACCCGCATGGTCACGGGCAGACCGCCGCTGGTCAGCAGGGTGTATTCCTTCTGGCGGTTCTGCAGGCGCACGTCGTAGATGAACATGCGATCCCAGGGAAAGATGACGTGCACGCCCTCTTCATAGATGGTCCCCAGCTCGGTGCCGGTGAAAAAGCGATAGAGCACACCGGACTCGCCCGACTTCACCGAGACCACCATGCGGTCCCAGAGCAGTATGCCCGCGATCAGCACGAGCAGCGCGATCAGCACCGCCGCTGTTTTCTTGCCGATCAAGGGCGCCAGCCGTGACTCGTAATTATCGTCGTCTTCCACGAGGGCAAAATCCCCTGCCACGCATTGATATCATTGTGTTGCGCATTATGCGGGGCCTGCTGCCAATACTCCACCGCTATGCGCTATTTGCCACCGCGCTCGCCGCCGGCGCCCAGCCCCCTGCCGCCGGCCTGCTCGGCACGACGCAGCGCCTCGTCCAGCACGCGCGCACAGCGTTGCCCCGTCTCGCCCTGAAGCAGGCTGTAGTGATCGGCGGCCAGGGTGTGGACATCCAAACCGCCCACGGCCAGCGCCTCCCACCCACGGCCGGGTTCATCCGGCGCCCCTTGCGCGGCCACCAGCAAGGTCAACGGCACATCACAGGGCAGCGGCCGATAAGCGCCCAATGCACGCACATGGCCCGCGTACACCGCGAACATGCGGGCGAGCCTGTCCCGGTCGTCGCCGAACAAGGCACGCATGCGGGGCCAGGCCAGCAGTGCCTCCAAGGGGTCGACGCGGGCTTCGAGCAGCCCCGGTGGCGCGTCCTCGCCCAGCAGGTCTCGACCGAAATCGCGCAGCAGCGCCTCGCCGTCGCCCGCCGCCGCCTCCAGCCGGCTCGGCAGCGCCGGGGCGTAGCTGTCGATCAAGCCCAGCAGGCCCACCTGCTCGCCCTCGGCGCGCAGCTGACGGGCCATCTCGAAGGCAATGACCCCGCCCAGGGACCAGCCCGCCAGGTGATAAGGCCCCTGGGCCTGCTCCCCGCGCAAGGCCGCCACATAGGCCGCCGCTACGGCAACGAGGCTGTCCGGCGCCGATCCCCCCGCCTCCAGCCCGGGCGACTGCAGACCGTGTACCGGGCGGCCTGGCGCCAGGGCCCGAACCAGGTCCAGATAACAGGCCACCGAACCGCCTACCGGATGGACCAGATACAGCGCCGGGGCCTCGCCGCCGTCCCGCAGGCTCACCAAGGGCGAGACGCGCCGCCCACGGACGCCGCCACGGCGAATCAACCGTGCCTGCTCGGCGATACTGGGCGCGCGCATCAGCTCGGCGAGGGAGAGCCGGCAGGCGAACAGGCGCTGGATGCCCTCCAGCAGGCGCAGCGCCGCCAGCGAGTGGCCGCCGCAAACGAAGAAGTCCTGGTCGACCCCCGGCGGCGACGCATCCCCCGGCCAGGCCAGCACCTCGCACCACAGCCCGCGCAGTTCACGTTCAAGCTCATCGCTAGGGGGCTGGGGCACGGCCGGGGCCATGAGCGGCGCCTCCAGCGCCGTCAGCGCGGCGCGGTCCAGTTTGCCCGCGGGGGTCACCGGCAGGGCATCCAGACGCAGGAAGGACGTGGGCAGCAACGGCGCGGGCAATCGCCGCGCCAGATAATCACGCAGCTCCGGCACCACCAGCTCGGCGCTACCCGGGACGACATAGGCCACCAGGCTGGTGCTGCCGTCCGAGGCACGCCGCGGCAGCACCGCGGCGTCGCGCAGACCGTAGTCGGCCAGCGCCGCCTCGATCTCTCCGGGTTCGATGCGGAAGCCCCGAATCTTCAGCTGATGGTCCAGCCGCCCGAGGAACTCGATCTCGCCCTGCGCGCCCGGGATGTAGCGCGCCCGATCGCCGGTGCGATAGACCCGCAGCGCGCGCCCGCGAGGGCCCAGCGGATACTCGAGGAAACGCTCCGCGGTAAGCTCCGCACGGGCATGGTAGCCCTGCGCAAGACGGCTGCCGGCGATGCAAAGCTCACCGGGCACGCCCTCGGGCACCGGGTTGCCGTCCCGGTCGAGCAGGTACACGGCGGTACCGGGCAAGGGCCGACCGATGGCAACCCGCGCCTGCGGCGTGTCCGCCCGCGGCTCCCAGCACAGGCTGGTAATGGTCGCTTCGGTAGGGCCATAGGCGTTGATCAGGCGGGCCGTGGCCCAGGGCCCTTGCCGCCACAAGCGCAGCAGCTCCGGCGACAGGGCCTCGCCGCCGACGATCAGCAAGCGGGGTGTCCGTTCCGGGGCGCGCCCCGGCGCCTGCGCCCAGGCCCGGAGCAATTCCCGCAGATAGGCCGGCGGCAGGTCGATCACGCTCAACCCCTGATCGTCGAACACCGTGCGCAGTTGGTCGGGCGACCAGATATCGTCGCCGCGCAGCACCACACGGGCTCCGCGCATCAGCGGCGGCAGGATCTGCTCCAGCGCGGTATCCACCGCATGGGGGGCGAACTGCAGCACCACATCGTCCGCCTCCAGCCGGTAGCGCTCATTGACGGCGCGACAATGATCGGCCAGGGCGCCATGGCTTATCCGCACGCCCTTGGGCCGCCCGGTGGAGCCGGAGGTGTAGATCAGGTAGGCCGGGCTATCGGCGTTCAAGCTCACCGGGCGCGCACTGGCTGAGCGCAGCCGTATGCGCCAGCGCTCCCGGTCCAGATCGATCACCCGGGGCACGGCATGGGACAGGCCCGCCAGCCGTTTCCGCTGGGAGGCATCGGTGAGCACGGCGGCCGCGCCCGCGTCATCCAGCACCAGCGCCAGGCGCTGATCCGGATGAGCCGGGTCCAGCGGCACCCAGACACAAGCGGCGCGCAGCACCGCCAACAGGGCGACGATGCTGTCCGCGCCGCGACCCAGCAACACGGCCACGGCATCACCCGGGCGCAGTCCGCGCGCCTGTAAATGGGCACTCAGCCGGCGCACCCGCTGATCCAGTTGCCGGTAGCTCAAGGCCTGCTCCGGCGCGTTCAGCGCGATGCTGTGCGGTGTGCGGCGCGCCTGCTCGGCGATCCACTCCGGCAGGAAGCCTTCCCGCGGCGGCAGACGCTCCCCCTCGCTCCAGGCGCCGAGCAGACGCTCACGCTCCGCCGCGCCGAGCATCGGCAAACGGGCCAGCGACGTGTCGGGGCAAGCGCACACCGCCTCCAGCAAGGCTCGGTAATGGCCCAGCAGACGGTCGATGGTGTCGGCCTCGAAGCGGCCGCCATCGTAGCCGGCGATCAGGCGCAGGCCGTCGCCCTGCTCCAGCAGCTCCAGCCCCAACACCTCGTCCCCTTGCTGGCGCAGGGCGGGCAGGTAGACGGCCCGGGCATCGCCGGGGACCGCGGCGCCCGGCTCGAAGAAGTTCTGGTAGGCGAAACCGACCTGGTAGAGCGGCGGCGACTGCGGAGTGCGCCCCAGCTCGCGCATCAGGGTGGTATAGGGATAGTCCGCCCGGTCCAGTGCCTCGCCCATCAGCCGCTGGGTATCGGCCAGCAAGTCAGCCGCCGTCTGCTCGCCCCGCACACCCATCCGCAGCGGCATCACATTGGCGAAATGCCCCAGCGTGCGGGCGAACCGACCCTCCGGGCGAGCCAGGGCGGGCACCCCCACCACGAAATCCCGCTGCCCGGTGTAGCGGTACAGCAGCACATTGAACACCGCCAGGCAGAACACCGCGGGGCTGACCCCGCAACTGGCGGCCGTGGCACGCAGGGTCGCCAGCTCCCGGGCGGGCAGCAGCAACTCCCGGCTACGCGGCTGCAAGGCCGCATCCGGCGCGGGCGGGTGATCGACCGGCAAATCCAGCGCCTCGGGTTCATCGGCGAACCGCCGGCGCCAATAGGCCAACTGCGCCGCGCCGCGCTCGGAGCGCAGATGCCGCCGCTGCCAGGCGACGAACTCGGCATAGTCCGCGGCCGGTGCCGGCGCCGGCGGCTCTTCGCCCCGGGCGAAACTCTCGCAGGCCGCCACGAAGTGCTCCGCCAGCAAGGCCGAGGACAGCCCGTCCAACACCATGTGGTGGGCCAGGATCAGCAGCACCCCGGTCTCGTCACCCGGCGCGTCACCACCCAGCCATTCGAAACGCAACGGGGCCTCGGCTTCCAGATCAAAGGGGCGCCGGGCACGCTCGCGCAGCTGGGCGAGCACATCGACCCCGGGCGCCAGGCGCAGCTGCCGCAGTTCGGGCTGCTCGGGGCCGGCGCACAGACGCGGCTCATCCTCACCGGGTTCGACCCGCGCCGTGAGGAGGGGAAACTGGCGGCTCAGCCAAAGACAGGCACGGCGCACAGTGTCCGGGCCCAGGCCACGCACGCTGAAGGCCAGGGGCACGTTGTAGGCGGTGCTACCGGGGTGGAGCCTTTGCAGCAACCACAGGCCTTTCTGGCCTTCGCTGAGCGGCATGTCCAAGGTGTCGCTCGCAGCGGCTGTTGAGCTTTGCTCGGCCAGTCTGGCTGTCTCGGGCCCCGCGCTCGCCAGCTCCTGGATGTGGTCCGCCAGGACCGCCGGGCTGTCGTGCCGCTCCAGCGCCCGATGATCCAGCTCCACGCCGCATCGCTCCTGTACGGCATGCATCAGCCGCAGGGCGAACATGGAATCGCCGCCCTGCTCACGAAAACCGGCACTCCTCGCCAGGCGCTCCACCGGCCGCCCCGTATGCCGAGCCAGGGTGTCCAGAATCAGAGCCAGGATATCGCCACGGTCCGTGGGCGCCTCCGGCACCGGGGGCTCGGGCCTTGCGCCGGCAGCACCGGCCAGCCAGTGCCGTTCCCGGGCGAAGGGATAGCCCGGCAGCACCAGGGGCGGGCCGGACGGCTCATCACCCGGACCCGGCTCGGCGGCAAGGGCCTCCCAGCGGCTCGGGTCCGCGAGCTTGTCCAGCAATTCCGCCTGGCTCGCCGCGCCGATCTCCATCGCGCGGGGCAAGCGTTCGCGCCCCTCCCGCAGGGTGCTCGCCAGGCGCGCCAGGCAGACCCCGGGGTGCGCGCGCAGGTAGGCGATCATCCCCGCCACCAGCTCCTCCAGTCGCGACTGGTCCAGCGCGGAGAACACGAAACGGCGCGGGCGTGCCGGCGCCGGCACCGGGGGCGACACAGCCGGCGCTTCCTCGAGGATCAGGCTCACCTGGGAACCGCCGGCGCCGAAGGAATTCACCAGGGCCCGTCGGGGCAGCTCACGCCCGCTCTCCAGCCGCCGGGGCCAATCCGACAGCGAGGTCTGGAGCCTGAGCCCGCAGGCGGCGAAATCCAGCTTCGGATTAGCCGCCCCCCGGACCACCGAGGGCAGCAAACGCGCGTGCTGCAACTGCAGCAGCACCTTGGTGAGCTGCGCCATGCCCGAGGCGGCTTCCGGATGCCCCAGCGCGCTTTTCACCGAACCGATGGGACAGTCGGCAGGCCGGCTCGACGCGTCCGCGAATACCCGGCCCAGCGCCCGCAACTCGATGGCGTCACCCATGGGCGAGCCATTGGCCGCCGCTTCCACATAGCCGATGCTGCCGGGCGCCACCCCGGCCTGGGCGAGGTTCTCGGCGATCAGCCGCGCCTGGGCCTCGGCATTGGGCACGCCATAACCCGCCGAATGCCCGCCATGGCTGGCGGCACTGCCACGAATGACGCCGAGGATGTTGTCACCGTCCCGGCGGGCGTCGGCCAGGGGCTTGAGCAGCACCGCGCCCACGCCCTCCGCGGGCAGATAGCCGTCGCCGTCGGCGAAACTGCGGCTGTCCGCGTGGCTGCCGATCAGGCCCGAGGCGCTCAGGCCCAGATACTTGCGCGGGTGCAGGGAGAGGTTCACGCCGCCGGCGATGGCCAGGCGGCATTCCCCCAGCCTCAGGCTCTGACAGGCCTGATGCACCGCCTGCAGGCCGGAGGCACACATGCTGTCCACCGCCACGCTGGGGCCCTGCAGGTCGAAGAAGAAGGAGGTCCGGTTGGCGATGGCGGAATACGAGGACAGGCTCAGCAGGGCCTGGTCCTCGGCCTCCCGGGCATGCTCGCGGTACTGCTGGTACATGGCGCCGACGAACACACCGACCCGGGATTGATAGCGCTTGCGCAGCTGCTCCCGGGTATGGCCCGCCCGCTCCAGCAGGTGCCAGACGGTCTGCAGGAACAGACGCTGCTCGGGATCGGCCAGCGCCGCTTCCCGGGGGGTGTAGCCGAACAGCGCGGCATCGAAGCAGTCCACCTCGCTGAGGAAACCGCCCCAGTTGCAGTAGCTGGTGTCCGGGCGGCCCTTGTCCGGGGAGTGGATCGCTGCATGATTCCAGCGATCGGCGGGCACCTCGCCGATACCGTCCCGCCCCTGCTCCAGCTGCTCCCACAGGGCCTCGACACTGTTCGCCCCGGGGTAGCGCCCCGCCACGGCGATCACCGCCACATCACGATCCGGCTCCGATGCCGGGCGGGCCGGCTCCGACTCCGCCGCGACCTGGGCGGGCGGGTCGTCGGGCTGCGCAGTGAACGGTTCGGGCCGCTCCGGCGCCGAGCCGGCCACGGACAGGTGCCGGCGCAGTTCGGGCCGATGGCTCTCGAGCAGGGCATCGGCGAGCAGGGAGAGCGTCGGGTACTCGAACAGCAAGGTGGCGGGGAGCGTTCCGAGATCCTCCTCCAGCCGGTCCTGGACCTCCAGCGCGGTCACCGATTCCAGGCCGAAGCGATCCAGGCTGGCCTCCGGGTCCAGCCGCTCGGCCGGCAGCATCAACACCTCGGCGAGGTACTCGGCCAGATAGGCCAACACGGCCTGGCGCAGATCGGCGCCCTCACCCGCCTGCACCGGGCCCGCGCTGGGCGGTGCCTCCACGCCCAGCGAGGCGCGCAGGCGGGGGTGGTCGCCGTCGAGCACCAGCACCTGGTCGTCCGGGAACCGCAGCGCGGCCGCCAGGGCGTTCAGCGCGGGTTCGCTTTCCAGCGGCCGCACGCCGAAGCCCCGCTCCATGCCCCGCAGCACGCTGTCGTCCAGCCGCATGCCGCCCTCACGCCAATAGGGCCAGTCCAGCGCCAGCGTGCGGCCATGGCGCTGGCCGCACGCGCACAAGGCGTTGCGCCAGGCGGCGAAACCGTCCATGAAGGCGTTGGCCGCGGCGTAATCGCCCTGCCCGGCATTGCCCAGGGCGCCGGACACCGAGCCGAACAGCAGCATGAAGTCGAGGGGCAGCGCGGCGGTGGCCTGGTCCAGATTTTCCAGCCCGGCCACCTTGGGCGCGAGCACCTCGGCCAATTCCTCGGCGGACTTGCGCACCAGCAGCTTGTCACGGGTCAGACCGGCGGCGTGCACCACGCCATCCAGGCGGCCGTGTTCGCGCAGGATCTCCGCCACCAGCGCCCGGACCGGTTCGGCCTCGGACACATCCACACGCCGATACCGCAGATCCGCCGGCAGACTCTGCAAGCGGGCCTCGTCCCGGGCACCAAGTCGGGAGCGGCCGGTGATGTAGACCACCGCCTGCCGCGTGTCCCGGCCGATCGCCTCGCACAACTGCCGCCCCAGGCCGCCGGCGCCACCGGTGATCAGGTAGACGCCGCCGTCCTTCCAGGGGCGCGGCGCGGGCGTCGCCTCCGCGCTCAATTCCCGCCAGCGACGGACCTGGCGTTCGCCGCCGCGATAGCGAACTTGCCCGGCGTCCGCGTCCTGTTCCTGCTGCAGGCAGGCCAGCAAGGCCTGAGAGTCGTCGTCACTGCTGATGAGCTGACACCGCAAGCCGGGTCGCTCCAGGCTGGCACTGCGCAGCAGGCCGGCCAGGCCCTCGAACAGCATGGATTCGCCGCCCGCCGGCAGCACCAGCTGCAGCAGGGCCTGCTCGTGCCGCTCACGGATCAACGTACGCACCGCCTCCAGCAGGGCCGCGGCATGGCGGCTGTAACGCTGCGCCACGGAACCCTCGGTCGCGGGGCATTCACTGATTCGGGCCTGGGGCCACCGGTCGGCCAGCGCCGCGGCCGAGCCGGCGGGGAACTCACACAACAGCACCCGCACCGCCGCGTCCGGCCCCGGCGCCCCGGGGCTCAGCGGCTCGCTCACCCAGCGCGGGGCGAACAACAAGGGCAAGGGAGCCTCGGCCATCGCCTCCTCGGTACTCGCCACCGACGGGCTCACCGCCAGCGCCTGGCTATCGACGACCGGCAGGCGCTCCGGCGCCCAGTAACGCTCCCGGGCGAAGGGATAGGTGGGCAGGCTCAGTTTGGGGGGCAAGGGCTGGCCCTCGCGCAAGGCGGACCAATCCACCACACCACCCTCGACCCAGTAGTCGGCCAGCCCCGACAAGTCGTGCTCGCGCAGCAGCGCGCGGGCACGTTGCGGCTCCCGCCGCCGCGCCGCCCTCGCCCGATACAGGCCCGGCGCCGCCTGCTCAGCGGCCAGCAGGGCATCCAGCGCGGCGAGCAGCCCGGCGCGATCCGCGGCCACCACCGCCGCCCGCTCCTCGAAGGCCTCCCGACCTTCCTGCAGTACCCGGGCGGCGGAGGGCAGCCAGGCTTCATCCAGCCCCTGCAGGGCGGAGCGCAAATTCGCCGCGGCCTCGCGCAGGCGCTCCTCGTCTCGGGCGGACAGGGGAAACAGCCATGGGCCGGGCGCGGCGGGTGGCGTCGACGGCCTCGGCTGCTCCTCGATGATCAGATGGGCATTGGAACCGCCGGCGCCGAAGGAGGACAGACCGGCGAGGCGCCGGCCTTCCCGGCCCTGCGGTCGTGGCCAGGGTTCGAGCGTGCGCTGCACGGTAAAGGGCGAATCGGCGAAGTCGATGCCCGGGTTGAGGGTCTGCGCATGCAGGGACGGCGCCAGCTGGCCGTGCTTGAGCTGCAGCAGCACCTTGCTCAGACCGGCGATCCCCGCCGCGCTCTCGCAGTGGCCGATGTTGGACTTCACCGAGCCGATGGCGCAGAAACCGCGCTCCGACGTGTGCTCCTGGAAAGCCCGGGTCAGCGCGTTGATCTCGATGGGATCGCCCAGGCTGGTGCCGGTGCCGTGGGCCTCGATGTAGCCGAGCTCCCGGGCGCTGACCCCGGCCCGGCGCAGGGCGCGGGACACGGCTTCGGTCTGGGCACGGGGATTGGGCACGGTGTAACCGTTGGTCTTGCCACCGTGGTTCAGCGCGGAGGCGCGAATCACCCCATAGATCTGGTCGCCGTCGGCCAGCGCGTCATCCAGGCGACGCAGCAGCACCGCGCCCACGCCCTCGCCGGGCACGTAGCCGTCGCCCCCCTCGCCGAAACTCTCGCAGCGCCCCTTGCTGGAGAGAAATCGCCCCTGATCCAGCGCCAGGTACTTGTTCGGGTGCAGCGAGAGATTCACGCCCCCGGCCAGGGCAGCGTCGCAATCACCGGAGCGCAGGCTCTCGCAGGCCAGATGCAGCGCGCTGAGCGAGGAGGAGCACATGCTGTCCACGGCCAGGCTGGGTCCGTGGAAATTGCAGAAGTACGAAACACGGTTGGCGATGGACGCCGGGCTGCCGCCCAGCGCCAGCGGCCGTCCGGCCTGGGTGCTCTCGGCGCCGTAGAGCTGGTATTCCTCGTACATCACGCCCACGTACACGCCCACATTGGCGCCGGGCAACTCGCCGCCGCGGGCCAGACTCGCCCGGGTGTGGCCGGCGTCCTCCAGCGCCTCCCAGGCGCACTGCAGGAACAGACGCTCCTGGGGGTCCATGAACGCCGCCTCCCGGGGGGCGATATTGAAGAACAGCGGGTCGAAGCGATCATGGTCGTCGATGAAACCGCCCCAGTGACTGCGCAGCTCGAACCGCTGGTGATCCCAACGTTCCACCGGAATCTCGGTGATGCTGTCCCGGCCCTGGGCGAGGTTGCGCCAGAAGGCCTGCGGGTCCCGCGCCCCCGGGTAACGTCCGGCCAGGCCGACGATGGCTATGGCCTCGCCCCCGGCCGACGGTGCCGGCTCCCGCGGTACCGGGGCGGCGGCGGATTCCACCCCAGCGGTGATCGCCGAGGCCGCGTCCTCGCCGCCCGCCAGCTTCGCCACCGCCGCGCCATGGCGGGCGAGGAAATAATCGGCCAGCGCATCGAGTGTCTGGTACTCGAAGAACAGCGTGCTGGAGAGCGGGCCGAAGTCCCGCTCCAGGCGCTCGCTCAGCCGGGCGATGAGCATGGAGTCGATGCCGTAGTCTTCCAGCGGCGCATCGGTCTCGATGGTCTCCCGCGCGACCCCGGTCTCCTCGGCCACCAGCGCGGCCAGATACTGCCTGAGCGCGGCGGGCGTGAGGCTGGCATCGGCTTGGCGCTCGGCCTGCCGCTTGGGGCCATCCCCACCGGCAAGACGTACCGTGAAGCCCCGCAGACGAACAAGCAGCTCACCCTGCTCGTCGGTCAAGTCCAGATCGATCCGCTGCATCCGCGCGCCGGCGGACTGGATGCGCACATGGGCCCACATCCGCTCGGTGGTGGGCGCCAGCAGTTCCACCCGCTCCAGGGCGAAGGGCAGTGCCGTGCGGTCATCACCGCCGCTTTCCGGGAACAGGCCCAGACAGGCCTGGAAGGCGCCATCCACCATCGCCGGATGCAGGGCGAAATCGCCCGCCGCGGCCTCGGGCAGGCGCAGACGCGCCAGCAGCTCATCGCTGCCCAGCCACAGCTCGGCCACGGCGCGCATGCCAGGGCCGTAGTCCATCCCGAGGGCGGCGTAGCGGGCATAGAATTCGCCCACATCCCCGGTCGTGGGGCAACGGGCACGCAGCATCGCCAGATCGAGTCGGCCGCGCTCAGCCTCTTCCAGCGCGGCGATCACGCCGCTGGCGTGCAACTGCTCCGACTCCCCGGCACCACTCAGCAGGCGGAAGACGCTGGCGCCCTGCTCGCTGGCCTGCAGCGCGATGCCCGTGGTCGGGCCAGCCGCCAGCGGACGCAGAGGCTGCAACCAGCGGACCTGTGTCAGCGACAGCGGCTGGAATTCCGCCCCCCCCAGCGATTGGGCATGGACCGCGCGCGCAAGCTCCAGGCTCATCGCACCCGGCAGCATGGGCTGCCCGCCGATGCGATGATCACGCAGGTAGAAGACGTCGGGATCCAACCGCAAGGGGTAGTAGCTTGCGCCATCGGCACGCGGCGTAGGCTCGGCGCCATCGGCCGGCGCGCTCGCCGTGGCCGGCTGCCTGCGATAGACCTCCCGGGCGAAGGGATAGCCAGGCAGATGCACCCGGCGCAGCGCTTGCGGATAAAGCCCCTGCCAGTCCAGCGCCCCACCCTGCACCCAGTGCCGGGCCAGCGCGTCGAGATCGCCACCGACCACCGGCAGCACCTGTGCCGCGGCGCGGGATACGGCTCGCCCCTGGTGCACCTGCCCGGCATCGCCATCGAGCCAGGCAAGCAGCCGTGTGCGCAGCGCCGCGAGGCTTGCGACCGGCACCGCCAGCCGCTGCTTCATCGCCTCTCGGCCCAGCTGCAGGGTATAGGCCAGCTCGGCCAGCGAGGCCTGCGCCGCCTCGGCACTCTCCAGCCAGCCCAGCAATTGCCGGGCCTGATCCGCCAGGCGCGACTCATCCCGGGCCGAGAGCACGATCAACGCCGGCCCCTCAGGCACGGCCGGGGGCTCGGCGCTCGGGCGGTACTCTTCCAGGATCACGTGAGCATTGACGCCGCCGAAGCCGAAACTGCTGACACCGGCCCGCCGGGGCAGCGCCCGCCCCCGGGCATCGCGCACCGGCGCCCAGGGCCGGGCTTCGGGCAACAGCTGGAAGGGGCTGTCGGCCAGATCGATGTAGGGGTTGAGTTCCGCGCCGTGCAGGCTGGGGGCCAGCTCCTGGCGGCGCAGCTGCAGCAGCACCTTGATCACCCCGGCCACCCCGGCGGCCAGTTCCAGATGACCGATATTGGTCTTCACCGATCCCAGGCCACAGGCCACGTTCTGAAAAGCCTCCCGGGGCGCCTCCGCGCTCAGGGCGCGGAAGGCGGATTTCAGCGCATTGACCTCCACCGGGTCGCCCAGCGCCGTACCGGTGCCGTGGGCCTCGATGTAGCCGACGCTGCGCGGGTCGATGCCGGCGCGGCGGTAAACCGTCTTCAGCAACGCCGCCTGGGCGGCGGTATTGGGGGCGGTGAGGGAGTTGGCCCGGCCGCCGTGGTTCACGCCGCTGCCACGAATCAGGCCGTAGATGGCATCACCGTCCCGCTCGGCATCCCGCAGGCGCTTGAGTACCAGCATGCCCACCCCCTCGCCCCGGCCGTAACCGTCGGCCTGGGCGGAGAAGGTCTTGCAGCGCCCGTCCGGCGAGAGCATGCCGGCCTGGGCGAAGGAGATATGGGCCTCGGGGGTGATGATGGTGTTCACCCCGCCCACCACGGCCATCTCGCAGTCACCGCCGCGCATGGCCTGCACCGCCCGATGCAGCGCCACCAGGGAGCTGGAGCAGGCGGTCTCCACCGGCTCGCTGGGGCCGTGCCAGTCCAGGAAATAACTGATGCGATTCGGCCCCACCGAAGGCACCGAGCCGGTGGCGACATACCCCTCCCCGCCGGTCTCCTCGCCCAGGGTCTCCCGGTAGCCACTGGACGAGGTCCCCACGAACAGTCCCACCCCGCGCCCGGCCAGGCTCCGGGGGTTGTAGCCGGCGTCCTCGATGGCCCGCCAGACGTGCATCATCATCAGCCGCTGCTGGGGATCCATGTACTCGGCTTCCCGCGGCGAGATGCCGAAGAACAGCGGGTCGAACTCGAACACCCCGTCGATGAATCCGCCCCAGTGGATATCGGTCTTGCCCGGCTCATGCCGGGGGTCCCCATCCAGCGCCCGCCAGTCCCAGCGATCCGCGGGGATGCGGCGGATACCCTCGCCGCCGCTCCAGAGCAGCTCATCGAAGGCCTGCAGATCCGCGGCCCCGGGGAAGCGGCAACTCACACCGACGATGGCTACGGCCTCGTCATCCGCCGGCGCGTGCCCCGGCTCCGGTGACCACGCGGCGGCCACAGGGCGCTCCGGCGCAGCATGGGTCTCGGGCCGCGGCGCCGGGGCGGGCTCTTCAGCCGCCGGCAGCGACGGCGCGATATGCTCGGCGAGCCGCGCCAAGGTGGCGAACTCGAAGAAATCCGCCGGGCTCAGGGAAAGCCCCAGCTCGGCATTCACCCGCGAGGCGTAGGCGGTCATGGTGATGGAGTCGAAGCCGTACTCTCCCAGCTCCGTGTCCTCTTCCAGCGCCTCGGGTTCCACCTCCAGCACCGCCGCGGCGATCGCCACCAGCGCGGCCAGGGCCCGCGGGTAGGGCGCGGCCTCGGGAATGGCCTCGAGCGTCGCCTGCACCGTGCTCGCCACCGGCGCCGCGGACGGCCTGGCGGCCAGCGGCGTGGCGGCAGACGGCGCAGGGACGGGCGGTGCGCTACTGCGCTCGAACCAGTACTCGTCCCGGGCGAAGGGATAGCCCGGCAGCGCCAGGCGCCGGGGGCGTGGCTCGCCGTAGAGCGCCTGCCAGTCCACCCGCAGGCCGCGCACCCACAGCTGCAACAGGCTGTCGTGGCGGCCCCGGGCGGGCAGATCCAACAGGCCGCGGGCCAGTTCCGGGTCGGATTGCAGCACGGCGATGGTGCCCCGATGAGGCTTGACCCGATCCTGGTGCAGGGCCTCGTCATCCGCCTCCGCGAGGAAGGCCCGCAGGCGCTCGCCCACCTGCCCCAACGAGCCGGCGACAAAGCCCAGTCGGTACTCCATGGCGTCTCGGCCGCACTGCAGGGTGTAGGCCAGCTCCGTCAGGCTCGCATCCGCCTCCAGCGTTCCCAGGGCGTCCAGCAGGCGCCGGGCCGAGGCCTGCAGCTGCGCCTCGGTACGGGCGGAGAGCACGATCATGGCCGGCCCGGGCAAGTCCACCGGCGCGGCGGCGGGCGCCGTGTATTCCTCCAGCACCACATGGGCGTTGCTGCCGCCGAAGCCGAAGCTGCTCACCCCCGCCCGTCGCGGCAGCACGCGCCCCGCCGCGTCCAGCGGTCGCGCCCAGGGCCGGTTCTCCCGCACCACCTGGAAGGGGCCGAGCTTGAGGTAGGGGTTGAGTTCGTCGCAGTGCAGGGTCCGGACCAGCTGACCGTGCTTCATCTGCAGCAGCACTTTCATGATGCCGGCAATGCCGGCGCCCAGTTCCAGATGGCCGATATTGGACTTCACCGACCCGATACCGCAGCTCAGGGGCGGCGCCGGGCCGTGGGCCGCTTCCGCCTCCGCGCTCAGATCGGCGAAGGCACTGCACAGGGCTTCCACCTCGATGGGGTCGCCCAGGGGGGTGCCCGTGCCGTGGGCTTCGATGTAGCTCACCGTGCGGGGGTCGAAGCCGGCGCGGCGATAGGCGCTGCGCAGCAAGTCGGCCTGGGCCCGGGGATTGGGCGCGGTCAAGGAGCTGGCACGGCCGCCGTGGTTCTCGGCGCTGGCGCGGATCACCGCCAGGATGCGATCGCCATCGCGTTCGGCATCGGCCAGTTTCTTCAGGTAGATCAGGCCCCCACCTTCGCCGCGAACGTAGCCGTTGGCTTCCGCCGAGAAGGGCTTGCAGCGCCCGTCCGGCGCCAACATGCCGGCCTTGCTGAAGCCGACGAAGGCATCGGGCAACAACAGGGCATTGATGCCCCCGGCCAGGGCCGCCTCACAACCGCCGCCGGCGATGGATTCCACCGCGCGGTGGATGGCGACCAGGGCACTGGAACAGGCGGTTTCCACCGCCACGCTGGGGCCGTGGAAATTGAGCTGGTAACTGATGCGGTTGGGCCCGAGCGAGGGCGCCAGACCGGTCATGGAATAGCCTTCCACCGCCGTGCCGGACTCGGCCAGCAGGCGGCTGTAGCCGGTATCGGCGGTGCCGATGAAAACCCCGGTGGACGACCCGGCCAGACTACGCGGCCCGTAGCCGGCGTCCTCGATGGCCTGCCAGGCCAGGGTCAGCAGCAGCCGCTGCTGCGGGTCCATCATCCGGGCCTCGGGGGGCGACACGCCGAAGAAGCCGGGGTCGAAGGCCGCCAGCCCCTGGATGAAGCCACCCCACTTCGCGTTGCCACGGCCGGGCTCGGTAGCCGGGTCACCCCAGTAATCGCGCCAATCCCAGCGCTCGGCGGGTATCTCGCCGATGCAGTCCCGGCCCTCGCGCAGATTGCGCCAGAAGGTGTCCACATCCTCGGCGCCGGGGAATACGCCGCTCATGCCGACGATGGCGACCAGGCTGTCCTGATCGTCGCGGGGGCTGGCAATCACCGTCGTGGGCGATGCTTCGGGGGACGGCGCTTCAACGCCCGCGGCGGCCTGCGCCTCGTTTGCCGCGGGCGCAGACGACGAAGACGATTCCACCGGCGCCGGCGGAGCCGACGACGCAGTGGATGCCGCCGGAGCCGCCGGCGCTTCCACGCCCAGCGCCGCCGCGGTGGCCGCGCCGTGTTGCTCGGCCAGGTAGCCCGCCAGCGCCTCAAGGGTGGGATATTCGAAGAACAGGGTGGGCACCAGCTCCAGCCCGAACTGCTCGTTCAGGGCATTGGCGAACTGGGTGAAGCTGATGGAATCAAAGCCGTACTCGCTCAGCTCCATGTCCGGCGCCAGATCCTCCGGCTCCACCTTGAGCTGGCGACAGACCTGGCGCACCAGCGCCGCCTGCACCCGCTCGCGCAGCAGCGACGAATCCGGCGCCGGGGCCGCCGCGCTCGCTTGAACCGCCACCGACGCGCGCCAGCGCGGCGGCTCGGCCACCCCCAGCACCCGGGCACGCACCCGCGCCGCATCCCCCGCCGCCACCAGCACCCGAGGCGCCGCACCGGCCAGGGCCCGATACAGGGCGGCGAAACCGTCGGCGCTTTCCAGCGCGGTGAGTCCGCTGCTGCGGGTCATCAGAGCCTGGGCCACCTCGCTCATGCGCATGCCCCCGCTGCGCCATAGCGGCCAGTCCACGGCCAGGGTGCGCCCCTGGCACAGACCCGCGCCGCGCCGGGCTTCGCGCTCCAGGGCGTAGCTGTCCAGGAAAGCGTTGGCGGCGGCGTAGTCGGCCTGCCCCGGATTGCCGAAGGCACCGGAGAGCGAGGCGAACAGCACGAAGAAATCCAGCGGCTCATCACCCAGCGCCGCATCCAGGTTCAGCGTGCCGGCCACCTTGGGCGCCAGTACCCGGTCGAGTTCCGCCCCGTCCTTGTCCGCCAGGGCCCGATCCCGCACCAGTCCGGCGGCGTGCAGCACGCCGTCGATGCGGCCGTGGCGCCGGCGCAGTTCCGCGATTCGATCCTGCACCGCGGGGCCATCGGCCAGATCCAGCGGCTGGTAGCGGACATCGCCCGCCAGCCCGTCCAGCCAGGCTTGCCGCTCGGCATCCAGCGCCGAACGGCCCAGCAGCAACACGTGAGCATCGGCCTGCGTGGCGAGGA
The DNA here is from genome assembly GCF_009295635.1 of Alkalilimnicola sp. S0819. Classification (NCBI taxonomy): domain Bacteria; kingdom Pseudomonadati; phylum Pseudomonadota; class Gammaproteobacteria; order Chromatiales; family Ectothiorhodospiraceae; genus Alkalilimnicola; species Alkalilimnicola sp. S0819. The sequence continues at coordinate 41,195 of NZ_WHIW01000002.1, read as the reverse complement.
TCTCTTCGGCCAGCTGGCGGCCCAGCGCGCCGCCGCCCCCGGTGATCACATAGACACCACCGCTGCGCCAGGGCGCGGGCGCCGTCGCGTCCTCGGCCAGGTCCCCGGCGGCACGCCAGCCTTCGCTTTGCAGGGCACCCTGCTCCCAGCGCAGGCGCTGCAATTGCGGCCGGCGGGCGGCCTCGGCCAGCACCCCGGCCAGCGCCTCGCCCTCGGTTTCCGGTGGCACCGTGATCAGCTGACAGCAAAGGCCGGGCTGCTCCAGGCTGGCCGTGCGCAACAGGCCCGCCAGACCGGTCAGCCCCGCGGCCTGGGCACCCTCCTCGGCCAGGACCAGCTGCAGCAATACCGGCGCCCGGGCGGCCTCCGCCAGCAACGCCTGCAGGCGAGCCAGCAAGGCCCGGGCGTTCTGCCCGTAGCGCGCGGCCGGGGCCGAGGCCGAGGCGACAATGTCTTCCAGCCGCTCGCAGCGCCACTCCGGCTGGCCCGCGCGCAGGCTCGTTACCGCGGCCTCGCCGATACCGCCGAGCAGAACCTGCCGGGTGCCGAAGGCCGCCGGCTCCACCGGCTCGCCGGCCGGCTGCTCCCATTGCGGCTCGAACAGCAACACCGCCTCGTCGGCGCGGCGGTTCAGCACCCGGGTGGCGAAGCCCCGCAGGCGGACCCGCAGCCCACCCTGCTCATCCAGCAATTCCAAGGTCAGGGTGCGTACCCGAGTACCCGTGGAGGACACCTCGGCGGGCCCGACCCGCGCCCACATGCGCTCAGTGCAGGGCCCGAAGACTTCCACCCGATCCAGGGCGAAGGGCAACGCCGCTCCCGCCTCCACCGGCTCGCCCTGCTCGTTCAGCGCCACCCCCAGGGCCGCCTGGAAGGCGCCGTCCAGCAGGCCCGGATGCAGCTGGAAATCCGCCAGGCCGGCGGCAAAGCCTTCGCCCAGGCGCAGGCTCGCCAGCACCTGGCGCGCGCCATCGGCACCCTCCCCCAGATGCAGGCTCTCGATCACCTGGTGGCCCGGCCCGAAGTCGATGCCGAGCTGCCCGAACAAACCATAGACCCGCGCCGCCTCCAGGCGCTGCGGATACGCCGCAAGCAAGGCCTGCGGCACGTCCTCGGCCTCGCCGCCCGCGTCCTCGCTGGCCGGGGCCAGCACGGCCTGGGCATGCAGCCGGGGCTCGCCCTGCTCGTCGACACTGCTGATCTCGACCCGGGGCCAGGGCTCGTCGGCGGCGTGAATCAGCGCCACCTCCACGGCCACCGGCGCGTTCACCCTGAGCGGCAACAGCCACACCACCCGGCGCAGCCCCACCGGCCCCAGGCCCGCCTCGCGGGCGGCGGCACAGGCAAGCTCCAGGTACATCACCCCGGGCAGCACCGATTCGCCCTGAACCCGATGGTGGTCCAGGAAGAACTCCTCGCCACTGAACTCCACCCGGTAGCGCTGATGGCCGATCTCGCGCAGCACCAGCGGCGCCTCCGGCGAGCGGGCGTTCTGCGACTCACTGGGCGCCGGCAAGCTGTCCGCAGACGCGCGCGCCACCGACTCGCCGGCGCCCGACTCATCGGGAACCGGCAGCCAGTAGCGCTTGCCCTCGAAGGGATAGGCCGGCAGGCGCAGGCGTCGCCGGGCACCGGCGGGGTGAGCCAGGGGCCAATCCACCGCCTCCCCGTGCACCCAGCGCCGGGCCAGTTCCTCGGCGGGCCATTCCCGCGGATCCAGTCGCACATCCCGCTCACGCGCGGCCCGAGCCACCACGCCGCGGGCGACCCCGCTGGTGTCGCCGGCAATGAAGCTTTCCAGTTGCCGGCGCAGCGCCGCGTGGTTGTCCGCCACGAAGGCGACCCGCTCGCGCAGGGCATCCCGGCCGATTTGCAGGGTGTAGGCCAGATCCGCCAGCTCGTGGCCATCCAGCGCCGGCAGCAGGCGGCGCGCGATCTCCCGCAGCGCGGACTCGCTGCGCGCCGACAAGGGGATCACCAGCGGCCGGGGGCTGTCGGCCTGCGCCGAAAGGGCCGGCGGGCGGTATTCCTCGATCAGCAGGTGAGCATTGGCGCCGCCGGCGCCGAAGGAGCTAAGCCCCGCCCGACGCGGCTGCTCTACCCCATCGATACGCGGCCGCGTCCAGGGGCGGGCACGGTCCAGCAGGTAGAAGGGGCTGCCGTCCAGTTCCAGCAGCGGGTTGGGTTCCTCGCAGTGCAGGCTGCGGTATTGGGTGCCGGAGCCCATGGCCAGCAGCACCTTGACCAGCCCCGCCACCCCGGCGGCGGTCTCCGCATGGCCGATGTTCGACTTGACCGAACCCAGCCCGCAATGGGGCTGCGCCGGCGCCGGCAGCCCGTGCTCACGATACAGTTCGTCGAAGGCGCTCTTCAGCCCCTCCACCTCCACCGGGTCGCCCAGCGCCGTGCCGGTGCCGTGGCACTCGATCATGGATACGCTGCGCGGATCCACCCCCGCCTGACGGTGTGCCTCGACGATCAGCCGCGCCTGGGCGGCCGGGTTGGGCGCGGTCAGGGAACTGGCGCCGCCGCCGTGGTTCTCCGCCGAGCCGCGGATCACGCCGAGGATAGGGTCGCCGTCGCGTTCGGCCAGATCCAGCCGTTTGAGTAGCACCGCGCCGACGCCATCGGCGCGGGCGTAGCCGTTGGCCTCGCGGGAGAAGGTCTTGCAGCGGCCGTCCTCGCAGATCATACCCACCCGGGAAAACATGATGTGCTGGGTGGGCGAGAGCATCAGATTGGCGCCGCCGGCGATGGCCATCTCGCAGCCTTCGTGGCGAATGCTCATCACGCCCCGGTGAATCGCCACCAGAGAGCTGGAGCAGGCGGTATCCACCACCTGGCTGGGGCCGTGGATGTCCAGCAGATAGGAGAGCCGGTTGGGGCAGAACACGTGCCCCAGGCCGGTCATCTGCGCGGCCTCCATCAAGCCGGCGCGGTTGGCCAGGTCGGTGTAGTCCTGCAGATTGATGCCGAGGAACAGGCCCACCTTCCTGCCGGACAAGGCCCCCGGGGCGTAACCGGCGGATTCGATCAGCCGCCAGACGCACTGGATGAACAGCCGGTGTTGAGGGTCCATCAACTCGGCTTCGTTGGGGGGGATGCGGAAAAAGCCCGCATCGAAACGATCGTGCCCGGGCACGAAGCCGCCGTATTTGACGTCGGTGTAGGCGCCCTTGCGTGGGTCGCCGTGGACCGCGCGCCAGTCCCAGCGCTCCCGCGGCACTTCGTCGATGCAGTCCACCCCCTCGCGCAGATGGGCCTCGAACTGCGCCAAATCGGCGCTGCGGGGGAACATCCCCTCCATGGAAATGATGGCGATGGGGGCGGCGCCGGCCTGCGAGGCCGGGGTGGCCTGCGTCGGCTGCGACGATTGCGAGCGGGCGGCACGGGGTCGGCGCCGGGCGCCATGGCGGGCCAGCCAGGCCTCCGGACCGCCGGAGTCGGTGGCAGAGGGAAGCTCGCCGGCGGACACGGCGGGGCGTGGTTCCTTAGGCGGCGCTTCCTCCGCCACCGGGGACGGCGACTCGACGCGGGCATAGTGCGCCTCGATGGCCGCCTCATGGCGCTGATACAGAATACGGCTCAGATCATCCAGATGGCGGGCCTCGAAGAAGGTGGTGGGCGCCACCGAGATGCCGAAATAGCGTGACAGCTGGGCCATGACCTCAGTGATGGCGATGGAATCCACACCGTAGTTGGCAAGGTTCTCCCCCGGGTCCAGGCGCTGCTCGGGAATGCGCAGCGCGTCGGCGGCGATGCGCAGCACATCCGCCCGCAAGCCCTGTTCCGTGGCCGACACCGCGGCACTCTCCGCCACCGGTTCGGCCGTTGCTGCGGGTTCGGCGGCGCCTGACGCGGCCTGTGCCGCGGGCGGCGCATGGGCGTCCAGCCGGGCACGAGCCCGCTCGATGAGCTCGGCCTCCAGCAATCGACGCATGCGCTCGGCCAGATCGTTCATCGTGCCGCGACCTCCCCGGCGGGCGCGTCCTGGTTCAGCATGTCCCGGTAGCGGCGCATCTGCGCCAGCAGCTTCCACAGATCCGCCTCGAACAGGTGCCGCTGCGAGCGCACGAAGTAATCCTGGCCCAGATCCGGTTGATCAATGCGCTTGGCAGCGAGAAAGGCGGCCAGCCCCGGGGAGCGGGCGGCCAGCGCCCGGGCGTAGTCCAGCACGAACTGCCCCTGGGTCTTCAGCCCGTCCCCCAACCCGCCGGCGGCGTTGATGAAGCCCATGAACAGCAGGTTGTCATGGTTGCGCGGCGTGGAGTGCAGGAACAGATCCGGAATGCCCGATTTCCACTCCAGCAGCTCATCGTCCAGGAAGGGGAACTCCCGGTCATAGCCGGTGGCGTAGATCACGGTGTCGATCCGCTCCCGGGAGCCGTCGGCAAAGTGCACCGTCTGCCCCTCGAAGGCGGCCACATCGCCCTTGGGGGTGACGTCGCCGTGGCCGATGTGGTGGAGGATCAGCGAGTTCATCACCGGGTGGGCGGCATCCAGGGGGTAGTCCGGGCGCGGCAGGCCGTAAGCGGCGCCATTGTAACCGGCCAGGCTGAATACCTGCTCGATATAGGCCAGGGTCTCCTGCTTGCTGGCGAACTTGCTGCCCAGCTCCATCATCCACTGGGGCGTGGGTTTGCCGTCGATGAATTTCGGCTGATAGTAGTAGCCCCGGCGGGTGCTGTGGAACACCGCCTCGGCCTGGTGCACCGCATCCACCGCGATGTCGCAGCCGGAATTGCCACCGCCGATCACCAGCACCCGCTTGTCACGCAGCTGCTCGGCGCTGCGGTAATCCCGACTGTGCAGGCTCTCGCCCGAGAAGTGCCCGGGATAGGCCGGATCCGGATAACGGGGCACCCGCTGCAGGCCGTTGCAGACCACCACCAGGGCATAGCGGCGCTCCTCGCCGTGCTGGGTGCGCAGCAGCCACTGCTCGCCGCGGGGTTCCAGCCGCTCCACCCGGGCATTGAAGAAGGCCCGCTCGTAGAGGCCGAAGGCCCGGGCGTAGTCACGCAGATAGCGCAGCATCAGGCGATGATGGGGGTACGGCGGATACGCCTCCGGCATGGGGAAATCCGCCACCTGGGTGTTGAACTTGGGCGAGATCAGGTGCAGGGAGCGGTAGGTTCGGCCGCAGGCGGCCTCGCTGTTCCAGACACCGCCGAAATCGGCCTCGGCCTCGTAGAGGTCGAAATCGATGCCGCCCTCGGCGAGCTCGCGCCCCACCCCCAGGCCGGTGGGTCCGCCGCCTATGATGGCTACCCTGAAATCGCTCATCCCAGCTCCACCTCATCGTCGATGCGCAATTCGTCCAGTTCCCCGGCCTCCCGGGTCAGCACCCCCTGCAGCAACAGGCAGGGTTCGCCGGCGGGCGTGTACAGGGCCAGGCTCGGCGGGCCGCCTTCCGCCGGCTGCCAGAGCCGCGCCAGCCGGGTCTCGGGGAGCTGATCCCCCAGGCGCAAGGCCTCGATGGCGTAGGGGAAGCGCGGCTCGCCGCCCTCGCGGAAGGCCAGCAGGCGCCACAGCCGCTCCAGCAGCGCCGGTGCCAGCGCCTCCTTGTCGCAGCCCTCCAGCCGGGCCAGCAGTTCCCCGTCGCGACGATAGACGTCGGACACCCGCAGCGCCCCGGGGAGCTCGCCATCCCGGGCATCCAGACCCGCAGCGAAACGTTCATGGGCGGTGGTCAGATCCTCGCCACGGAAACTGTCGGGCGCCAGGGCCGGCGGCCAGGCCGGCAGCGCATCCTCCGCGATAATCTCCCCCAGCAGGCAGGGTGACTGCTCGGCACCGCGGATTCGCACATGGAAGTACTCGCCCTCCTGGTCGGCGCCGGATACCAGCTCGAAGGCCGGCGGCTCATCCCCGGCGGGCAGGGGCGCGCCCCAGACCAGATGCTTCATGGCCCGCAGCGGTCGCCCCAGGGCCTGTTCCGCCATGACTCGGGCCAGCTCCGGCAGGAAAAGCCCGCTGAGCAAGCGCGCGCCAGCATGGGGCCAGGCTCGCCGCCAGCTCTCATCGCCCCGCGGGCGACGGCTGACCAGGCTCTGAGCCGGGGCTTGGGGGGCGGGCGCGGTCTGTACGGGGGATTCCTCCACCCAGTGGCGCTCGCGGGCGAAGCAGTAACCCGGCAGACGCAGGCGATGCCCACGGGGCAGCAGAGCGGCCCAGTCCACGCTCAGGCCGCGCACCCACAGCCCCGCCAGCCGCTCCAGGCTCTCGGCACTGCCCGCGCGCAACCATTTCTCCGGCAGGGCCCGGGCGTCGGGGTCCGATTCGAACAGGGCCACGGCGGCCTCGTCCCGCTGGCCGCGATGGAGATGACCGAGGGCCTGACCGGCCACTGCCGCCCCCAGGGCGCGCAACAGGCTCTCGCGGTCGTGGTAGACGAAGGCCAGACGGGCCTCCATGTCGCTGCGCGCCACCTGCAGGGTGTAAGCGAGCGCTGCCAGGTTCAGTTGCGGCCTGGCCACCACATGGCGCTCCATGGCCTCGGCCGCGGCCTGCAGGCGGTCCTCGTCCCGGGCCGAGAGAGTGAACAGCCAGGGGCCCGCGCCTTCGGCCGCGGGTTCGGCCCGCGGGTACTCTTCGAGCACCAGATGGGCGTTGGTGCCGCTGAAGCCGAAGGAGCTCACCGCCGCCCGACGCAGGCCATCGGCCGGGGCCGGCCAGGGACGGGCTTCGGTGTTCAGGTAGAAGGGCGTGTCGTCCAGGCGGATATGCGGGTTCAGCCGCTGGAAGTTGATGCTGGGCGGCAGTTCGGCCTGTTCCAGCGCCAACATGGCCTTGCTGGCACCGGCCACGCCCGCCGCGGCCAGCAGATGCCCCACATTGCTCTTCACCGAACCCAGGGCGCAGGCATCGCGCCTGGGATCATCCGCGAAGGCATCCCGCAGGCCCTCGATCTCGATAGGGTCGCCCAGGGGCGTGCCGGTGCCGTGGGTCTCCACCAGGCCGATGCTCGCCGGGTCTATGTCGAAACGCCGGTAGACCTTGCGCAGCAAGCGGGTTTGAGCCTGGGGGTTGGGGGCGGTGATACCGTTGGTCTTGCCGTCCTGGTTCACGCCCCAGCCGCGGATCACCGCGCGTATGGGGTCGCCGTCCCGCTCGGCATCCTCCAGGCGCTTGAGCAGCAGGACCCCCACCCCCTCACCCGGCACGAACCCGTTGGCGCGCTCATCGAAGCTGTAGCAGCGACCCTGCGCCGAGAGCATGCCCACCTTGGCGGTATCGATGAACATGGACGGGCCGATCAGCACACAGGCGCCACCGGCCAGTGCCAGGTCGCTGTCGCCGAGCAGCAGACTGTTGCAGGCCTCGGCAATGGCCACCAGGGAGCTGGAGCAGGCCGTGTCCAGGGAGATGCAGGGCCCCTGCAGGTCCAGCAGATGGGCGATGCGGGCCGCGAGGATGGAACCGGAGCTGCCCAGCAGGCTGTAGGCATTGCGCTCGGCCACCCGATCGGCGTAACCGCTGGGCCCGCTGCCAACGAACACGCCGCACTGGTTGCCGGCCAGCCGGCGGGGGTCCAGGGCCGCATCCTCCAGCGCATGCCAGGCATGCTCCAGGAACAGGCGTTGCTGGGGGTCCATCAACTCCGCCTCGCGGGGCGTGATATTGAAGAACCGCGGATCGAACAGCTCCACCTCGTCGATGTAACCCATCCACTTGCAGTAAGAGGCGTTCGGCTGCTGGGGGTCCGGGTGGTAATGGCGGGCGATATCCCAGCGCTGGAGCGGCACCTCGCTGATGCAGTCACGCCCGGCCTGCAGGTTCTCCCAGTAGGCCTGCAGGTCCGCCGCCCGGGGGTAACGGCCCGAGGCACCGATGATCGCCACGGCGCCCGTCGGCGTGGAGCCAGTCGGGCGCGGGGCCACCTCCGACGCGACGGACGGCTCCTTCAGCGGTTCCTTCAGCGGCTCCTTCAGCGGCTCGTTTGGCGGCTCGTTTGGCGGCTCCGAAGCCGGCGCGGTCCGGACCGCCTGTGCCGCTTCCCACCGGGCGGGCGGCTCCGGGTCCCGCGGCAGCAGCGTCGCCACCTGGGCCAGCAAGGCCCCCACCGTGGGATGGGCGTACACGGCCGTGGCGGGCAGCTCGATTTCCAGTTCGGCGTTGAGCCGCCGTATCCAGGTGAGCGCCAGGATGGAATCCAGCCCCAGCTCCAGGAAGCTCGCGCCATCGCGGATCTCCTCCGGCGCGATCATCAGCTCCTCGGCGAGGCTGGCCACCAGCCTGGGACGCAGGCTCCGAAGGCCCTGCCCCCCCCTGCTCGCGCCAGGCGGCACCGTCGCGGGTTCCGGAGGCTGTTCAGGGGCCGCCGGGGTCTGGGCTTCGGCTGCGGGCAAGGCCGGACGCAGGCCGCTGACATGGTCCACCAGTGCCCCCACGGTGGGATGGGCATACACGGCCGTGGCCGGCAGCTCGATCTCCAGTTCGGCATTCAGCCGGCGTATCCAGGTCAGCGCCAGGATGGAATCCAGGCCCAGCTCCAGGAAGCTCGCCGCGTCACGGATCTCGCCCGGCGCGATCATCAGCTCTTCGGCGAGGCTTGCCACCAGCGACTGGCGCAGGCCCGCCCGGTCGGCCGCCACCGGAGCGGCGGTCGCGGCGGCGGGCGGCTCGGCGCCGAAGGCCTGCTCGATACGCGCCATGACCCGCGGGTTGTCCACGAAGGTGCGCTGGTGCATCGCCAATTCCCCCGCGAACACGCCCTCCAGGCGTGCCTGCAAGGGTGCAGCCAGCGCCGCTTTGTGCGCCAGCAATTCCTCCCGGGGGCGTCCCGCCAGGGCATGGGCCATGGCCAGTGCCCTGGGCAGCACCTCGGCGGACGGATGGACCATCAGCTCCGGGGCCCGTGCCGCCAGCTCGCGGCCCTTGTACTCCCGGGCGCTGAACAGCACCTCTCGGCCCAACTCGTCGCCGAAGCGGCTGGGGAAGATCAACGTGGCGCCGGCCCCGGGGGTGAAGCCGTACCAGAGATAATTGCTGTGATACACGCTCTCGGCGCTGAACAGGCTCAGATCGCAGAACATGCCCAGGGACCAGCCAGCGCCTATGGCATGGCCCTGCATGGCGCCGATCACCGGCAGCTCGCACTCCAGCGGCAGGTTGTAGATCTTCAGGTCCGTGAAGCGGCTGTCGCCGCGCTGCAGCTCCCGCAATCCCGACCGGGTGCCGCCGCAGGCGAAGTAGGCATCGAAACCGGTGAGCACCACCACCTTGAAATCAGGCCGCGACCGTATCAGGGCGAAGGCCTCCTGCAGCCCTGCCATGAAGGCGGGGGTGAAGGTGTTCTTGTGCTCTCGCTCGAGCATGCGCAGCAGCACCACGCCATCCTCGAAGGCCTCCAACTCCACCACGGGGCTTGCCAGCGGCACGGCGCGGCCTGGGCCGGCGGGGGTCGCCGCGGGTTGGCTGGCAATAGCGCGCAGCCTCTCCCGCTCCGCCCGGGTGTCCACGGCAAGCGGCCCTCCGTGGCGCATATGGCGCTTGAGCTCGGTCAGCGCCAGCCGCGGCGCCTCGGCGATCTGAGCAGCCAGGCGCTGGGCGGCGGCGTCCAGTTCCGTCGCGGGCAATACCCGCAGATCGCCCCCGGCCGCGCGCAGCGCCGCCCCGGTGTAGCGCTGGCCGTCGCTCAGCAGGGCGCGCGCCGGATCAGGCACTACGCCCGGCTCCGCCTGGGCGCCCCCGTAGTGGGCCTCTTCGGCCAGCAGCAGGAAATCGGCCCCCAGGGCAAAGTCCAGACCCGCGCCTTCGGCCCCCGCCGGCAGGCAGAGCACCACGGGCAGCGCACAATGGCGCGCCGCCGAGGATACGGCCACCCCGGCCTGGGGTGTCCAGGGATCCACGGCCCGCAACAGCAGCACGCGCACCGTCTCGTCCAAGGCGGCCTGAGCCAGTTCGTCTTCCAGCCGCATTTGCGCCTCGGCGCTCCAGTCCCCGTGCAGGGTGAGACTGCGCACGCCCTCCACCGGCTCCGCCCGGTGCAGGGCGACTTCGCGACGGACTTCGCGCCCCAGGGGCGCCAGACGCACCTTGCCCGGAGCCGACGACGCGGGGGGACTCGCCGGCGTGGCGGGATCGGTCAGGCGGACCCGGCCAGGGCTGCGCCCGACGCTCGGCGTGATTGGCTCTTCGGCGGCCGCGGCCTGCGTGGGCGCCATCGGGCGCGGCGCCGCCTCGGGGGGCTCGCCCACCCAGCAGGACGTGGCGGCGAAGGGGTAGCCGGGCAGCGGGATGCGCCGGGCATCGGGCAGCAGCCGCTGATAGGGCACGCTCTCGCCGCGCAGATAGCGTTCGGCCAACTGGCACAGACCGGACCGCCAGTCGTGCTCGCCGCGGCGCAGGGCTTCGATCAGCGCCCCGCTGGCCTGCTCGGCGGCCGGGTCCTCGGCCGCGGGCAGCTCATCCAGCGCGGCGACAGCGACCGCATTGTCGGCGTCGCCGTTCAGCCAGGAGCCCAGTTGCCCGGCCAGGTCGGCGAGACCCACGGCCACCACGGCGAGCCGATGGGCGAAGTGGCGACGCCCGACCATCAGGGTGTGGGCCACGTCGGCCGCTTCGGCCTCCGGGGACGCCTGCAAGCAGGCACGCAGCCTTTCGGCCTGCTCGCGCAGCTGCGCCTCGGTGCGCGCCGACAGCACGAACAGCGAGGCCGGCGCGGAAAGGTCGTGCCGCGGGCGCTCCGGGCCCTCCTCCAGCACCAGATGGGCATTGGTGCCGCTGAAGCCGAAGGAGCTGATCGCCGCCCGGCGCGGCCCTTGCGCGGGTGCCTCCCAGAACCGGGCCTGACGATTGAGGTAGAACGCGCCCTGGTCGAAGTCGATGGCCGGATTGCCCGCGCCCACATGGATGGCGGGCGGCAAGGTCCGGTGTTTCATGGCCAGCAGCAGCTTGACCAGCCCCGCCGCGCCGGCCGCGGTGGTGGCGTGGCCGATATTGGCCTTGATCGAACCCAGGGCGCAGTAGCCCCGCTGATCGGTCCAGCCGGCGAAGGCCCGACTCAGGGCCTCGTGCTCGATGGGATCCCCCAGCACCGTCCCCGTGCCGTGAGCCTCCACCAGGCCGATACCGGTCGGGTCTATGCGGAAATCCTCGTAGACCTGACGGATGAGGCGTTCCTGGGAGGCGGCGCTGGGCGCGGTGATGCCGTTGGTGGCGCCGTCCTGGTTGATGCCGGAAGCGACGATGAGCCCATGGATGGTATCGCCATCGGCCAGCGCCTGGGACAGGGGCCGCAACAGCACCGCCGCCACCGCCTCGCCGGGCACGATGCCGTCCGCCCCTTCACCGAAGGCCGCGCAGCGCCCACTGGGCGAGAGCATGCGGGCCTGGTTGGCGTAGCGGTAGAAGCGCGGCGTGCATTGCACGAACACGCCCCCGGCCAGCGCCAGCTCGGATTCGCCGTTCCACAGGCTCTGGCAGGCGAGATGCACCGCCACCAGGGAGCTGGAGCAGGCGGTATCCACGGCGATCGCCGGGCCCTTGAGGTCCAGATGATAGGCGATGCGCGCCGGGATCAGAGAGCTGGTATTGCCCCAGAAGGCCTGCCCCGGGGGCTGCTCCCGGAACAGCTCCTGATAGTCCCCGGCACTGCAGCCGACGAACACCCCGCAGCGCCGGCCCTGCATGTCCGCGCCGGCGTGACCAGCGTTCTCCAGGGTCTTCCAGGCCTCCTCCAGGAACAGCCGCTGCTGGGGGTCCATGTATTTGGCTTCCAGACCGGAGATGCCGAAGAAAACCGGATCGAAGCGGTCTATGCCCTCCAGGAAGCTGCCGTGGCGGCCGTAGCTATCCGGGGGCGCGTCGCGGTAGAAAGGCGACAGATCGAAGCGCGACACCGATTCCACCAGGTCCCGGCCGGCGCGCAGATGCTCCCAGAGCTCGTCCAGGCCGGCGGCACCGGCGAAGCGCCCGCTGGCGCCGACAATGGCGATGGGCTCCCGCGCCGGGGCCGGCTGTGGTGGCGCGGAACGGGCCGACGCGACGGTCTCCTCGCGGGGCGGCCGCGGATGCGCTTGCGCAGCGCCCTGCTCCTCGCGTTTCTCCTCGCCCGGTCTATCGCCCGTCAGCTGGGGGTACTCCGCCGCCAGCAGGTTCTCCAGGCGCAGCACATTGCTGAAATCGAACAGCCGGGTATGGCTCAACTCGATGCCCAGCGACTCGCGCAGCCGGTGCACCAGTTCGGCGCCGAGAATGGAGTCCAGCCCGTAGTCGGCGAAGGACTGCGTGAGGTCTATGGCCGAGGGGGCCACGTTCAGCGTCTCGCCCAGGGCGCGCAGCAGGCTCTCGCGCAGCCCCGCCGAGGCCGCGCCCACGGGTACCGACGCCGTGACCGCGGGCCTGGGCGTAGCCGCGGCTTGGGTACGCACGTCAGGGCGCGCCACCGGCGTGGCCGGGCCAGCTCGCCCGGCCGGCGCGGTGGCGGCGATGATCTGCTGGCCCAGGGCCCGCTCGGCCTCGGGCGAGACCGCCTGCCAGCGCAGCCCCGTCTCCTCCAGCAGCGCGCGCCAGCTCTCCGCGTTCAGCGAGGGCGTGCCGGGAATGCGCCGCTGGGGGTCGGTGAATCGCCACCAGCCCTCCAACAGCCCGAAGGTGACGTGGGTGAACAGGCTGGGGCGGCTGGTCTCGTTGATCAGCAGCAAGCCGCCCGGCGCCAGGGTCTCGCCGACCACCGACAGGGTGCGGGCCATATCGGCGGTGGCATGCAGCACATTGGCGGCGATCACCAGATCGTAGCCGCCGGGCTCCACCGCCTGACCGTCCAGGGGCCGCTCCACATCGAACAGGGCCGTGGTGAGGCCCGGCGCCCGGTCCGCGTAGTGGCGCTCGGCATGGATCAGGAAAGCGCGGGAGACATCCGTGTAGCGATACTCGGCGATCTGCCCGCGCTGCTCCGCCAGGGCATCCAGCAGCACCTCGGTGGTGCCGCCGGTGCCGGCGCCTATCTCCAAAATCCGCAGCGGCCGCCCCAGCGCCCGCGCCCGCTGCGCCACGAAGGCCACCGCCGCCGCGGCCAGGGCCGCGTTGAAGCGGGTGGCCACCGCGTTGTCCTTGTAGACCCCTTCCACCAGGTTCATGGAACCGGCGGGGAACATCACGGCGCTGGCGGCGCGCTCGCCGCACAGCAGTGCCGGCAATTCCCGCAGCGTCGTCTCGGCCAGGGTGATCTGCGCCAGGGACGCGCCGGCGGCCTGACGGCGGCGTTTGTAGTCGGCCCAGTCCGCCCAGGCGGCATCCAGAGTCAGGCCGGGCTGCCGCGGATGCGCGTCCAGCAGCGCCCGGGCCGCCTCCCGCCAGCGCTCGCCGCTGTCGGGCAGCTTGGCCGGCAGCTGTTCCAGCAATGGTCGCAGCAGCACGGCCAATCGCGACTCCAGCTCGGCCTCCCCGGCCAGCAGATCATCGCGCCCGGCGACGGTCGCGGCATGCTCCAGGGCCCGCGCCACCCCGTGTTCGCCGGCGCGCTCCGGCAGCCAGTAGCGCTCCTTGGCGAAGGGATAACAGGGCAGCGAGACGATGCGCGGCGCGGCGCGGTGCGACAAGGCCTCCCAGTCGATGGTCAGACCACGGACCCAGAGCCTAAGCACTTTCCCAGCCTGCCCCTTGGCGAGCCACCCCTGGGCCAGCTCACGCAGCTCGTCGTCTTCCAGCAGCGGATCCACGGCATCGGCGGCATCGCGAACCGCTACGTGCAGACCCGGCCTGTCCAGCCGGCCGGCCAGAAAATCCCGCAGCCCCTGGGCAAGCTCCTCCCGTGTGGCCGCCTCGATGCCGAGGCGCGCCTCCATGGGCTCACGGCCCACCTGCAGGGTGTAGGCGATATCCGCAAGCCCCGCTGCCGGCCGCGCCACACTACCCTCGCGGCCCAACTCGGTGAACAGCTGATCCAGTGTCGCCAGCGGCCCGAAGCTCGCCTCATCGGCTTCCAGCCCGTAGTGGCGCTGCAGCCAGCCGCGCAGCCGCCAGCGCTGGGCCAGCTCGACTCCGTAGTTCTCGAAGGGTTCCGCCGGATCGATGTCCTCGGCGGACACCGACAGCAGTTGCGCCAGATACGCCCGCAGCCGCGCCGGCAGGTCGGCGGCCAGGGCGGGTGCGTCCACGCCCTCCTCCAGGAAGGCCAACAGGCGCTCGGCATAGGCGCGCAACCGGGCCGGGTCCCGGGCGGACAGGGGCACCACTTGAAGCCCGGCCTCGGGCTCCGGGGTGCCGGCGTGTTGCTCCTGCGGCCAGGCCTCGACGATGAGATGGGCGTTGGCGCCACCGGCGCCAAAGGAGGACACGCCCGCCAGCAGGCGCTCGCCGCGCCAGGGCGCGAGCTGCCGCTGCAGCACGAAGGGGCTGGCCTCCAGGTCCAGATCCGGATTTGGCCGGGCCGCATGCAGGGTGGGCAGCAGCTGTCGATGCTGCATCTGCAGGATCACCTTGCTGAGCCCGGCGATGCCCGCCGCCGCTTCCAGATGACCGATCACCGATTTCACCGAACCCAGCGCGCAGAACCCGCGCTGCTCGGTATGCGCGGCGAAGGCCTCGCTCAATCCGCGCAGCTCGATGGGGTCCCCCAGGGCCGTGCCGGTACCGTGGGCCTCGACATAGCTCAGCTGATCGGCGCGCACCCCCGCCCGGGCCAGGGCCCGGCTCACCACGTCCCGCTGGGCGCCGGGGTTGGGCACGGTGTAGCCGTTGCTGCGACCGCCGTGGTTGACCGCCGAGCCGCGAATCAGCGCATGAATCCGGTCGCCGTCGGCCAGCGCCCGGGACAAGGGCTTGAGCAGCAGACAGCCGACACCCTCGCCGGGCACGAAACCGTCGCCGCCCAGACCGAAACTCTTGCAGCGCCCGTCCGAGGCCAGCATCCGCGAAGCGCACAGGTCCACGTACTCGGCCGGGTGCAGGTAGAGGTTCACCCCTCCGGCCAGGGCCAGTTCACACTCGCCGGCGCGCAGTTGCTCGCAGGCCTGATGCACCGCCGTGAGCGAGGAGGAACACATGGTGTCCACCGGCACGCTGGGGCCGCGCAGACCCAGCACATGGGAGACCCGGTTGGCGACACTGGCGAAGGAGGCCCGGGGGCGCACCCGGGCGCCCTCCGCACTGGTGAACGGGCCGTGCAGGGCCCAGCCATTCTTGGTGACCCCGGCATACACCCCTACCCGGGCGCCATGCCGCGCCGCCAGCCGCGTGCGGCTGTAGCCCGCGTCCTCGCAGGCTTCCCAGGCGCTCATCAGGAACAGGCGCTCCTGGGGATCCATGGCGGCGCAATCCCGCGGCGCGATCTTGAAAAGCCGCGGGTCGAAATCGGCGAAACCGTCCAGGAAGCCGCCCCAGCGGGAGTAGCTCTTGCCGCCGGCCACGGCCGCGTCCGGATCGGGCTCGAAGAAGCCCTCCAGCGGCCAGCGTTCCGCGGGCACCTCGCCGATGGCGTCCTCACCGCACGCCAACTGGCGCCAGAATTGCTGCAGATCGGCGGCCCCTGGATAGCGCCCGCTCATGCCGATGACGGCGATGGGTTCCGCGGCGTCCTGGGTTCCGGCAAACGGCGCTGGCGTGGCGAGCGCCTCACCAGCCGATGGAGCCGCCGCTATTTCCGTCACGCCCAGCCAGCGCCGGCAGGCCGCGGCATGGGCGTCGAGCAGGTAATCCGCCACCGCCCCCAGGGTGCGGTGCTCGAAAAAGAGGGTCTTGGGCAATGCGCCGACGTGCTCGCCCAGCGCCTCGTTGAGGCGCACGATCATCAGCGAATCGATGCCGTAGTCGGAGAGCTCGGCATCCACCGCGATACGCTCGGCGGGGGTGCCGCTGACCCGGGCAAACAGCTCGCGCAGGCGCGCGATACAGGGCGCGCGCAGGGCATCGCGCTCGGCTGCCGGCGCGGCCGATTGTTCCTTGTATTCGGGCGCCTCGGCACGGCCGGCCGAGGCAAAGAAAGCGCGTATGGCGGCGGGTTCACCGGCGATAACCGCCGCCCGGCGGGCATTGCCCGACATGAGCCGGCGCAGGGCTTCGAGTCCCTGGGCACTGCTCAGCGGCCGCTGGCCCATGCGCCGATACAGGGCCTGCTCGGTGGCGGCATCCACGCCCATGCCGCCATCCCGCCACAGCGGCCAGTTCACGGATAGCAACGGCGCGCCCCGGTGCTCGGCCAGCGCGTCCAGGAAACCGTTGGCGGCGGCATAATCCGCCTGGCCCGGGTTCCCCACGGCCCCGGCCAGGGAGGAATACAGCACGAAACGATCCAGTTCGATACCCTGGCAGGCCTGCAACAGGGCCATGGCACCGGCCACCTTGGGGGCCAGTACCGCGTCCAGATCGGCGCGGCGCTTGTACGGCAGATACCCGTCACGCAGCGTGCCGGCACAGTGCACCACGGCGTGCAGCCCGCCGTGCACTTCCAGTATTTCCTTCACCAGCGCGTCCACCGCCGCCGGGTCGGCGATATCCAGCTGACGGTAACCGGCGGTGGCGCCCAGGGCCCGTAGCTCATCGATGAGCTCGGCACGCTGCCCATCCAGCGCGCCGCTGCCCGCCAGCACCAGCACGCAGCCCGGCGTGCCGCGGGCGATGTCCCGGGCGAGCTCCCGGCCCAGCGCGCCCATGCCGCCGCTGATGAGGACCACGCCCCCCGCCCGCCAGGGCGAGCGCTGGCTCGCCGGCACCGGCGCATCCACCCAGTGGCGCACCCAGCGCCCCTCGCGATAGCGCACGTGACTGGCCCGCGCGCCACGGGCTTCCTCGGCCAGCAGCGCATCCAGCTCACCGGTGAAGCCGGGCGTATCCAGTTCAATCAGCTGCACGGCGAGATGCGGGTTCTCGGCGGCGGCGGTTTCCAGCAGGGCCGCGAGACCACTGTAGAGCTGGCGTTCGTCCCCCAGCGGCACCAGCAACTGCAGCAGCAAGGGGCTGCGATCGGCGTCCCGCAGTTCGCCCTGCAGGATCTCCAGCAGCCAGGCGGCGGCCTCGGTGTAGCGTTGGGCCATGTCGCCGGTGCGGCGCGGCACGCCGAGCACCCGGACCTCGGCCGAGGCCCGCGGCCACTGCTCCAGCTCGCAGGCCAGCACCAGGCGGCGCGGCATCGCACTTCCCTGCGGGCGCAGCGGCTGCTGACGCCACACCGGGTTCAGCACGACGGTTTCCGACACCTCGACGGCGGATTCGGAAGACTCCCGGTCGGCGCCCGGCAGCACGCCGGGCAGCCAGAAGCGGGTATCGGCGAAGCGGCGCGGCGGCAGCGGCTGACGGCGCGCGCGGTGCGCCTCGGGCGGTTCTTCCAGGACCACATGGGCGTTGGCGCCACCAAAACCGAAGCTGCTCACGCCGGCACGCCGGGGCAGCTCCCTACCTGCGGCATCCAGGCGCCGGGGCCAGGGGCGTCGGGCGTGGAGCAACTCGAAGGGGCCGTCGCCAAGCTCCAGGTGGGGATTGGGCGGCTGGCAATGCAGGCTCGCCGGCAATTCGCCCTGGCGCATGGCCAGCAGCACCTTGATCACGCCGGCCAGCCCGGCGGCGGCTTCCAGATGGCCGATATTGGATTTCACCGAACCCAGCGGTATGGGCGCGGCCGACGCGTCCAGCCCCAGCTCCTGGTAGGCCTGTCGCAGGCCATTGAGCTCCACCGGGTCACCCAAGGCGGTACCGGTGCCATGGGCCTCGAGGTAGCCGATGCTCGCCGGGTCGGTGCCGGCCATGGCCGCCTGTACCAGCTCCGCCTGGGCCCGGGTGCTGGGCGCGGTCAGGGAACCGGCGCGCCCGCCGTGGTTCTCGGCGCCGCCCCGCAGCACCCCCAGGATGCGATCCCCCTCACGCCTGGCCTGGGCCAGGGGTTTGAGCAGCAGCGCGGCGACCCCTTCACCACGCACATAGCCGTCGGCGCCCTGGCCGAAGCTGCGGCAACGCCCGCCCGGGCTGAGCATGCCCGCCTGCCGCGGGCCCAGGAAACCCTCCAGGCTCAGGGCGAGGTTGACGCCACCCACCAGGGCGGCGCCGCAGCGCCCGGCGCGCACTGCATCGGCCGCCCGCAACAGCGCCACCAGAGAGCTGGAGCAGGCGGTGTCCAGGGACTGACTGGGGCCGTGCAGATCGAAGTAATGGGAGAGCCGATTGGCCACCATGGCCAGGGAATTGCCGGTGGCCGCATAGCCGTCCCGGGGCACGCCGTGAGCGCGCAGCAGGTCGGCGTAGTCCAGGCTGCTGACGCCGACGAACACGCCGGTATCCCGCGGCAGTTCCTCGGCCCGGTAGCCGCTGTCCTCCAGCGCCCGCCAGGCCGTTTCCAGCAGCAGGCGCTGCTGTGGGTCCATGCGCTCGGCCTCCACCGGGGAGACCCGGAAGAACTCGGCGTCGAAGCGGTCGATATCGTCCAGGAAACCGCCCCGGGGGACGAAGTCCGCGGCGGCGATGCGCGCGCGGTACTCCGGCCCGTAACGCGCCAGGGGCAGATCACCGATCAGATCATGAGCGGCGAGCAGGTGCTCGAAGAAACTGTCCACATCCGCCGAGCCCGGAAAGCGCGCCGCCATGCCGATGATGGCCACGGCGTCGTCGTCGGCATCCGAACCCGGCGAGGCGGACCCAGGCCGGCTTACGCGGCTCGGTGCCCCGGTTTCGCGGGCCAGCGGCACGCTGCGCGGGGTGCCCGCCTCGCCCGCGGGTGTGTGGCGCGGCGCGGCGGGCGACGGCGACGGGCGGGGGGCCGCGCCATGGCGGCTCATCAGATGCTGGCTGAGCGCGCTCAGATGCTCCGCCTCGAAGAACACCGCCGGTGAGAGGTCCAGCCCGTAGTCGGCACTGATCTCGTTGGCCAGTCGGGTCAGGGAGATGGAATCGAAGCCCAGATCCTGGAAGGACTCCCGCAGGCTCAGTTCCTCGGCCGGGAATTTCAGCATGTCCGCGGCCAGCGCCCGCAACTCCAGCGCCAGGCGTTCCTGCTCATCGGCCTCGCTCGTGGCCGCCACCACCGGAGCGCCACCGGGCTCCGGCCGAGCGCCCTGCCCCGCCAGGCGTAGCCCTTCGAGCCGGGCGAGCACCGCGCCATCGGCGCCCAGCCAGCTCAGCTCATGGGCCCCGTCCGCCGCGGGCCGCAGCGCCAGGGCCACGATGTCACCTCCGTGCAGACGCAGAGCGTCCAGCGCCGCCACGGGGCAGGCGCCTTCGCCGGTGAGCAGGTGCAGGGCCTGCTGCGCCGCCGCCAGGGCGGCGGGGGGCAATTGCAGATTGCGCTTGTAGAAATCCTGCCGCGGATGCGTCGCGGCGAGTTCGCAGAGCAGCCCACCGTCGGCGAGCCGGTGGACGCAGGCCAGCACCTCCAGGTAAGGCTTGAAGTCCAGCTCCAGGCGGGCGAGCTCGGCGTAGACGGCTTCGCCCTCCAGGCGCTCGGCGGCGCCCGCGCGCAGTGCCGGCAGATCCAGCGCCGGCAGGAACGGCGCCCCCTCGCGAAGCTGCGCTTCGGCATAAGGCTGGCGCTCGTGGGCCTCGTTTACGGTGGCGAGGCTCAGTTGCCAACCACCCGCCGGCGCCGGGTCCATGGTCGCTTCCAGGCGGCTGATGCGGGCCCAGTCCGGATCACCGTGAACCCGCAGATCCTGCAGGCTCAGCGGCCCCTGCAGGCCGGCTATGCGTGCCAGGGCCGCGCAGGCTTCCACCGGCGCCAGCGCCAGCAGATGCTGGCGCCGGGCGTGCCCGTAGACATAATCCAGCACCTCGTTGAGGTGGATGGCGGTGTCGTAGCGCAAACCACGCAGATCCGAGCGGTTGGCGCCGATCAGCGGATGCAGCTTCAGACTGGAACCCAGCGGGTTCACCACCGACGGCGCGTCCGGGTATTCCTGGTACCAGCAGCGCACCCGCTCGAAGGGATAGGCCGGCAGCGAGAGACGATGGGGCGCGCGCCCGGCGTTCAGGGCATCCCAGTCGATGGCCAGCCCATCGGTCCAGGCCCGGGCCACACGATCCAGGCGCCGTGCGGCGGTATCTTCACGCAACTGCTCGGGCGACTCCTCCGGATCCCGTTCCAGGATGTTGCGGGTGTACCAGCCCCCGGCCGGCGGCGCCCCCGTGGCGAGGAAATCGGCCAGGGCCTGCGCCAGCGCCTGCCCGTCGACCACCACCAGCGCCAGGCGACAGGGCAACTCATTGCGCCCCACCTGCAGGGTCCAGGCGATGTCGCTCAGGGACTCGGCGCTATTGTCCCGCAGCCAGTGTTGGAAACGCTCCAGCAGCAGGCGCAGACGTGCCTCGTTCATGGCGGAGAACACCAGCAGCTCCGGCCCTCGCGCCGGCGCGCCGGGCGCGTTGCGGATGTGCTCCTCGATGATGATGTGAGAGTTCATGCCCCCGGCGCCGATGGAGGTCACGCCCGCCCGCCGGGGCAATTCCGCGCCGCGCTCGTCGCGTAGCCGCGGCCAGGGGGCGAGCTCCCGCTGCACGTAGAAGGGGGTCTGCTCGAAGGGAATGTTCGGGTTGAGGGTCTCGGCGTGCAGCGAGGGGGCGAGCTGGCCGTGTTTGAGCTGCATCAGCACCTTGGCGATACCCGCCAGCCCCGAGGCACCCAGCAGATGGGCGATATTGCTCTTCACGGTGCCGATGGGGCAGAACTGACGCTCCTCGGTGTACTTGCTCCAGGCCCGGGTCAGCGCCTTGATCTCGATGGGATCGCCCAGGGAGGTGCCCGAGCCGTGGCCTTCCAGGTAGCCGATGCTGCGCGGATCCACGCCGCCGTCGCTCAAGGCCCGCTCGATGGCGTCCGCCTGCTGCGCCGGATTGGGCACGGTGAAGCCGTTGCGCACCCCGGCGTTGGACACGCCGGTGCCCTTGATGACGCCGTAGATGTGGTCGCCATCGCGCTCGGCTTCACGCAGGGTCTTCAGCACCAGCGCGCCCACGCCCTCGCCGAGAATGGTGCCGTCGGCGCCGAGGCCGTAGCCGCGGATCACATCGGCGGTCTTGCTGGTGAAGTGCTCCTGGGAGGTGGCGATCAGCTTCTGGGGGTGCAGCAGCAGGCTCACGCCACCGGCCAGCGCCATGCGGCAGCGCCCGGCGCGCAGCATGTGCACGGCCTCGTGCACGCAGGTGGCGGCCGCGGAACACATGGTGTCCAGGAAGTACGAGGGGCCGGTGAAGCCGTAGTAGTAGGACACCATATTGGGCACGGTGCCGGTGTAGCTGCCGCTGGCCAGCGCGCCGCGCATGAGCATGTTCTGGAAGCCGAACAGATCGTATTCGTTGGTCATGGAGCCGACGATCACCGCCACGTCGCCGCCATAGCGGCGCTGCATGTACTCCCGGGAGTAACCGGCGTCCTCGAAGGCTTCCACGCTGGACTGCAGGAAGAGGCGCACCTCCGGCGACATCAGCTCGGCTTCGTACTGGGATATGCGGAAGTAGCGGGGGTCGAACTCGTCCACCCCGTCCAGGAAAGCGCCGGTGCGCACCACGGTCTTGCCCAGCACGTCCCGCTCCGGGTGCAGCAGCGCCTCGTGGTTCCAGCGATCGGCGGGATAGGCCTCGAAGCCGTGCAGGCCCTGGGAGAGCAGATCCCAGAAGGCTTGCTGATCGGCGGCCTTGGCCACCCGCAGGGACAGGCCGACGATGGCGATGTCGTGGTCCTGGTCCGCGGCGGCGGTGCCCTCGGGCCGCTCGTCGCTCCGCGTCCAGGCGACCGGCTCGGATTCGCGGCTCAGCGGCGCCGCCGTGGATTCGGGCTCGGGTTCGGGCTCGGCGGTGTCCTCCTCGCCCAGGGCGGCCAGCAAGGCTTCGCGGTGCTCGGCGATGAGATGATCCGCGACGCCGTTGAGATCCACGTACTCGAAGAACAGGGTCTTGGAAAGCGAGCCCAGTTCCTGCTCCAGCTGGGTGGTCATCTCGACGATGAGGATCGAATCCAGCCCGTATTCCTCGAGCTTGCGGTTGGGCTTGATCCGGGCCGCGTCCAGCTGCGCCGCGCCGGCCAGCAGCTCCTTGAGATAGTCCAGGGCGCGCGCGCGCAGGGCGGCATCATTGGCCGCATTATCGGACGGCGCCGGAGCGGCGGCGGGCGCCCAGCCCCGGCCGTAGTCCGCCAGCAGCTCGTCCATGCGGGCGGGCTCGCCGTAGAGCACGGTGCGATTGCCGCCATGCGAGCCCGCCAGCAATTGGTCGAGGACCCGCAAGCCCCGCTCGGTGGGCAGGGGATGGGTGCCGAAGCGCTGGCGCAGCGCCTCCCGGGCAGCCTCATCCACTCCCATGCCGCCCTCGGCCCATAGCGGCCAGGCCACGGCGATCGTGCGGCCGTGGCGGGCACCTTCGCGGCGCAGGGCTTCGCGCTGCTCGGCGTAGGCGCCGAGGAAGGCGTTGGCGGCGGCGTAATCGGCCTGGCCCACATTGCCGAACACCGCGGCGATGGAGGAGCACAGCAGCAGGAAATCCAGCTCCAGCTCAGCGGTAGCCTCGTCCAGGTGCAGGGTGCCGGCCAGCTTGGGCGCGAGCACCGCGGCCAGGGTGGCCGGATCCTTGTTGAAAATCAGGCCGTCGTCCAGGTTGCCCGCGGCGTGGATCACCCCCTTCAGCGGCCCCAGCTCGGCGGGAATCCAGGCCACCAACTCGTCCACCGCTTCACGACGGCTCAGATCACAGCGGCGATAATGGACCTCGGCGCCCAGTGCCCGTAGCGCTTCCAGGTTCGCCTGCGCGGCCTCGTCCGGCTGCTCGCGTCGGCCGCTGAGCAGAATGCGTTTGCCACCCCGGGCGATCAGCCAGCGGGCGAAATGCTGGCCCAGCCCGCCAAGCCCGCCGGTGATCCAGTAGACCGCCTCCGGGTCCAGCTTCGGCGCCTCCGCCTGCGCCTCGGAGACCGCCAGGGGTCGCCAGACACGGCGCCGGTCGTCGGCCTCGTAGTACAACTCGGCAAAGGCGTCATCGCGGCCATGCTCCGCGGCGATGATGGCGGCCAGCCGATCCACTTCCGGCTCACCCGCCAGGCGCAGCACCGCGCCTTCCAGCCGGGGGTTTTCCATCGCCGCGGTCTTGAACAACGCCGCCAAGGGTGCGGTTAGCGCCGCGGGGAGCGCCCCCGGCGCCAGTACCAGCCATTGCCGGCGCCGCGCGGAACGCTCCCGCAGGGTCTCGGCCAGTTGCCCGTGCAGGGCTTCGAACCAGCGCCTCGCCCGCTCGGCGTCATCGCCCTCGTCCATGGGGAGGCTCAGTACCGCATGGCCGGTCTTTCGGCCCAGCGCCTCGGCGAGCTCCACCGGGAAACCGGCGAGTACCACGGTGGTGTCCCGCTTGATGGCGGCGGGGGCACCCAGGGCCCGCTCCTGCCACTCGCCGCCCAGCAGACGCAGCTCGCCTTCCTCCTCCTGCGGCGTCGCGGCCCGCTCGGCGGCCATGGCGCGCAGGCTCAGATCCCGGAAGGCCACCCGCACCTCGCCGGCCTTGTCGCACAGGTCTATGTCCAGGCGGCGCAGGGAGGCATCGGCCGTGGCGCCCGCAGCCGGGCGCACCCAGGCCCACATCACCGGTTCACACGGTCCGCGGACCTGGATGTGACGGCAGGCGAAGGGCACGGCGGCCTGCTCGGGGGTGGCATCGTCGTGGCCGATCCAGGCCTGGATCGCCGCGTCCAGCAGCATGGGCTGCAGCGGCAATCGGGCAAGGCTCGGCTGCAGCGGCCGGCCCAGCTTGAGCCGGGCCAGTACGCCGGACTCGCCCCGGCGAATCCGGCTGATCACCTGAAACCCCGGCCCGTGCTCCATGCCGCTGGCGCGCAGCCGGGCGTAGCACTCGGCGACCTCCAGCTCGTTGGGCGTGGCCTCGCGCAGGGCGGCCAGATCAAGCCTGGCGGGCAATTCGCCGTTATCGCCCCGGGACAGCACACCCTGTCCGTTGGTACTGGCCGCGGGCTGTGAGGGGTCCTTGCCCGGGGTCCCGATGGTGTAGGCCACGCGCTGCTCATCCAGAATGCGCAGACTCAGGGCGATACTGACCGGCCCCTCGCCGGCGAGGATGGGCCGGGTCCAGACCACGTTCTCGAAGGCCACCGGCGGCGGCTCGTCCAGACCGTCGGCCAGCTGCAGCGCCGCCCGGGCCATCTCCAGATAAACCACCCCGGGCAGCACCTGGCGCCCATCGACCCGGTGCTCGGCCCAGTAGAACTCGTCGCCGCTGAGCCGGGTCAGATAACGCGGCCCCTGAAAGCCGGAGACATTGCGATGCAGCAGCGGATGGGGCACCGCTGCGCTGTCCTTGCCGGCCAGCGCCGTGTCTATCCAATAGCGCTGGCGCATGAAGACGTAGCCGGGAGCATGCATGCGCCGAGGGCTGCGACCCTGCCACAGCGACGCCCAATCCGGCGTCTCGCCGTGCAGCCACCGCTCGGCGGCCCGGCTCAGCGCCTCGTCTTCAGCCGGCGCCTCCTCGGCGCGGCACAGGGCTGGGTGGGATTCACCGGCAAGCCAGGCCCCGAGCGCCGCGCCCAGCGTTTCCGCATCCGCCGCGATCACCGCCAGCCGGCTCGTCATGGCTTCCCGGCCCAGCTGCAGGGTGTAGGCGAGATCCGAAATACTAAGATCGGCGGGCGGCTGTTTCAGGAACGCCAGCAGCGCCTGCGCCATGGCGGCCAGGGCCGGCTCGTCCCGGGCGGACAGGGGCAGCAGCACCGGTTCACCGTCCGGCTGCGCGGCCTCAGGGAGCGGCCCTTCCTCCAGCAGCACATGGGCATTGCTGCCGCCGAAACCGAAGGAGCTGACGCCGGCCCGGCGTGGCCGATCGCCCTGACGCGGCCAGGGGCTATTGCCGGCCTGTATGCGGAAATCGCTGCCCTGCAGATCGATCAGCCGGTTCTGTTCACGGAAGTCCACATTGCCGGGCAGCTCCTCCCGACCCAGGGCGGCCAGCACCTTGGCGATGCCCGCCACCCCGGCGGCGCCTTCCAAATGACCCAAGTTGGTTTTCACCGAACCCACACCGCAGCGTTCCGCCACCGGCGCGCTGCCCGCCTCGGCGTGCAGCTCGGCGAAGGCCTGTTTCAGGCCGCGGATCTCGATGGGATCCCCCAGGGGGGTGCCCGGTCCGTGGGCCTCGATGTAGTCGATATCCGCGGGCCCGACCCCGGCTTCCCGATAGACACCGGCGATCAGTGCCGCCTGGGCGTCGGGGTTGGTGACGGTGAGCGAGCTGGTACGGCCCCCGTGATTGACGCCGATGCCGCGAATCACGGCATGGATCGGGTCGCCGTCCGCCCGCGCCGCCGACAGCGGCTTGAGCAGCAACATGGCGCCGCCCTCGCCGCGCACGTAGCCATCGGCGCGCTCGTCGAAGGCCTTGCTGGCGCCGTCCCGGGAGAGCATGCCGGCCTTGGAGAAGGCGACGAAGTGATTGGGCGACCAGCACAGGTTCACCCCACCGGCCAGGGCCGCATCGCACTCGCCCGCCTGCAGTGCCCGCACCGCCTCGTAGACCGAGGTCAGGGAAGCCGCGCAAGCGGTGTCGTTGGTGATACTGGGGCCGCGCAGATCGAAGTGGTGGGAGATCCGGTTGGCAATGACCGAGAAGGCGATGCCGGTGGGTGTGTAGGCATCCACCTCGGCCAGTTGCTTCTCGATCAGCTCGGCATAATCCCAGTGACACA
Source organism: Alkalilimnicola sp. S0819 (assembly GCF_009295635.1). Lineage (NCBI taxonomy): Bacteria > Pseudomonadati > Pseudomonadota > Gammaproteobacteria > Chromatiales > Ectothiorhodospiraceae > Alkalilimnicola > Alkalilimnicola sp. S0819. Next base: position 15,598 of record NZ_WHIW01000002.1, on the reverse strand, counting down.
CGCCCATGTAGACACCGGTGCGGCTACCGGCCAGGGCACTGGCCGCATAGCCCGCATCCTCTATGGCCTTCCAGGCCATCTCCAGGGCGTAGCGCTGCTGGGGGTCCATCCAGGACGCCTCGCGGGGGGAGACATTGAAGAACGGTGCGTCGAAGGCGTCGGCATCCTCCAGGAAACCGCCCCAGATGCTGTTGGTCTTCTGCCCCTGGCGCGGATCGCCACGCAGACTCCGGGCATCCCAGCGTCGGGGCGAGACCTCGGTGATCAGCGAGCGCCCGGCCCGCAGATGGGCCCAGAACTGGTCCAGGGTGTCGGCGCGGGGGAGCCTCAGTCCAAGGCCAATGATGGCGATGGGCTCCCGGCTGCTCATCAGCCCGCCACTCCCAGGCTCATGCGCGCGTAGCGGCTGCCGAGCAGCTCCGCGGTCTCCTCCAGCAGCCGCAGGGCCAGCGCGTCGGCATGGCGATCGCGCCAGGCCTCCATGCCGCTGCCCGCCAGCCATTGATTGGCCGAGCCCAGGGCGGGCCCGCAATGCACCTGGAAGTCCACCTTGTGGGCCAGCTCGCCGCGCAGCGCCCACTGGGTGCTGTAGCTGAAATAGCGCCGGAACAGCAGCGCCATGCGGTGCTTGGGCAGGCGCTCGGCCCGCTCGATGTCCGCCTCCGGGTAGTTGGCGCGAATCTCCTCGAAGACCTCCTCGAAACTGCGCTTGAGGTAACGCTCCTGAATCTGCTGACGCAGCCGGGGTTCGATCTCGTCCACCGAGCCGTGCTGACGATACAGCGCCACCAGCTTGTTGGCCCGGGCGGGGAAGAACAGGCCCTTCTTCAACACCTGCACGGTGGAGCCCAGCTCGAACATTTCCGGCGAGGGGGCGTAGTCCGTGTCCTGCACGTTCATCTCGGCCAGCAGGTCCTTCACCGCCTCGCTGGTGCCGGCCTCCACGGTGCACTGGTTGATCGAGCCGGTAACGAGATAATCGGCCCCCAGCATCAGCACCGCGGCGGCGGCCTCGGGGCTGCCGATACCGCCCCCCGCACCCACATGTATCGGGCCGAAGCGGGGATAGCGCCGCTGCCAGTGATCGCGCAGCCGGAGCATGGCCGGAATCAGGGCGAAGGGCATGCCCTGGTCCGTGTGACCGCCGGAATCGGACTCCACGGTGAGCGCGTCGGCCATGGGCACTTCGCTCAGCCACTGGGCCTGCTCCGCGCCGATGGCACCGCTCTCTCGCAGCCGGCTGACGATGCGCTCCGGGGCCGGGGCGAGAAACTCCGCCGCCACGTCCGGCCGGGAGACCTTGGCGATGATGCGGTGGTCCGCGATGACCCGTGCGCCCTCCCGGCGCAAGCCCTGGGCCCGGTAGTGCACCAGGGCCGGACTCACTTCCATGAAGGCCGAGGCCTCGATGTTGCGCACGCCGTGGCGCAAGAGCAGATCAGTGAGCTCGGCCTCACGCTGGGGGGCATTATGCTGGGCGATGAAATTCACCCCCCAGGGGGCGTCGTCCGGCACGCCGGCCTTGATGGCGAGGATGGCCTCTTCCACCGCCGGGGCCCGCAGGCCGGCGGCACCGAAGAAGCTCAGCAGGCCCGCGCCCGCCAGGCGCCGCACCAGTTCCACCGAGGCGATGCCCCGGTACATGGCGCCAGCGACGTAGGCGTAACGCAGGCCGAATTGTTCGCGAAAGGCGTCCGATCCCAGCTCTTCGGCGCTGAAACCGGCACGGCTCGCCACCCCGGTGGCGTCCCGGGCCGCTTGCCGGGCAGTCGGTTCCTCAGGGGCCGTCGGCTCGGCGGCTGCCATATCCGCCGCTGCCGTCGTCGCCGCCGGCACCTCCGCCGCGGGTGCTTCCACCGCTGAGGCGTCCACCGCCGCGGCCTCGGCGGCCAGCACTTCGGGATCCAGCGGTCCGGCCTCCAGCTGGGTGCGCTTGACCATGGGTTTCACCACCGCCACGCCGCGGGCCCCGATTTCCTCGAAATTCGAGGGCTCCAGCCCCAGCGCCAGCAAATAGCGGATGCTCTCGGCCCAACGCACCGGCGCGGTGATCTGCTCGGCCATCCGTTCGCGGATGCGCGCCGGCTGGTGCGGGCGCGCCGTCACATTGGAAATAACCGGTATTTGCGGCGCGGCGAACTCGATCCCGCCGAGGAAGGCCTCGAACTCGGTCCGCGCGTCGGCCATGAAGGGTGTGTGGAAGGCGCCGCTCACCGGCAGAACCTTGAAGTAACTCGCGCCGGCGGCGGTGAACAGCGCTTCGGCCCGCTCCACCGCGGCGCGTTCGCCGGAGATCACGATCTGGCGCGGCGTGTTGATGTTGGCGGCATACACGCCCTCCAGGCCCTGGCCCTGCAGCACCGCCCGCACCTGCGCCTCATCCAGACCCAGCACCGCGGCCATGGCGCCGCCCTGGGCCCGCGCCATCAGTTCACCGCGCTTTTGCACCAGGCGCAGGCCGGTGTCGAAATCCACCACCCCGGCGCCGAACAGCGCCACGTACTCGGACACGCTGTGACCCAGCAGGTAATCCGGCAGACCGGCCTGCTCCACATGCCGCAGCCAGGCCAGCGCATTGACCACGAACAGGGCCGGCTGGGTGAAGCTTGTCAGGCTCAGGCGCTCCATGGGGCCCTGCAGGCAGAGCTCGCGCAGGGAGTAGCCGAGAATCTCGTCGGCACGGGCGATCAGTTCGGGGAAGGCCGCGAACAGCTCCTCCCCCATGCCGATGCGCTGGGCGCCTTGCCCCGGGAACATATACGCCTTCATTCGCCCCCCAACTCCGAGCCCGCCCGTTGCCATTCGATCCTGCCCTGGTCCAGCTTGATCACCCGATCGGCGATGTGCCAGTAGCGCTCGTCATGGGTCACCGCGACCACGGTTCTGCCAGCCGCCTTCAGCTCCGGCAGCAGCTCGGTGTAGAAGAACTTGCGAAAATGCACATCCTGCTCCGCCGCCCACTCATCGAAGACCAGCACCGGGCGGTCTTCCAGCAGCGTGGCGATCAGTGCGAGGCGCTTGCGCTGGCCGGTGGACAGGTGGGTACGGGTGAAACATCCTTCTTCGTACCGCACCTTGTCCGCCAGGCCCATCCGGTCGATCAGACGCTGCACCTCGTCGGGGTCGACCCCTTCCAGGCCGTACAGCCGGTCAAAGAGATGGAAATCGGCGAACACCGCCGAGAACAGCTCCCGGAAACCGGCCACGCTCTCCCCCACCACCGGCGCGCCGTCCACTCTTATCACGCCCTGATCAATGGGGTACAGGCCGGTCAGCAGGCGCAGGCTGGTGGACTTGCCGCTGCCGTTGCCGCCGACCAGGAACACCATCTCGCCGCGCGTCACGGACAGGGACAGGGGCCCCACCGCAAAGCCTTCCCGGCCATCCCGCTCGTGGTGCACGTAGCGCAGCGCGTCGTAGGCAATCTCGGAGAATTCGCGGTAGGGCTGCGCCAGTTCCCTGGCCCGGGCCGGGGAGACGCTGCTGGCGGCATCCAGCTCGCGCTCCAGCTCGAAGATGCTCCGCAGGCCCACATCCGCCTGCAGGAACATGGGCGAGCGGGCCACATTGGTGGCCAGGGGGCCCAGGCAGAACAGCAACACCGGGATCAGCTCGAACACGATCACCCCGTAGCCACCGCTGTAGGGTGGAAAGCCGAAAGCCACCACGGCCAGGATCAGGTAGGTCACCACGCTGTTGACCATGATCATGCGGACCCAGTAATCGCCCGAGGCCACCTGCAGGCCCTCGGTACCTCGAGACAGGCGCCGGTGTACTTTGGCTGCGGACTCGCTCCTGGCGGCATTGAGCCGCAGTTCCTTGCCCCCGTTTATGAGATCCGCCGTGGCATCCAGCATCTGCCCCTGGCGCCGCATCACCAGGTTCAGCAGGCCGCGGAAATCCCGGTTGATCCAGGCATAGCCCACCACCCCCAGGCTCACCCCCAGAAGGAAGACCAGAAAGGCCGCGGGGGAGAGGTAGAACAGGTACATCAGCGAGATCAGCAGCAGCACGGTCTGCTGAAAGCTGTCCACGAGCAGCGGGCAGGTGACCGAGAGATGATTGGTTTCCCGGGAAATGACACCGTACAGATCCCCGCGCCCGAGCTTGTCCAGGGTGCGCAGTTCGGTCTGGCGCAGCTTATCCATCAGATCGATGCGCAGGCGCTTGAGCCGCGCCTCGATCATCTCGTTGGCCCACAGCAGGGCCCGCCGGTTGCACAGGTAATAGAGCAGAAAACCGGCGATGAACAACCAGCCGACGGTCAGCGTCGGCCGCTCGCCCACCGCCACCAGACGGGCCACCCGGTTCACCATCACCACCAGCAAGGCGTTGGCCACGCCGGCAATCACGGTCAGCAGGAACATCCGCCACAATTCCCGACGGCTGGCCCGGCGAATGAGCTCGAGTATCGCCATCAGCGCGCCTCCGCCGGCCGCATGCGGCCCAGGTCCAGCACCAGGCGGCGATCACAACAGGACCAGTAGCGGTCATCATGGGTCACCGCCACGACGATCTTGCCCCGGGCTTTCAGCTCGGGCAGCAGTTCGCGGTAGAAGATATCGCGAAAGTGGGCGTCCTGGTCCGCGGCCCACTCATCGAACAGATAGCAGTCCCGGTCCTCGAGCAGGGCGACGATCATCGCCAGGCGCTTGCGCTGGCCGGTGGACAGTTCCAGGGTGGAGAAGCAGCCATCGGCGAACCGCACCTTCTCGGCGAGCCCCATGCGCCGGATCAGCGCATCGACGCGTGCCGGGTCCGCGTCCTCCAGGCCGTGCAGGCGCTGGAACAGATGAAAATCGGCGAACACGGCGGAGAACAGCTCGCGGTAGGCCTGGCGTGTCCCGGCGGCGACCGGCTCGCCATCCACCCGGATCTCCCCGGCATCCGGCGTGTACAGGCCACAGATCAGCTTCATGGCGGTGGACTTGCCGCTGCCGTTGCCGCCCACCAGAAACACGATCTCGCCGCGACGCAGGTCCAGATCCCAGGGACCGGAGCGGAACGACACCGCGCCGTCCGCCTCGCGGTAATCGAAGCGGATGCCGCGCAGCTCGATGCCGGACAGGCCCCGGTAGCGCGCCAGATCCGTCTCGGCCTCGCCGCCACTCTCCGCCAAGCCCTCGTTGAGACGCTGCTCCAGGCGAAATACATGCCCCAGCCCCACGTCCGCCCGGTCATAGAGCCGGCTCACCGCGGTCAGTGCCGTGACCGGCCCCAGGCAGAAGATGGCCGCGGCGACGATCTTGTAGATCACGCCGGTGTAACCGCTGAAGAACAGGGGCAGCACGAAGATGACCACCCCCACCAGGGCGTAGAGGAAGGCATTGCTGAACTGCAGCATCCCCACCCACTTATCGCCCACTCCGACCACCGCGGTGCGCAGCCCCTCGGCCACGCCCGTGAAGTGCTGATGCAGGGCATCGTTCTTGTCCGCGTTCAGACGGATCTCCTGAAAGCCCTCGGCGTAGTGGCCCAGGGAATCGAGCATGCGCGCCTCGTGATCGTGCACCTCGACCATCGCGCGGCTCAGCACCTGGCGGCGACGCCAGAAACCGTACAGCCCCACGGCGATGAAACCCGCCACCACGGCAAAAGAAATCAGTGACAGGGTGGCGATATAGAGCAGCAGAAACAGCAGCAGGAAGACGCTCTGCCCCGCGCTCACCAGCAGCGGGAAGGTCTGGGCCAGTTGCGCCGTTTCCTGGGCGACCACGGCGTAGAGCTCGCCCTGCCCCAGGCGCTCCAGGGCACGCAGGTCCGCGCGACGGATCTTGTCCGCCAGACGCAGGCGCAGGTCCCCCAGGCGCCGCTGCACGTAGCGGTTGGCCTCCTGCACCGAGGCGCGATTGGCGATGTAGAACACCAGGAACAGCAGGATGTAGAGTGCCAGCAGCTTGCCGCCCGTGGGCCGCCCCAGGGCCGCCCGCTCGGCCACCTCGTTGATCAGCCCGATCAGGGCCGCATTGGCGAGCCCCGCCAGACAGGTGACCAGCAGCGCACCACGCAGGGCGTCGGCGGGGCCGGTTTGTAACAGACGGCGGACGTACATAGGCGAGCTGTAGCCGGAGCGCTTCCCTATAATTGTTGTCTTGTACACGGCCCGGCGAGTTAGCGCTTTCTTACGCGACGAGGCGTGACCCTGCCTGCTCAGACTACCAGAGTGTCGCCGGATTATCCCCCGGGAAACACCGCCCGAGCACGGTTTGCGGGTAGGACGGCGAAGCTTCCTGCTATATGCTCTGGTCTGATCGCAGAAACGGGGTAGACAGCGTGCAGGCACAGGCCATCGAGCAAACCATCCGCGCGTTCATCGAAGAGCAGTTTCTCATCGATTACGACGAGGACTTCCCCGAGGACAGCAATCTGTTCAAGGAAGGGGTCATGGATTCCTTCGGCTACGTGCAGCTGTGCCGGTTTCTGGAGCAGGAATACGATTTTCGCTTCAGCGAAGCGGAGATGACCGCCAACGTATTGGTGAGCCTGACCCAGATTCGCGATTTCATCGTCGCCAAGCTCAAGGCCCGAGCCGGCGCCTGAGCCGGCGACAACAAGAAAGCAGCAGTCATGTGCGGCATCGCCGGCCTACTCAACCCCGCCCTTCCCCCCGACGCCCTGCCCGAAACCATCCTCGGCATGCTGGCGGCCATTGCCCACCGCGGCCCGGACGGCACCGGTTATTTCGTCGATGACCGCTGCGCTCTGGGCACCACCCGGCTCGCCATCATCGATCCGCAGGCCGGCATACAGCCCATGTGTGATGCCGACGAGCGCTACTGGCTGGTCTACAACGGCGAGATCTACAACTACCGGGAGCTGCGCCACCAACTGGAGGCGCTGGGCGCGCGTTTTCGCACCGAATCCGATACCGAGGTGGTGCTGCAGGCCTGGATCCACTGGGGCGCGGACTGCCTGCCCCGCTTCAATGGCGGCTTCGCCTTCGCCCTGTACGACCGGCACCGCGATCGTCTGGTGCTGGCCCGTGACCGTTACGGCAAGCGCCCGCTGTTCTACTGCCGCCACGGCGATGCCTTCCTGTTCGCCTCGGAGATGAAGGCCTTCGCCGCGGTGCCGGGTTTTCGCTTCGAGCAGGACCCGGCGCAGCTGGGCTCCATTCTCGCCCAGTGGACGCCCCTGCCCGATCAGAGCGGCTTTCACGGCATCCACAATCTGCCCATGGGCGAATGGCTGAGCGTGGCGGGCGGCGAGATCAGCCATCACCGCTACGCGACACTCGGTTTCGAAGCCGACGCCTGCCCCGACAACGAGACGCAGGCGCTGGAGGCCATCCGGGAGAGCCTGCGGGAGAGCGTGGCCATGCGCCTGCGCAGCGATGTGGAGGTGGGGGTCTACCTCAGCGGTGGCGTGGACTCGGCGATCGTCGCCCTGCTGGCCGGCGAGCACGCATCCCGACCCCTGTCCACTTTCTCGGTGGAATTCGAGGACCGCAGCTTCGATGAGTCCGCCGAGCAGCGGGAGCTGGCCGCGTTTCTCGGCACTCGCCACCACCCCCTGCGCATCCGCGATCAGGATATCGCCGAGGCCTGCCCCCAGGCCGTCTACCACGCCGAGATGCCGGCCTTTCGCAGCGCCTTCATTCCCATGTATCTGCTCTCGCAGAAGACCCAGCAGGCCGGCATCAAGGTGGTGCTCAGCGGCGAAGGCGCCGACGAGGCCTTCCTGGGCTACGACCTGTTCAAGGAAACCCTCCTGCGCCGGGACTGGAACACGCTGGACGAGGACCTGCGCCGCCAGCAGCTGGGCCGGCTGTATCCGCACCTGGAGCACTACGGCCCGCAAGACTTGGCCGCGGTGACGGGGCTATACCATCAGTTCTCCGAAGAGCAACGTCCGGGGCTGTTCTCCCACGAACTGCGCTTTCAGAACGGTCAGTTCAGCAGCCGACTGCTGCGCGAACGGGCCGACCCCTTGGGCGCGATCAGCAAGCTGGTGGCCGCGGAGCCGGCCTACGCCGGCATGAGCGCGGTACAGAAGGCCCAGTGGCTGGAGTACAAGACCCTGCTGGCCGGTTATCTGCTCTCCACCCAGGGCGAGCGCATGAGCCTGGCCCACGGGGTGGAGAACCGCTGCCCCTTCCTGGACCGCGCGGTGATCGAGGCGGCCAGTTCCATCAATCTGCGCTTCGATGACGGCTTCGAGGAAAAGCGCCTGCTGCGCGAGGCCTATACCGGGCGCCTGCCCGAAAGCGTGCTGCGCAAGCGCAAGTTCCCCTACCGCGCGCCGGACGGCGCGGCCTTCGCGGCCACTCGGCCGGAGTATCTGGAATTGCTGCTCTCGGAGGGGGAGCTGGCCAAACTGCCCTTTCTGGACGGCAAGTTCGCCCGCCGCCTGAGCCTCAAAGTGCTGGAGAAACCCGCCGAGCAGATCAGCACCAAGGAAAACCAGACCTTCATGTTTTTGTTGTCCATCGTCCTGCTACACCACTACTTCGTGGCCGAGGGCGGCCGGGAGCTATGGCAGAGCGCAGCGCCGGGACCGCTGATGCGGGTGGCGGACCTGCGTGGGCGTTAGGGACGCGCGGAGATCCCGGGTTCCCGCCTTCGGCTCCACCCGGGCTACGCGGGGCGGCGCCGGGGCTTAGGGCGCCGGCACAAAACGCCGGCACCACCATCCGCGTAGCCACGATGCAGCGAAGCGGAATCGAGGATCCCCCCCTACCCCACCCCCGGCAGCGCCTCCCGAATCAACTGCAACACCGCCCGCTGCACCAAGCGCTTGGCCTGCTCGTCCTCGTAATACCGGGCTCTGAATTTCTCTTCCGCCTGCCCGCTCTCAAGCACCGCGTCATCCACCGCCAAGGGATAATCCCCGTGCCACACCTGCTCATCGCTGTTGTTGGCCAGCTGCGCCATCACCGCCTCGTTCTCCGTGACCTTGCCGGTCAGGCTCTTCAGCCAGCGCAGCTTGTCCCCATCGGTGGTCTCGGCGCCGAAGAGTTCGTTCATCCGGGCGATGATCTCGGCCAGCCGCTCTTTATGCGGATCATGCGGCCTGCCTGAACCCAGCTCGCTGGTGGGCTTCAACTGATACTCGGCGGCATCCTCGCCCAGCTGAAGGCGCGCCTCGCGCTGCTTGGTCAGCCGGTAATGGGTGAGCGCCAGCTCGGACAGATCAATCTCGTCCTCCTCCAGCCGCTCCACCCGCAGCAGGGGCAGCAGGTGGCGGGCGTAGATGCTGAGCTGCTCCAGCTCCGGGTCGTCGTAGTCCAGGATCTGGGACATGAACTCGTAATAACGCAGGAAACTGCCCAGGTCCTTCTTGAACTGGTCCAGGCGGTCCTTCTCCTCGCCGGCCTCTTTCAGCGCATGCTCGGCGCGCTGCACGCCGGTGTCGTCTCCATCCGCCTGCAGTCGGCGTTTTTCATCCTGCAGATCGCGGATGTGGCTCGCCACCTCCCGGTACTGCACCCGCCAGCGGTCCACCGCCGGGCGGCACCAGCGAGTGAGCTCGGCCTGCTGGCCGCGGGGATCGAAGAAGGCCCGGGCGAAGGCCTCCACCTCGTTCCACAGGTAAATGCGCTGCTCGTCCAGCTTGCTCTGCAGGTCGTAGACCAGATTGGGGTCGGACACGCCGGCCAGCTCGGCGCTGTTGTAGTAGGGCTCGAAGGCGGCCTTGATCTCGTCGGGCTCGTTGACGAAATCCAGCACGAAGGTGCTGTCCTTGCCGGGGAAGGTGCGGTTGAGCCGCGAGAGGGTCTGCACGCAGTCCACGCCCTGGAGCTTCTTGTCCACGTACATGGCGCAGAGCTTGGGCTGGTCGAAGCCGGTCTGGAACTTGTTGGCGACGATCATGACGTTGTATTCGTCGGTGTCGAAGGCATCGCGCAGGTCGCGCCCTTTCAGGCCCGGGTTCAGCAGCCGACTGGTCTCGGTGACTTCCTCGGGGATGGCCTCGTCCGGCTCCACACTGCCCGAGAAGGCCACCATGGGGTGCACATCACCGTAGCCGTGGAGCTCGGCATAGCGGCGCATGGCGAGCTGGTAGCGCACCGCCTCGCGGCGCGAGCCGGTCACCAGCATGGCCTTGGCCTGACCATCCAGCCGATGCGCGACCTTGTCGCGAAAGTGCTCGACGATGATCTCCACCTTCTGGCCGATGTTGTGCGGGTGCAGGCGCAGCCATTTGGCGATGAGGGTGGCGGCACGCTTGCTGTCCACCTCCCGTTCCGCGTCGCCCTGGTGGGCGATCTTCCAGGCGGTGTTGTACGAGGTGTAGTTGCGCAGCACATCGAGGATGAAGCCCTCCTCGATGGCCTGGCGCATGGTGTAGACGTGCGTGGGCTCGGGCTTGTTGTCGTCCGCGGGCGGCAGCTCGGGCCGGGGCGGACGGCCGAACATCTCGATGGTCTTGGCCTTGGGTGTGGCCGTGAAGGCGTAATAGCTGATCCGCTCGGCGGGGCGGCGGGCGGCCACCGCGGCGTCCAGCAGGTCTTCGGCGGAAGGCTCCTCGCCCAGCTCCGCGGCATCGGCCCCCAGCAGGGCCTTGAGCTTGTTCGCCGCCGAGCCGGTCTGGGAGGAATGGGCCTCGTCGGCGATCACCGCGAAGCTGCGGCCTTTCAGCGCCGGGCGCTTGTCCAGGGCCTCGTACAGGGCGGGAAAGGTCTGCAGGGTCACGACAATGATCGGCGTGCCCTCTTCCAGGGCCTGGGCCAATTGCGCGGACTTACTGCCCTCGCCCTCCTCGCGGCTGATGCGGCAGACCACGCCGCCGGCGTGCTCGAACTGGTATATGGTCTCCTGCAGCTGGGCGTCCAGCACGGTGCGGTCGGTGACCACGATCACCGACTGGAACAGCTTCTGCTCGTCCGGCCCGTACAGGGATGCCAGCTGGTGGGCCGTCCAGGCGATGGAATTGGACTTGCCCGAGCCCGCGCTGTGCTGCACCAGATACCGCTTGCCCGGCCCCTCCTCGGCGGTTTCCTCCACCAATTCGTTGACCACTTCCCACTGATGGAAGCGGGGGAAGATCAGGGTTTCCTTCGTGTAACGCCGGCCGTGAAAGTCTTCCTTGATCTCTTTCTGCAGGTGGATGAAGCGGCCGAGGATCTTCAGCCAGGCGTCCAGCTGGAACACCTGTTCCCACAGATAAGCCGTGTCGAAGCCCTGAGGGTTCGGCGGATTGCCCGCGCCGCCCTCGTTGGTGCCGCGGTTGAAGGGCAGAAAGAAGGTGTCCTTGCCGGCAAGCCGGGTGCTCATCCAGACCTCTTCCTGGCTCACCACGAAATGCACCAGCGCGCCGCGCTTGAAGGCGAGCAGCGGCTCGTCGCGGCGGGTGTTGGGGTTTTTCGGCGGGCGGTCGCGGCGGTACTGACGCTTGGCGTTGTCCACCGACTGCTTGAAGGCGCTCTTCAGCTCCAGGGTGGCCACCGGAATGCCGTTGACGAAGAGCACCAGGTCCAGCCGCGGGTTGTAGTTCTCGGCCGGGTCCACGGCGTAGGAGACCTCGGGCACCACCCGCAGGCGGTTGGCCCGGTAACGGGCCAGGGTCTCCGGGTTCATGCCGTGGTCGGGCTTGAACTGGCAGAAGCGCAGCCGCGCGCCCCGGTCCTTGTAGCCGTGGCGCAGCACGGAGAGGGTGCCGTCGCGCTGGAGATTGCGCGCCAGACCATCGAGCAGGGCCTGGTCGGGGTTCTGCGGGTAATGGCGTTGCAGGCGCCCCCATTGCTCCGGGTGGGCGGACTGAACGAAGGCCAGCACGTCCTCGGGATACAGGGCGCGGGCCCGGTCATAGGCGGCGGCGGTGCCGACTTTCCAGCCGTGTTGGCCGAGATAATCGACGATGTGGTCCTGAAAGATGCGTTCCTGACTCTTTTCCATGACTTTTTATTGTTGTTGCGGGCCGGACGGCGGGTTCAGCGGTGGGCGGCGACCTGCGGGGATGGGCGCACCTCGGCGTCCAGTCGGCCGCCGAGTTCCAGGGCCGCCTTGTCCAGCTCGTAGCGGTCCTGCAGATTCATCCAGAACTCGGGGCTGGTGCCGAAATAGCGGCCCAGGCGCAGGGCCGTGTCCGCGGTGACCGCCCGCGTGCCCTTGACGATCTCGTTGATCCGCCGGGGCGGCACGCTGATGTCCTTGGCCAGGCGGTACTGGCTGATGCCGAACTCTTCCAGGTACTCCGCGAGGTGTTCGCCCGGATGGATCGGGCCGATGGGATTCTTGTTCATGCAAGGGACACTAGCGCGGCGTGTTAACCGCGACAAGAGCGGGGCCCCATAGACAAGTAACCCCCCGGGGTACGCATCGTGGAGAGGCGTGGGGGGTGATGTCGCCGCCCATCATAAGCGCCGCGCGGGAGAACACAAGTTGGCGGCTGGTGAAGCAGAGGCGGTAAACTGATGCTCACTGCCTCCACGGAGACTTGCCATGGCACGGACGATTTCAGACATCTACAAGGACATTCAATCGCTCAGCGACTCAGAGAAGAACGAGCTGCTGCGCACCTTGGTGGCCGAATTGGATGCTCCCGCCGACTCGGAGGTCGAGAAGGCCTGGCTGGTGGAAGCCCAGCGGCGATATCAGGATCTGGTAGACGGAACGGTACAGGGTGTGCCCGGCGCACAGGTTTTTGAGCGACTGCGAAACCGCCTGCACCAATGAAGCACGAGTTCCATCCGGAGGCGGAAGAGGAACTTATCGAGGAAGCGGCGCGGTACGAATCAGAGGTGCCCGGCTTGGGCGGCCGATTCGGCAACGAAGTCAGCCGCGTCATTAGCCATGTGGGGATGACATGACGGTAGTGAAGCTAAACGCTGTTCCTGAGGATGGAAGTCCGAGTGAACAGCTGACGCTTGTGTTTGAGGACGACGAGAGCGCTCTCCTCCGGCAGTTTATTCGTAACTGCGACCGCTTACGCGGCGCTCGGATACTGAGTGATTTTCCGACGATCAAGAACATCAGGTGGAAAGCGGAATCTGGTCTGTCACTCGAGATCAGCGACTTCGCTTATGGAGATGTATGTGCGCTCCTTCACTTGGCGCGTCCTATCTTTCTGGCGCGCGAACCAGCTTCGTTCGAAAAGACTTGTGCTCTGTTCGGCAGAAAAGGGCGAGGAACCTCCCTTGCCCGACACATAAAGACTATTCGGCAGGTCTATGAGCACGGCGACTATCAGCCTTACTTTCAGATATCGGTGAACGGTGTTCCGCTGTTCGACGACAGCAGCCTCAAGTCATGGCTGAACGGTGTCGAGTACCACCAAGACGAAGACAAGGCGGAGCTCGTCGGGCAACTCGAGCGCGCTCTTTCGCAAGAGGCTGTGCGTGGTGTTTTCGTATCGCAGTTGTCTGGCCGGATACGGGCCACCTTGATGCTTGAGCATTTAGCTCATCTTATCCTCGAACCGGTTGAGGAACAGTAGGTATGAGCTCAGCTCTCGCATTAGCCGTTAGTAATTGAGATGCCGGCAGAATTTTCAAAAGACTTGGTTGCGCTTCTAACCTACCTTTTGCCCGGCTTTCTGGCCGCGTGGATTTTCTATGGTCTTACGTCGCACCCGAAGCCTTCTCAGTTTGAGCGGGTTGTCCAGGCGCTGGTGTTCACCTTTCTGATACAGGCACTGGTGCCGGTCGTCCGATGGTCGCTCGAGTACGCTGGGAACTGGATCGCGCTCGCTCCGTGGAGCAAAGCTTCCGAAGGGCTGGCCGCTCTAGCGCTCGCGGTCGTCTTCGGCGGGGTTCTCGCCCATTGCACAAACAACGACACAATTCACAAGTGGCTTAGAAAGGCCGGCTTCACCACCAGAACCTCCCATCCGTCCGAGTGGTACTGCGTACTGTCGCAGAAGGTGATGTTCGTAATTCTCCACCTGAATGACGGGCGCCGACTCTACGGATGGCCGAAGGAATGGCCGGTCGAGGCGGACAAAGGGCAGTTTTACTTGATGCTACCCTGCTGGATCCAGGAGGACGGCTCATCGATTGACTTGGCTCAGCTGGATGGAATCCTCGTTCACGCGCGAGACGTGAAGTGGGTTGAGTTTGTAAGTGAAGTTGGAGCGACAGCATGACGAACCGGAGAAAAGGCTCAAATCCCCCGCCCCCTCCGAACCGGGGCGGCAACAACGGCGGATTCAGAGATAACGCGAACGTCAACCCGCCACCAACGAGCGTTCGCCCCCCACCACCACCGAACCCCCCGAAGCCGACGAGCGGGAACGGAGGCTAACAAATCGCTGGAACCGACGTAAGCGCTCCACCAACCCCTTCTTCTGAAGCTCACCAGGACCGCTGACACTATCGTCTCCATCACTAAAGGAGGCGATCACGATGCTTTGGCTTTCCCCGGCTCGAGCCCGCTGGCTCGGCTATTTGTACCACGCCGCGTCCTCGGGGCAGACCCTGAGCGCCTACGCCGAGGCGCAGCAATTGGAGCTCGCCGACTTGCTGGCCTGGGAGCGCCACTTGGCTGAGCTCGGTGTCGCCGTGCCCGCGCGGCACCGGCCGGCGCGTTTCGTGGCCGTGGAGATGGTGGCATGATGCGCCCCGGTGCCGGGCTGAGCGTGTATCTGTGCCGTGAGCCGGTGGACATGCGCAAGTCCATCGATGGGCTCTCGGTCTTGGTCCAGGAGGCGCTGGAGCTAAATCCCTTCGAGGAGGCCGTTTTCGTCTTCTGCAACCGGGCCCGGGACAAGGTGAAGATCCTCGCCTGGGAGCGCAACGGTTTCGTGCTCTGGTACAAGCGCCTGGAGTCGGAGCGATTCAAGTGGCCGGAGGCGCTCGGCGAGGCGCCGTTGCGCCTGACGAGCGAGCAGCTCAACTGGCTGCTCGACGGCTACGACATCGCTCTGATGAAACCGCACAAGGCGTTGAATTATCAATCGGTTGGGTGAAATTCTGCTCCTTTTGGCGGGTCTTTTGCGGTATAATTACCGCCATGAAATCAGTCGCTTCCCGCACCACTCCGACCGTGGAGGATCTCCAGCAGCAGCTTGCCGAGCAACGGGCGCAGATCGAGCGGCTGACGGCCCGACATGTGGCTGAAAAGGCACAGTGGCAGGCGGAGAAACAGGCGCTGATCGAGCAGCTGCGCCTGGCCATCGAGCAACGCTTCGGCCCGTCCACCGAAAAATACCGCATTGAACAGCGGGATCTATTCTTCGACGAAGCCGAAACGCTGGTGGAGGCTGAAGACGCCGAGACCCTCACCGAGTCGGCGCCCGAGACGGATGACACCACCCCGACGCGCAAGCGCCGCCGGGGTGGTCGCGTTGCCCTGCCGCCGGAGCTGCCGCGTGTCGAGGTGATTCACGAATTGCCTGAGCACGAGCGCCGCTGCGCCGAGGACGGCCGCGAGCTTGCGGTGATCGGCCAGGAGGTCAGCGAGCAGCTCGACGTCATCCCGGCCAAGATCCAGGTCATCCGCCATGTGCGGCTGAAATACGCCTGCCGGCAGTGTGAAGACGGCGTGGTGCAGGCGCCCATGCCGCCACAGCCCCTGCCCAAGAGCAATGCGAGCCCCGCGCTGCTCGCCACCATCGCCACGGCCAAGTACGCCGATGGCCTGCCGCTGTACCGCCAGGAGAAAACGTTTGGCCGCATGGGGGTGGAACTCTCGCGCAACACCCTGGCGCGCTGGATGCT